>DASXSR010000043.1:0-4247 GCA_036505875.1 Blastocatellia bacterium | reverse complement strand
CAGCACGTCTCCAGTAGAGAGTTTGCGAAAGCCGTATTGCTGCACTGCCACCACAGTGTTCGCCGGATACTGCGGCGACTGCGTTATCAATGACGCATCGTGAAGCCGGCGATCAAAACTTGTGACTCCGATTTGAATCTCGTCGGGTTGAATGTCGAACTGGCCAAGAACGTCCCTGGCCGCGCGCTGAATGCGGGCGAGACCGGCTGCTGTCTCGCCGTCGACTGACGTTTGCGCCGCCTGCGTTTGAAGCTGAGACAATTTATCGAACCAATCCATCAGATAATCGGGAACGCTGCCGGATAATTTCTTGAGATCGCTTTCGTGGTCGGCTGGCGCTTTCGAAGCTGACTCATCAGCAGCGGCGGGAAAGTGCTGTTCCATCAGATCTCTGTAACCTGCCACATAGTCGATAATCGAGATCGCCCGCTCGTTGAATTGCCGCGCGAGTTTCGCCTGCGCTGCGGTGAACGCCGAATAGCGGTCAGACACCGACCCACGCCGGAGCGACGCGAGACGTTCGCTCGCCTCGGTGTGCCAACTCTCAAATTGAAGAAGCGACGTTCGGAGATCCTGTACCCGATCAACGATCTCGCGGTGAATGCTCGAACGGTCGCCGATCGACTCGACCATCGCAGTTGCTTCCTTTATCAGGGTCTTCACCCGCAACGCGTTCGCGCCGAACAGCTCTTTATATTGCTGCATGATCTTGATGGCTGCCGCGCGATCTGCCTCACCGATTTCAACCGCCGCCTGCTCCAGCGCGTGATTGATTCTTGGTTCACCCGCCATGTGCGCAGCAAGAGCGACGGCCGCGGAAGTCTCGGCTGCGTGCCGCTCGCTTGCCGCCACGCGCTGTTCGATCTGGCTAACCTCCGAAAAGAGATGATCGATCCCTTGACGGTGACGATTGAGCCGCTGAACGAGCTCATTCGAAGCGCCCGCTCTTTGATTGCCTGCTTCATCGCCAATTGAGACTCGCTGTGAGAGTGTTCGTATCGCGCCACGGAGTTGGGCGATCTCCTGCTTGGACCGCAACCCGGTCACGATATGAACAACATGCAGGGCGAGCGCAATCAACAACAGCAATCCCGCAGCGGCCAGAACGATGGGGTTGCTCAGAATTGGTAACGTTGCCGATCGCGTATCGAGATCTTTCTTATCTTCCGCGTCAAGGCTCGGCGTTGCGGTTCCTTGCACCTGCTGGTTCTTGTTGACGCTCGTTTCCGGGCGGTTCCGATTCTGGTTCCCATTCCTGTTTGCAGCCGTCGAATGTTGCGACGCTGATTCAGACTTCTCTTCCTTTTCCGCCCGTATAACGTCCTGTGCAAACGTCGGCGCGGCCAGCAGACCAACCAGCAACAACAAAGCAAGCTTCGCAATGTCAGTTCTCATAGCGCACCCGTCTTGCATCACTCCTCCGCCATACTCATGATTTGCTGAGTGATGCCGTTCGCAGTGATCTCGAGCATCCGGTTTTCATCTATAGCGAACCGTACCGAAATCATCTTTTCTTTCACTTCGCGCGCATCAACGCGCACGCCGCCGATAAGCGCGCAGTTGCCGTTGACGTTTAGACTCGCGGTGCGATTCTCGGCGAGCTTGAGATCCAGCCATTCTCCGTTGTTGGGGAGCTGGATCGTCTTAACGCATGGGAACTCAGTCTGCGCCGGAAAGACCGGAACGAAAACATTTCGCATGGCCTTGACGTCGAAGTAGCCTATGTCGTGAGTGAGCTTGTTAACCTCGCCGACGAATTCGATATTGTTGCCCGGTTTGTCCTTCATGAAACCCCACAGCGCGGCGCCCAGCGCTACACACAGCTTCGGCTCGACAATCGCAGAGCGGTCCTCTGCATTCATCAGAAACTCGTTGACCTGCGCGCGAACGGTTGGATTCAGACTCGTGCGGCCAACGTGCAGTACCGTGTCCACTGATTCCGGAGATACGCCAGCGCGATAACACACTGCTTCGAGAGCTTCGATTGCCCGCTTGATCAACGGGGCAAGCGCAGCTTCCAGCTTGTCTCTCGGCAGCGTTACCTCCATTCGCGCCAACGTTCCCTCGGCAAGAACGTACGGCTGAAACGGTGTAGGGTCGCGTCGCAACAGAGGCTCGATCACCAGCTCGACGGCAGGCGCGGCGCCCAAAGCGATCTTGGCTATCTCGGCCTGCCGCTTGAATCGCGCGCGAGTCAAATAAGCGGCTTGAGCCAGCTCCGGCGTGCGATACTTGTGCTTGAACTTTTTCTCGTCTCCGAGGCAGTCCGAGTCGAAGTCTTTATATAACTGTTTTGCCCAGTGGCCGAGCTTTTCGACAAGCACCCAGTCGATATCTTCGCCTCCCAACCTGGAGTCTCCACCTGTGGCAAGGGTGGTGAGCAGTATCTTTTCATCACGCATTCCGATTTCGATCAACGCGCAGTCGAGCGTGCCGCCTCCAAAATCGAAAATCATCAGCCGTTCAGCCGCAGGCTCCCCGGTCTCTTCCACTCGCTTATGCAGGTAATACAGCGCGGCTGCGTGAGCTTCATCAATAACGCTTCGTCGCGCCGAACGAGATTCCATTTCCAAGCCGGTAAGTTTGCATGCGTCAAGCAACGCCTGTCGCTGGTTGATGAAGAACTCGACTGGGACTGTGACAACCGCCCTGCAGGGTGTTTTGTACCGGCCCAATTCAAACAGCCCGTCTTCGGCGCGGCGAACCAGTTCTTCGATAATCTTCGACGCAAGCCCAGTCGCATCGTACTCATGCCCCGCAAGCAGCCTCTTGTGCTGGAGACCAAGCGCGCGCTTGATCGATGTGACTGCGTTTGATGGTTGAATCGCCGCGTGAAGCAAGGCCTCGCGTCCGGCGATCACCTCGCCGTCTTCCTGGAAGTAGAGGACCGACGGCATAATGCGCAGGTCTCCAGACGAGTTCTGCTCGGGGCGATCGAGCTCTAGCACGACCGGCCGATAGTGCTCGTCCAAAACCGCAACGCACGACGCTGTGGTCCCGAAGTCGATCCCGATGTACTCCTCATAGGGCGAAGGCTCGACGAAAGAAACCAGGAAGGGAACCTTGTGAGCCGCGTTGTTGTACGCGTTACTCTGGACAATAATTTGTCCCATGTGATCGCCGGCAAGCTCGCGCGAGCCGCGAATCTCGACATCAATCACCCGCGACCCACTCGGCGCGATGCAGAACGGTGTCTCGGCAAGAGGCTCGACCCACTCGACCGGGGAATCGATCGAGCCCACCATCAGCTCTTCTCCGCCACTGTTAACTATTGTGAGCGCGAGCCGTTTGGAGCGGTTTATCGACATCACGCCAAAGGTAAGCTCGGGGGGCTGCGTCGTTATTCGCGCGGGCCGCACGGCGTCAACCACAATGTCGATCATGACGGGTTCGTAGTGTTCAAACGCAAAGCGCAGCTTCTTCATGAATCTTCCCACAGTCAGCTCTAACTCCGGCACAGCCTCTTTGACACTGAGCAACTGCCCGCCCTTGATTACCACATTGCCTTGAGCCTTGAGCGGGAGGTCATCGAGCATCAAGCCGGACAACTTCAACGTTCCGCCTCCGTCGTTGGCTATCCGAAAATCCCATTGATTCTCAACACCAATCACAAACACGTAGCTTTCCTGAGCGACGATCCTCGGCACAGGGAGCCGCTCCACTATCAACTCCATCCGCCGCTTCATAAGACCCTTCTCATTCGTGGCGATTTCAAGATCAGCCCTGTGACTGGTATTCAGATCGAGCCCGCGAGCGTCGAACATTACTTGCAGATGCTCAGCGTTTCCGCCGTCAAGGACCGCGTTTTGAGCGTGCGTAGAAAAGCGTTTCTCAAGATCCCGGTCCGCAAGAACCGTGATGCTCATTCGCACTGGGTTGAGGCCGATGTTACGAAACTCGATCAGTTGCCCGACGCGGTGATCGCCCAGCGGCTCAAAGCTCACCGACTGAGCGGGGGTTTCGAGAATCACCAGCGCCTCGCCGCATCGCGAGCAGAAGACGTCTTCTCTCTTGCATTCCCATCGGTGACAATGCGAACACAACACGCCTCCTTTGGAGAGACGCAGAGGGGCAACGACCGGCGCTAACAATCGCGGAGAGGCAGGTATGACGTCGTCAAATATTCGCGCAAGAGGTTTTGAAGATGACGGCTCGACAGACTGCTGCGCGGTAGGCTGCATCTCTACACGCGGCGCCGATTCTAGCTTGGCTAGACGAGAACTAACGGCTCCCTCGTTCCTTTCGAG
>DASXSR010000042.1:0-9691 GCA_036505875.1 Blastocatellia bacterium | reverse complement strand
CATTGAGAACTTCTCTTCGGTCATCAGCCTCATTAGCTCGTGCTGTAAGCCATCCGCGATTGCGTATCTATCGGCGGCCGAGAAGCCATGCAGAACCAATTCCTCGATGTGCAGTTCTATGGAGCTCCGATGGCACACGTTGTGCTCTTGATCACTCATTTCAAATCCAGTTCGAGACTTCCGCTTCGGTGAGCGGTTTCTCGAGCTTTGCGTATTCGTTGCGAGCGGCTCGCAATAGATGAAACATACGAACGGGCTCACCCGAATCCGCCGCTAGAAAAGCAGCCTGCAACGCTATGTTGCGAATGTTGCCGCCAGGGACGTTTAGCCGGGCCAGTCTGTTAAGATCCAGGTTCTCAACCGGCGTTTGAGCCGGGAATATTCGCCGCCAGATTTCAGCACGCTGCGCCGCATCGGGAAACGGGAACTGGACGACGAATCGGATACGTCGTAGAAATGCCGTGTCGAGCACGCTCTTCATGTTGGTGGTGAGAATAGCCAGCCCGCGGTATGTGTCCATACGTTGGAGCAAGTAGCTGATCTCGATGTTGGCGTAACGATCGTGGCTGTCTTTCACCTCGGTCCTTTTGCCGAACAGCGCGTCCGCTTCGTCGAATAGCAATATCGCGCCGCCTGACTCCGCCGCCTCGAAGACGCGACGCAGATTCTTTTCGGTCTCGCCGATGTACTTGCTCACAACCTGGCTGAGATCGATGCGATAAAGATCGAGTCGAAGCTCAGCCGCAAGCACTTCCGCCGCCATCGTTTTTCCTGTCCCGCTTGCCCCCGCGAACAGCGCGCTCAACCCGAGTCCGCGCGCCCCCTTGGACGCAAATCCCCAGTTCTCGTATACCCTCGCGCGATGTCTGACGTGCACGGAGATGTCGCGGAGAATCTGACGTTGCAGCTCGGGTAAGACCAGATCGTCCCAGAAAGCAGCCGGCTCGATGCGCTGAGCAAGATCGTCGAGACGAACGCGCGCCTGGGCTCGGCAGGCGTTCCACAATGATTCGAAAATGGAAGAGCTCTGCGACACATCATCATTTGTGACGGCTGCTATGGTTCCCGAATTCGCTTCTGCCGAAGCCGGCACCTCGATCGCTGAAAGCGCGGCGCTGCTTGCTGCGTTTATGGCTTCGGCGTTTAGAGTGAATTGCGAGATAAGCGAGTCGACCCACCCGTCCAATCGTTCCGCGTGTTCGCTGAGCGCGTGGCGCCAAATGTCCTTTTGCTCACCGGAGCTGGGCGCGTTGAGGTCGAGACGAATGACCCGTCGCCTCGGCACGGAGAACGGTTCACGACTGAGAATTGCAATCATGCCGCGCACGTTTTGCAAAAAAGAGCGAATAGCGGTTGCTGCATCCGATTCGGCAGCATCCACGACTAGCGCGCAACCGGCCAGCGCTGCCTCGCGCTCCCACAGCCGCGACAACCCCTCGCGCTCTGCCGCCGATTGCGGTACATCGGTGCTGCGCAGTAAGTACGATTGAATTCCCAGATGCGCGGCGGCGAAGGCGATAACCGCTTCTTTGCCGATTCGATGCTCTCCGCACAAATTGATTACGGGTGAGGCGTCGGCGTGGTCAGAGCAGCTCCACAAACGGACAACCTGACCAGCCAACTCCTTATGTGAGTAAGGCAGGTCTGACGGTGAGCCGAGCGGCTCGGTGAGACCCTGCAGCCGCCAATCGAGGCAGCTAATTCCAGTAAGGTGATGCAGCACACGCTCCTCGATGCGCAGGGGACTACTTGTGAGCGTTTCGCCGGCGCCAACTTCTATCAATCGCCATCGCCGAAGCGGAGCGGCAGGTGTCATTGCGCTCCAGTGCGGCTCGTCCAGCGCCGCCAGCGCCAGGCTGAACGTCGGATAGCACCGCGCCGGGTCTCCATGCGCGGTTGCGAAGAGCTGAGCGAAGCTTGAGTCGAGCTCTATGCTCGCGCATAGCAGCAAGAGGTCTTGCTCGAACGCTGACAGACCGAATGCCTCGCTCACCGTATCCAGCGCCGAGCGCACCGGATGCTCGCGCGTTGCCTCAGGCATCGCTCGTCGCGTGTTATCCGGCGAGCTCCGCTCAGGACTCTGGGTTGAACGTCTGATGTGCCTTGTTAACGCTTCGCGCACCACCTCCAGCCGCGCCATCAAATAGCGCTGATTCGCTTCGTGCCAGTTGGTGGGCGTCGCTGAAGTCATGAGATCGTCACCATAGGCGAAACATATTGGCCGGTTGCGTCCGAACCCAGCGGGCTCTCCGCTCCGTCCACCTGTATGCGCACAAGGTAGCTGGCGGCCTTAACTCCGCTGATTGGAATCGTGATCGTTTCGCTCGGGCCCGGCGGGCTGGCCGGTGGGCTCGCTAACGAGATTCTCCCGGGCGCGATGAAACTGTAGGACTCCGCGGCGACTGCGGAAGGAGGACTCGCGATCGGTATGAACTCATTCAGCATCAAGAGTACGCGTTGCGAATCGCCGATCGCCGGATGAACTGTCAGATTCAATTTAGCCGACCGCGGGTTGACGCCCGAACCCTGTAGCGCCGAGACGCCTATTGGTTCAATTATCTGAGGTCGCAACACAAATGCCGCCACGTTCGACTCGATTCCGCGATGCGGTGTAGGCGGCGATCCCATAAGTCTTCGGTGGATCACTTGCACACCTTGAACCCCGGCGCCGAGAGCCGAAGGGATGGGCACGATGATTTGCGAGTCGGTGATGTCTGCGTCCGAAGGCGTCACCTCGATGCCGCCGACGTTGACGCGAACGTCGTCCGCGCGCAAACCGCTTCCGACGATCACCAAATTCTGACCCGTCAGGATCGGCGCGCCCGTGAGGATCGGACCACCCGCTGTCTCTTGAGATTTGATCTCCTGGATTACAGGCGTATTGAATGGAACGACGAAAATCTTCCTCGCGCGAACCGGCAGCGGCGACTTCTTCGAGTTCTTGCTTTCGATCAGAACCACCGAGGCTTGATACACCGCCGTAGGACGATACTTGGCCTGGAAGGCAGACCACATTCGAGAGATCTCTTCGGTGCTCAGAGACGAAGGGGCGATTTTGATCTGCTCGACTTGCTCAGAGAGCTCCGAGGTGAACAGTGCTTGCATCTCAGGCGGGAGCCCCGATCCGCCGGTGATCAGCGACGGTGGAGCGAGCGACCGGCGAATCGCAGCGCGCGTCAGTACCGGCGTCTCGTGTAGCAACTGCATCCCGTAACCGAGCAGAATCTCAGCGTGCATCTCCTCTGCGCCGTACGCGGTCAGAAGGTAATGAAGATCCAGCGCAAGCGGGGGATTGCTGAGGCGCTCGCCGCGATCGTTGCGCGAAGGCAACCCGACGTTTCGCCATCCGGCGTTGGGTGTCACCTGGTACATAAACAGGTTCAACCGGCTCTTCTTTTGCGCTGCGTCCAGCACATCCACGCGGTCGGGCGGCAGCGTGCTGACCGTGACTTCGCCGACGCTCGCGCCGACGTTGTGATCGATCAAACCGTTGTTCAACAGGTCTTTCAACACGGCGGTCACGGATGCAATGGCCAGAGCGCTGCTCATCGCTTGCCTCCCGCGCGTTGCTTCAAGTAGTCGTCCAGTGACAGCGGCCGATGACGCGAAGGAGCGGGAGCCGAGGGAGCGGCCGCCGCGCGTTGCGGCATTATTGCGCGCACGTCAACCCGACCGATGGTGACCTTGACAGAGAAGTTAGCATCGCGGGGGCCGACCGAAATCGAGGCCGCGGCTTGTCGCTCGACTGGCCGAAGCGGTTCGGGACGAGCGACATCGTCGGTTCGAATCGGCTCGAGCGCGACGAGGTGCTCGCTCGGTAGTCTCCCGACTCTGGGTTCACGCTCTGCGAGACTCTCCAGAACCCCCGATGGCAAGTTAACGGACTCAGACTTGAGTTCGCTTGACAAGTTCGTGAACGGATTGTTTGAAATCCCAGTAGCAATCTGAGGACTCAATCGCGATGTCGCTTCCTTCGTCGAGAATGACGTCGATTCGGGAAACGAGTCTGGCTTAGGTTCGCGCTGGAGAGGAAACGAGGAATCATCGCGCAGCTTGTCGTCGTCCGGGGTCTTGGGCTCAAGCAAAAAAGTCTCGGTGAGAGGGCGCAAGTCCGACCGCGTCGCTCGTCGTTGTTGAGCTTGCACGTCGTTTCCTTCCGTTTCATCTGGACGGTCGCTCGCGTGGTTCGGCTCGTTCTCTCCCTCGAAAACAGGGTTTGCCGGCAAGCGCGACGAATGGACTGGCCGCTCAAAGAAAGATGCAAGCCTGGGCTCGACAACCGATGCCATGTCCAGGCTTCGCGCTGCAAGGTTTTGAAGGTAATCACTCATCCGTTTAGCAAATTCAGATAGACTTGGCGCCGCCAGGGGCTCATATTCAAAATGTCCGACTCGCTCCAGGCGTAAGCGCTCGCCAGCCTGTGCACGTCGGTCAAGAGCCGTTTGGCCCACGCGTTAATCTCGCTCCAGAAAAAGGACTCGATGTCGAATATCGCCTGCCAGCAGCGTCCGCACACCGGGCATTTGAGATCCAGCCTCGTGTCCCCCTGAGGATCGGCTTGCGACATTTGCTCGCCCAACGCTTGAACAATTTGCGGCGGCAGCTCGTCGGCTGATATCGGCTGACCGTCGTGACTCGCGCCCAGAACGCAACGCTCTATCAACGTGAGACGCGCCGCATCGATTTCTTTGGAATCGGCTCCTGCAGCCAGATCCAGGGCGTTGGGCAGCCGAAACCTGACGCTATATCCGTCGCGATCAAGCGATAGCTCAGCGCATTGCTCCGATTTCGACTCGATGCGAAGATCGTCGCCATCGAGAGTCCACTCCAGTTGCTCGCCGCAATTCGGACAGCCCGCGACGCAGACCAATTGCGAACCAAAAGCCCACTCGCGCAAAGTCAGCAGTCGCGCATCGCGCTGGCCGATGCTCAAGCGCGCAAGCGCATCGGGCGAAGCGTTGGAACTGGCCGACAGAAGCGCTATCGATCGTGTAGATCGATGCTGGCCCAGGCCAATCTCCCATGCCTTTAGCAATTCCAAAGCTGAAAGCGGACGCATAAACAAATCGAGAATCAAGGATTGAAGGTCGAGGATCGAAGTGCGTGCCGCGATCGTCGATTCTCAATCCTCAATCCTCGATCCTCTATCCTCGTTCTTCCTTAAACTGGCGGCTCGGTGAAGGTGGGCTCACTGGGTTCCGGCACTTCAACGTCGCGCTCCCAACCTTCGTTCTCGAGCTTTATGTGCTGAATGGCGACGGCATTCGCGTTGGCATCGAGATCCGGAAGGGCCTGAAACTCGGAGACCCAGCAGCGGTACACCTTATAAGCTAGAGCTAACTGGCCCGCTTCGTTGTAGAACTCAATGATGATGTCCTTGCGGAAATCCTTAAGCGACACCTCAGCGCCCAGCCCCGATCCGAAGTTCCAAACCTTGTTCGCCCACTTCTCAAACTCGGTATCGTGAGTTACACCTCGCTCCAGGGTGATGGCGTCGTACTCCGTACGGCCGGGCGACTTGCGGCTGCTGCTGGGATCGCCTCCGTCGCGATGCTTGACCACCTCCGTGGTGCGCTTCAGGCCGCCGACTTTGCTGACCCCGGCAACGTATTTGCCGTCCCACTTGACGCGGAACTTGAAGTTCTTGTAGGGATCGAAACGCTGTGGGTTGACACTGAATTGAGCCATCGCCTCCTCCTTAGAAGAGTGTTCGTAGCTCGGGCTTCAGCCGGAAGTTCGTAACGCGCTTGAACACGGCGCCTTACTAGCTTCCGCCTGAAGGCCGTACTACAAACACTCTTTTATGTCTCGATCTGGCCGGCCAGCTGCTGGATCTTGATGATCACGAACTCGGCAGGTTTGAGTGGCGCGAACCCGACCAATATGTTCACGATGCCGAGATTGATGTCGTTCTGCGTCGTGGTCTCTTTGTCGCATTTGACGAAGTAAGCTTCGCGAGGGGTCTTGCCCTGGAACGCGCCCTGGCGAAACAGGTTTTGCATGAACGCGCCGACGTTCAGACGAATCTGTGCCCACAGCGGCTCATCGTTCGGCTCGAACACGACCCACTGTGTTCCGCGATACAGACTCTCTTCGATGAACAGCGCGGTCCGCCGCACCGGGATGTATTTCCACTCGGAGGCCAGACGATCGGCGCCCTCGAGCGTGCGCGAGCCCCAAACGACTCGGCCGACGATCGGGAAGGCTCGCAGGCAATTGATGCCCAGTGGATTCAACTCGCCGTTCTCGTCGTCGGTTAGAGGCACGCTCAGTTGCGGCACTCCAACCAGCGTGGCCTCCTGACCCGCGGGGGCCTTCCACACGCCGCGCGATCCATCAGTGCGGGCAAAGATCCCGGCAACTGCTCCACAAGGAACAAACTCTTCGACCTGGTTGTCTCGCAGTAAGTTCGGCTGCTTCAGCCGTGGAAAGAACAGCGCCGCGTAGTTGCTGGTCGTGCCAGGATAAGTGCTGTTGCTGAATTCCGTCTTGGCGGTCTCCTTCTTCGTCCAATTGTTCGGCGGATCGACGATCAGCATCGCGCGACGTTTCTTACAGTAATCAGCCGCCGCGCCGAGCAGAGTTGTTGTGACATCCTTGCTGAACGCGAAAGGTGGAATGCACAGCAAGTTGAACAGGTCCGCGTTCTTCAGCGCGAACAGGCCTTTCTTGTCGGATTCCGATGTCCCGCCGGTGAATTGAATCTCGCCGATGTCATCGCCGTCGTCTCCGTCCTTCGCCTTCACTGCTGTTTGCCCCGGCGGGCTGCCGCCCAGCGTTTCATCCGGCCGGATGGTTGACAAAACGAAATCGCCGCCGCTGTTTTTCTGCACGCGGACGAGGGAGGAGCTTTGCTCCAACACCCGAGGAAGGAAGCGCGGGTCCGTGCTGTCAACCGAAACGTTCGAGAACTTTTCCGCGTTGACAACGGCCTTTGTAACCGGGTCTGTCTCAGTGATGCTCAGATTGAACAGATTCGTGTTAGTGTTGTCCTTGGTGTTGTGATCCACATTGGCGCTCAAATGGCCGCCCCAAGCGCCGGGATTTGCGGCGATCAGGACAAGTGAAGGACTCGCGGGGCTGGCAGTCGCAGGCAACGTAATCGTCGCGACGAAAACACGCGGCGGGCTCACGACGGGCCCGTTGAACAGCCGAACAATAATCGCCTGGCTGCCGCCGTTCAGATAAAAGTCGCGCACTGCATAGCTCATCGTGCTCAGCAGCGACAACCCGCCGAAGATTCGTTCGTAGTCGCCGAAGTTGTTAATCGTGATCGGCTCGTCTGTAGGCCCGCGAGGGGCGCGGCCGATGAATGCCGTGATGGACGTAGCGACCCCCGTGATCGTATGCACGCCGCTTGGAATTTCCTCGATATAGACGCCCGGGTAGGTTTGCGGTGTCGCCATTAGAGTTCCTCCGTTTCGATCAAACCATCGGTTGAAGGGTTAACGTTTCAATTTCAACTGATCTTTATTCGCAATGGTCTCCACGTACGCAGTCTCGATCGCGTCAACCCGATTCCTGCTTGAGTCGAGCCGAGATTTCTTTCAACCTGTCGGGATTGATTCGGTAATGAGATCTCAAATCTCTCCCCTTGCGTTCGAGCACCAATCCTGCCGAAACAAGCTGAGCCAGGGCCTCTTCAACTTTCATGGCCAGGTGTTTGATCCTCTGCTCGAGTAGCCACCATTCCACAACGCCTTCCAGCGTGTCTTCGGCCTCTGGGTTCTCAGCCAAATAAGCCAAGATTTCGTGAGACGTCTGCTGCTGTTCCGCTTCGCACATGGCAGACTCTTCGTACCTTTTCGTGAGCTCAAGCGAAGCAACGAAAGACAGCCGCTTGCAACCGCCGGCCCATTACTAAGTGGTTGATAAATGGAAGTGGATTGCTTTCGGGTGAGAGCTTTTTAGCCTGGTACTTTTGATAACAGAAAAGGCTTAAGCCAGGTTTTCTTGGGGTTTATGAGCCAGGACAGTTTTATCCTGGAATTGTCGATGATGTTATCTCTTAGCCATTGACTCCCGAAGACTGGAGAAGTTACCGAACCGGATTCAACCGGTAGCCTTGAGGCTGGCCACATCGATCTTGTGCTTTCGAATCAGTTGCCAGAACGCGCGGCGGTTCTTGTGGGCCGCTTGCGCTGCTTTAGTGATGTTTCCACGGTGGGCAATCAGCAGCTCCCGGATGTATCTTCTCTCGAACTGCGCTACGACCCGCGCCTTTGCTTGCTGGAATGACTCATCGCGGGGCGTCGCTGTCGCATTTGATAATAAGATATTGCCGGCCTGGATGATTTCGTCCTCCGAGAACACCAACGCTCTTTCCACTACATGCTCTAATTCTCGAACGTTGCCCGGCCAGTCGTAAGACATCAGTGTCTGCAACGCAGCCGGCGAGAAATCGACCGCGGGCTTGTTGAACCTTGCTGCATACTTTGCCAGGAAGTGTCGAGACAACAGCAGGATGTCTTCCTTCCTCTCTCTGAGCGGCGGCAACGACACCGGAACGATGTTCAAACGATAGTAGAGATCCTGGCGAAGCTTGCCCTGTCTCACCGCATCCAGAAGATCGATGTTAGTCGCCGATATTACGCGCACGTCGGCCCGACGCAGTTTCATCGAACCGAGCGGGCGGTATTCTTTCTCCTGGAGGAACCGCGACAGCTTGACTTGCGCCAGCAGCGGGAGGCAATCAATCTCGTCCAAGAAGAGCGTGCCACCATCGCTCTCGTGGATCAGTCCCAGCCTGGACGAATTAGCGCCAGTGAAAGCCTCCCGCTCGTGTCCGAATAACTCGTTTTCAACCAGCTCAACCGGAATAGCCCCGCAGTTGATCGGAACGAAGGGCTTGTTCGCCCGCGGACTCAGGTAATGTATCGCTCGAGCGCACAGCTCCTTTCCTGTGCCGGTCTCGCCAGAGATCAGAACGCTCGCGTCGGATTTGGCGACCAACGGAAACTTCTGCACCTCGAAGACGAAGGCAGGGCTCTCGCCAACAAGTTGTCTCAGCCCCAGTTTTTCCTTGAGCGCGTGCACCGAGGTTGCGAGGCGCCGTCTGTGCCCCAGCAGACGCCACATTCGGGGGAGGATGTCGATGGCTCTCAGCGGCGGAGTGATGAAATCGGATGCGCCGAGCCTGAGTAACTCAAGCACACTGTCGGGCGCAACCGCATCGGCGGCGGCAATGATTGGTATCTGCGGAAGCTGAGCCTTTATGGCTTGAAAACCTGCGCCGGCGACTTCCAGCAAGCTTGCCGACACGGTAATAAAGATCAATTCAGGATCGAAGCGGAGAGCATCTTTCGCCAGCTCGCTGTACGAGAAAGCCAACGAGTCGATCGCAACCGATTCCTGGTAAAGTTCAATCTCGGGCTGACCTGACGATTCGAGGATTTGACGCAGCGGATCACACAATCCATCGCGTGGATTCAAATCGAGAAGTAGAACCCTCGCCGATTTCATAGACCCGCTCCAAACTGCAATGAAGTCAACTTCGCCGCTGACGGCCTGGCGCGAGCTTCAACGAGACGCCGTCATAAGGCCGCACGCCTCTTCCTATAGGCTCAAGTTCGAGACGCTGGCTGCTTGTTAATCTGCTGTATGCTCATCGAGGAAGCCTCGTGGAGCTTGAGAGGAGGTGAAAGCGCCGCACCGTGAACTAGTTAATGCAGTTCGGCTCGCGGTTCGAGCG
>DASXSR010000041.1:0-24415 GCA_036505875.1 Blastocatellia bacterium | reverse complement strand
GCCTACAACGCCGCCGGCGAGATCGTTGATGAGGACCAGCTATCCTACACGAGCGACTCCGCGACCAATCCCACATCGGGCAGCGCGGGGAACCTGTTTGTGACTGGGGATGCATGCACTGCGCAGCCCGGCGAGCCTGGCGCCTTTACGTTCAAGGTGTGCGGCTCGCACATCACCAGGCTTGAGATGCATTACTTAAACAACGGCTCTTCGCCCAGCAAGCCATCTGACCCAAACATAGCATTCAATAACCTTTGCTTTGTCCTGGAGTTGTTGGATGTGCAAATAGACATCAAGCCGGGCAGCACTTCCAACACTGTCAACTTGGGATCAATGGGAACTGTGCCAGTCGCAATCCTCAGCTCACCGTCTTTCAACGCTGCTACGGTCTCTCCGCTTACTGTAGAGTTAGCCGGGGTCCCGGTCAGCCTTAGAAAAAACGGCATGCCTATGGCCTCTCTCGAAGATGTAAATGGGGATGGACTGCTAGACCTCGTACTCCATTTCAGCATTCAGGCTCTGCCGCATTTTACAGGCGACACAAGTATAACCCTCGTAGGAGAAACTTTCACTGGACTGCCGATTATCGGCAGCGACTCGATTCGAATCGTGCCATAGATCTCCGAGGCGACGTGCGAAGGGAGGTTTGGTGTACTATGCTCCCTTCGCGCTGGGCACGCCGCAGGCCATCGACCGTCCGCCTCTTTACCCTCAGTGGATTTGAACAATGATCCAGTTTCTTACCAGGAGGAATGCGATGACTACGACTCGCATAGTCGTCCGCGTTTTCGGTTCTCTTTCGCTCCTTTTGTTGGCGTTCGTATGGTCGCCGGCAGCGTTTACCCAGGAAGATGAGTCCGCGTCGCCATCGCCGTTTGGGGGATTGCGCTTTCGTGAAATCGGTCCTGCTTCACCCGCCGGTCGTATTGATGATTTCGCGGTGCTCGAGAGCAACCCGGCGGTCTTCTACGTCGCAACCGCTACCGGCGGTCTTTGGAAGACAGTCAATCAGGGCACAACCTTTGAAACCGTCTTTGATAACGAAGCGACTTCATCAATCGGCGACGTTGCCATTGCGCCCACTGACGCAAACCTGGTTTGGGTGGGTACCGGCGAGAACAATAATCGGCAAAGCTCATCGTGGGGCGACGGCGTTCATAAATCTGTTGATGGCGGCAAGAGCTGGAAAAACATGGGACTGCGCGATTCCAAACATATCGCCCGCATCATCGTTGACCCAGTCGATAATGATGTCGTTTACGTCGCTGCGCTCGGCAGTCTTTGGGGACCAGGCGGCGACCGCGGCGTGTTCAAAACTACAGACGGCGGACTGACGTGGGCGAACGTGTTGAAGACCGACCCTGACACCGGCGCGACCGAGCTGGTGATGGACCCGTCGAATAACAAAGTCATTTACGCGGCGACCTATCAGCGCCGCCGCGCCACATGGGGATTCAACGGCGGCGGCGCGGGCAGCGCGATTTATAAAACCGCGGATGCCGGACGCACCTGGACGAAACTTACGAAAGGGATTCCCGAAGGAGCAAAGGGGCGCATCGGGCTCGATGTTTATCGCCGCAATCCCAACATCGTTTATGCGCGCATCGAACACGCCAAAGAGAGCGGCGTGTATCGCTCGGAGGACGCCGGAGCAACCTGGACGAAGATGTCCAGCACCAATCCGCGCCCGATGTACTTCAGTCAGATTCGCATTGACCCGAATAACGATCAGCGCATTTATGTGCTCGGCGTGCAACTCTCCATCTCGGATGACGGCGGCAAGACCTTCCGCAATGATGGCGCCCAGAAGATTCACGTCGACTTTCATGCGATGTGGATCAACCCCGCGAACTCGAATCACATGATGATCGGCGGTGACGGCGGGGTCGGCATCTCTTACGATAAAAGCAAAGCTTATGTGTGGCTCAAGAACATGCCGCTCGGTCAGTTCTATCACGTCGCTTACGATATGAAGATACCGTTTAATGTATGCGGCGGGCTGCAAGACAACAATACCTGGTGTGGGCCAAGCAGAGTGCGTTCAGCAAGCGGCATCGGTAATGATGAATGGTTTGTCATTAGCGGCGGAGACGGCTTCCAGGCGCAAATGGATCCAAGCGACTCGCGCATCCTGTATGGTGAGTCACAGGATGGCCGTATGAGCCGAATTGATCGCACGACTAACGAACGCAAAACAATTCGACCGGAACCGCCCGAAGGCGAAAAGGATTATCGTTGGAATTGGGACACGCCGATGGTGATTTCGCCGCACAACCCTTCGACGATTTTCGTCGCGGCGAATCGCCTCTTCAAATCGACCGACAGGGGGCATTCGTGGAAAGCGATTAGCGCCGACTTAACCACCAACACTGACCGCGAGACCCTTGATTTGATGGGAGCGAAGGGCAAAGACATTACGCTTGCCAAACATGACGGGATAAGCTCTTACGGCAACCTCGTGACTTTTAATGAATCGCCGAAGAAAGCCGGCTTGTATTACACCGGGTCGGATGATGGCGTCATCAGCGTTTCGCGCGATGATGGCGCCACCTGGTCCAACGTTACTTCAAAGGTTCCCGGTCTGGGAAAGAACACGTATGTTTCGCGAGTCGCGACATCGCGTTTCGATGAAGGCACTGTTTACGCGACCTTTGATGGCCACCGCTTGAATGATTTCAGCACCTACGTTTATGCGAGCAACGATTACGGGCAAAGCTGGAAATCGATCGCCGGCGATTTGCCGAAAGGCCAGGTGGCGCGCACGATCACCGAAGATCTGAGAAACCCGGACGTTCTTTACCTCGGAACCGAGAGTGGTTTGTTTGTGACCTTTGATAAAGGCAAACGATGGATGCGCGTAAAAGCGAATCTGCCGACCGTTCCGATCTATGAAATCACTCTGCACCCGCGCGACAACGCGATGATTCTTGCAACGCACGGGCGAAGCATATGGGTTCTCGATGATATGACGCCACTTCAGCAGTTCGCCAAGGCGCGTGAGGCGAATGCTTATATGTTTGACATTCGCCCTGCAACGGAGATGAATCCTGCAGGCGACCGATCGCGCGAGTTTGAAGGCGATATGCAGTTCCTGGGCAAGAACCCGGATGCCGGCGCGGCATTCACTTACTATCTGAAATCAACCACCAAGAAACTGGCATTGACAGTGAAAGATGCTTCGGGCGCTGTTGTGCGCGAGCTTGCGGGCGAGAGCGTCAAGGACAAAGGCGCCGCCGGCATCAATACGGTCCTGTGGAATTTGCGAGTTGAACCGCTGCCGCGTCCGCGAAGGCTTCAAGGTGGGGGCCCTGGCGGAGGCGGGGGCTTTGGTGGAGGCGGACTTGATGGACCTTTCGTTTTACCCGGAACCTATCAAGTGATTTTGAAAGTCGATGACAAAGAAGTCGCTACGAATTCCTTCACCGTGCAAGGCGACCCTGAAATTCAGATCTCCGCCGAAGATCGCAAAGTCTGGTTCGACACCTCAATGGAACTGCACAGATTGCAGAAGGCCTTGAACGAAGCAGCCGATCGCGTGAATGACCTGAATGAGAGAATCAAAGCGATCCAACAGGCACTGAAGGAGAATTCAAGCGCGCCCGCCGCGATGAAAACCAAAGTCGAAGACCTGGCGAAGAAGTTTGAGCCTGTTGGCAGGCGCTTTGGCGTCGGCGTGCAGAATCCATTCGAGACCGGGAACTTTGAGCGCATCAATGAAAACCTGGTTTTCCGCTTTGGTGGTTTGAAGGGCGGAGTTATGGGTTCGACTTCAAGACCTACAGATACGCAGATACGACAGACAACGGAGATGCGTCCTTTACTCGATAAAGCTGTGCAAGAGGCAAACCTGCTGATCAGCGCATTGCCGGCTTTGTTAAAGGAGCTGGCGGACGCAGGTATTTATCCTGCGCCAGTGAAACCCATTGGACAGTAAACAAAGTACTATGACGATTGAGAGTGAAACTTCGTAAAACTGCAACTTATCAGGCAACTGCCAGGCCCGATGGCACTTTTGCCGGCGAAGGCAACGGCATCGACATGTCGGAGACAGAGGGATTTTCAGCCAAGGGTCTCGGGATTGGAAGATTGAATGCAGGAAAGTTCTCTTATCGTGGAGCTCTAACATTCCGTTCGGGTTCGCCAAATTTGGGCTGGCTAAATGGAACTCTTGGCGTCTTTTGAATACGAGCAAGATCTCAGCAGTCAAGAGGTTAGTTTCATCTGTTATGAGTGGAAGTGAGACGCGAGCAGCGAGGTCGAGATCAATCTTCGTCCTCGCGCGCGAAGAATTCCTTTTTCTCCTCGATCACTCTTCGTTCGAATCTGCTGATGACGTAGACTGTCGCAAGGATAATCACAACCACAAGCAGGACTATCTGGATTCGTCTAAGGTCGCCGACGAGTTTCTCGACGCCAGCAGCGAAAGTGAATCCCAGTCCCGCGAGCAAGCCCACCCATACGCCGCAGCTTGCCAGCGTCAGTACCGCGAACTTGAGAAAACCAAAGTGAGCGAGACCCAGGAAGATCGCGCTAGTGGTGCGCACGCCATAAACGTACTTCACAATAAACACCGACAGCACGCCGAATCTGCGCATGAGTTTCTCGACTCGAGGCCGCGCGCGAGCGAAGAAGTGCAAACTTCGCGCTCGCCCCCGAAAGCGCGCGCCGATCATATAACTCAACGAGTCGCCGACGAAGCCGCCCGCCGTCCCAACCAGAAACGCTTCTTCAAACGTAAAGAGCCCGGCTCGCGCCAACACGCCCGAAAACAACAGCGTTAGATCGCCCTCGATCATCGTTCCGAAGAACACCGCCCACAGCCCGTACCTTTGCAATAGCTCGTACATTCTGATCCTGGAAGCGCAAGCGTTTCGCCTGCAAGCCTGGGAATCGCGCTCTTTCCAGAGTTGGCAGGCGAGACGCCTGCGCTCCCAGGGCCGAGCGATTCTAGCGCACTTCTCGAAAATTGACATCCCTTTCGCGGCTTTGTTATGCTCGAAAACTGATCTTCTCGCTTCTCGCTGCAGCGTAGAATCCCTATGACAGCGAACTATTCCAATGGGCCGGTTTTCATCGGCATCGACCTCGGCGGAACCACCCTCAAAGGCGCTCTCGTAAGCGCCGCCGGGGAGATCATTGAAGAGATCCGAACCGAGAGCGAACAACAGAGCCCGGACGCGCTGTTCAACCAACTGGTCGCGGCCTCGATCTCGCTTCGCGATAACCAAAAGGCCGAAGGCCGAGTCGCCGGGATCGGAATCGGCATACCGGGTCTGGTCAACCGCAAAACAAATCGCATAGAGGTCATGCCTAATCTGCCGGCGCTCTCGGAGATAGACATTACAACGGGGCTCTCTCGTGAGACTGGTTTGCCGGTCATTATCGACAACGATGCCAACGCTGCTGCATACGGCGAGCTCCACGTCGGCGCTGCGCGAGGACGCAAGGAGGTCTTCTTCGTCACTCTGGGTACGGGCATTGGCGCAGGATTGATAATCAACGGCCGAATCTATCGAGGGGCGTCGGGCTTCGCCGGGGAGTTCGGGCACATGACGATTGATCCGGAAGGGATCGAATGCGCTTGCGGCAACATCGGCTGTCTGGAAACTATCGCCTCCGGGCCTAACATAGTTCGCCGAACGCGCGAGCGGCTCTACCGCGACCGCACGTCGTCGCTATCTCGACTAGCGATCCCACGCGACCGGGAATTCACCGCCGAAGATATTGCTCACGCGGCACGCGAAGGCGACGAGATGGCTCAAGTGATGATGGAGCGCACGGGAATGTTCATGGGCATAGCGCTGGCAGCCGTCATCAATTTGCTCAACGTCGAGATGGTGGTGATGGGCGGCGGAGTTATGGAAGCAGGCGATCTGATACTCAAGCCGACGATCAAGGAGACCCGCCGCCGCGCCTTCCCGCCTTCGTTTAACAGTTGTGAGATTGTAATCGCCAAGCTAGGTCCAACCGCCGGAATGATTGGCGCGGCGCTGATGGCTCGAGATCAGGTGAGTTAAGGCTAATTGCTAAAGCGCTCAGATTTTGTCTTCGTAGAGGTCGGCCGTCGGAAAGCAGAGCCCGTAGTCATCCCAAACAAGATCGCCGTATTCCACTCTGAAGTTCGCGAATTTTGAAGGATCAAGATATTCCCGGATCATGGGGTTTCGTGAGTTTCTCAAGAAGGGCTCAAAATCCACGACGCGTTCTGTGTCGTCGCTAAAGGTGAGTCTCAGCTTATAATCGGAAACTTGGTCCGCTGCCACTATGTCTATAACTGCATCATCCGCGAGAATCATTTGATTCTCTTCGTAATTGTCTGCGCGGCGATTTGCCTGTGGAGTACGAAGTAATCTATCCATTTTTGAACGATCTCCGAGCCAGATCAGCATCAATGCTCTGGTTATCGGCGCCGGTCGGACGTCCCAAATCGACCGAGCCAAACAATTCACGCAAGCCGCCCCCGGTGAGTTGGCTCGATATGTGGTCCGAACCGCTTGTTTCTATAGTGACACGTACGCGCGTATTGGGCTTTAGGTCAAGCGGTTCATCGGGGATCAATGCCTCGCCGTCGAATGTCGCTTCAAGTGTCCTGGTCATATTAACCTCCAAAGCCGCTACCAAGCCTTAGCCTAATATAAGCGATCTTGTCCTGTCACTGCCAGAATCTTGAACGTCAGAGAGCGAAAACCAACGAGGACCAAGGATCCGGAGCCCGATCCTATTTACTTCGACATGGAACTTACCAATAGATGACGTACGAGGGATGACAATAGCAAGGGTAAGGGCGCAGAAATCAGAAGAGAGAAGTCAGAAATCATTGGCCAGAGTCGCCGACGTTTTGGGCATTTGTGAAGAGACTTCACCGACATCATTAGAAACGGCACACACAAATCGTAGTTCAGTTCATAATCATTCAATCCGATCTTGATGTTCTCATAGTATTCCGCTCGATGCTCTTTGTAGTATTGCTCTCAAGGAATCTGCCCGGCGCGCTTTCCGAGGTAGCTCGCAAGAAACCACTTCTCCAGCAGCCGAGCGGCTCGTCCGTTCCCGTCTTGAAAAGGGTGAGTGTGCACAAACACAAGGTGAAGCAGGGATGCGTAGTAAAAGACACTGGCAAAGTCTTGAGATTGTCGCTTGAGTGATCTCACATCCTCGAACACTTCCTGCATCTTTTGCGTCCCGCTCGTGTGGTCCTGGCGATTGTCGGAGGCCACACCTGAGCAGCGAGCGAACTGGAGGCTAATTGGAGACGGCCAGGGCGTGCACTGGCCAGAGGTCGATGAAGATCTGAGCGCCGAGGGTATGCTTTACGAGGTGCCCCCATACCGTCCATCTTCGACGCCTGCTCAGAAGAAAAGGAGCGGAGGCAAGCGTGTTAACAGCCGCTTATCATTCGAACGCGCGACCGAGCGCCGTCAGTAGTTCAGCCTTCTTCGGCCCGCCGATCACCTCTGCTATCCGCTTTCGGATCGTCGGGTCCTCGCGATAAATCCTCAGCGCCTCGATCGCGGCAGTTCCTAATCGCACTTCTCCGGATTCAATAACTGATAACAGAAAGTCGCGCGCTGCCTCATCTCTCGTCAGCGCCATCGGAAGCAACAACGCGCGCTTGAACTCGCGGTCGAAAGTGCCGCTCCACTTCTCCTTCAACAACTCGAAGACTCCAGGCAGCCGCGACTCCGCAAGCGCGAGCGCGGCGTGCTCATAAAGCTCAGAATAGTGCGGATCTACGAACCGAGCCACGAACTCAAACGAAGCGGACGGGGACGAAGACATTAACCCGCTTAAGCATTCGGCAATCACTGCCGTCTCCTCGTCGCCCGTTAGTATTTTGAATCTCAGAAGCGGCGCCGCAGTCGCTCCGCAATGGGAAAGTGCTCGCGCAGCGCCAATTCTCGCATCGCCTTCTTTGTCGGCGAGCAAGCCGGCAAGCTCGTTCATCGCGTCCGGCGAACCAATTTGCACCAAGCCCAGCCCGCCGAGCGCCCTCAACTGCGCCGCGGTGTCCGAGCGCCCGCCCCACGTCGGCTCGTGTTGAACGTGCCGAACCGCAATTCGATAGATCTCCTCATCGTCCGAGTCCAACGCAAGCAGCGCTTTGACAATGGCAGTTTTAGCCGCGCAGCCTTTGTCGCTTTTTGACGGGTCTTGCATGAAGCGATGAAATGCCGCGATCAAATCAGGGATGAATTGGTGATCCTCGATACGAGCAACAATCTCGGCGGCTTTAGCCACGATCAAGCTGGTCTTGCTCGACAGGTGCTTCCGCAGTTCTTTCCGAGCTTCGGAAGTGTCAGGCTCCTTGCTAAGCCTTGCGAGTTCCGCAAGTCGGTCTTCTATTGAGGATGCCTTAGCCATACCACTGTTTATGATACTATGACGCTCGTGCGATGAAGGACCACCACCGGTTCACGAACCGTCTGATTATGCGAATACTGAAGAGCCTCATAACTGCGTTCGTTGTCGTCGCGCCGTGCGTCTTCCTCGATGCCACAACCAACATTGCCAGCGTGAGTCGTGACTCTATCGTTAAATCAGAGTTTATCTTTGAACAGGCGCCTTTCACATCTTGCCACGCTTCGACCATCGCCGAAACAAAAGGGGGGCTGGTAGCAGCCTGGTTCGGAGGTACGCGAGAGAGAAACCCCGACGTTGGGATCTGGGTCTCGAGACGCGACAAGGACGGATGGTCGAAATTAGCGGAGGCCGCTAACGGCGTTCAACCGACGGGCGAACGTTTCCCTTGCTGGAACCCGGTACTTTTTCAGCCAGCGCGCGGGCCACTTCTGCTCTTTTACAAAGTCGGACCGAGTCCAAGCGAGTGGTGGGGAATGCTGATCACCTCGACTGACGGTGGAGCGAGTTGGTCAAAGCCTCGGCGGTTGCCTGATGGCTTTCTCGGCCCGATTAAGAACAAACCGGTGCAGTTGGCGGACGGCTCGCTGTTGTGCGGCTCGAGCACCGAGCATGCAGGTTGGCGGGTTCATATCGAGCGGACAACTGATCTCGGAGAAACCTGGCAGAAGACAGGACCCCTGAACGACAGGACTCAGTTCGGAGCCATTCAGCCGGCGATTCTGGTTCATCGCAGCGGCACGATCCAAATTCTGTGTCGAAGCCGTCAAGGAAAAATCACCGAGAGCTGGTCTAGCGACGGCGGAAAGTCCTGGAACGCAATGAAGTCAACGTCGCTGCCGAATCCTAACGCGGGCATCGACGCGGTGATGCTCATGGACAGCCGCGCCTTGCTTGTGTACAACCACTCGGAGAAGTCACGCAGTCCGCTGAACGTCGCAGTCTCGCCTGACGGCCATACCTGGAAAGCGACGCTGATATTGGAAGACCAGCCCGGCGAGTATTCTTATCCCGCGGTGATACAAACCACCGACGGTTTAGTACACGTCACATACACGTGGAAGCGCGAGCGAATCAAACACGTGGTGATCGATCCGCGAAAGCTTGCGTTGCGCGAAATGGCGGACGGTCACTGGCCCGAATGATTTTACATTGATGCCAAACGGGACCTACAAATGGTGGGTCGTAATCATGCTTTGGTTCGTGTGCTTTTTCAACTACGCGGACCGACAAGCGATCTTCTCGGTCTTCGAGCTGCTCAAATCAGAGATGAATCTGAGCGACGTGCAGCTCGGGGTCGTCGGCGCAGCGTTTATGTGGGTGTACGCGGGGGCCGGACCGATCGCGGGTCTGATAGGCGATCGAATTAACCGTAAGACCCTGATCATCGCCGGCCTCGTCTTCTGGTCACTGATCACGATTGCGACCGCGCTTTCGACGAGATACTCGCACTTAGTCTTGTTTAGAGCGCTGGAAGGTTTGGGCGAGTCATTCTACTTTCCCGCTTCGATGTCGATGCTGAGTGATTATCATGACGCTGGGACTCGATCGCGCGCGATGTCGATCCATCAGTCGAGCGTCTATGCGGGCACGATTGCCGGCGGAAGCGTCGCCGGCGTACTCGGCCAGCATTACGGCTGGCGTTCGAGCTTCTATCTGTTCGGCTCTTTAGGCATGCTGCTCGGCGCGTTGCTGCTTGTCTTACTCCGCGAGCCCGCTCGGTCGCTATCAAGTGAGCCCGCGACGAAACCAGCAGAGCATGTCCAGGAGCCGTATCCCAGACGGATCACGCAATTGTTGAGGGAAGCGCTGAGGCCGATCAAAGAACTGTTCGCCAGCCCGATGGTGCGAATCCTTACCATGGTTTTCATCGGGGCGAACTTTGTCGCGATGATCTTTTTGACCTGGATGCCATCGTTTCTCTATCGCAAATTCAGCCTTAGCCTGGCGATGGCGGGCGTCAGCGCGACCGCCTATTTGCAAATCGCGTCGGTGCTCGGCGTGTTGAGTGGGGGCGTTCTTGCGGACCGGCTGGCAAAAACGAATCGAGGCGGACGAATGCTCACCCAGGCGCTCGGATTGACGCTTGGCGTCCCGTTCATTTTTCTGACGGGTTGGACGATCTCTGTGCCGGTCGTGATCGTGGCGTTGACTGGATTCGGATACTTCAAAGGCTTGTACGACGCGAACATCTGGGCGTCGCTTTACGACGTCGTGCGGCCCGAGCGTCGAGCCTTGGCGGTCGGCGTCATGAACTCTTTGGGATGGATTGGCGGTGGGGTTGCGCCGGTGGCGATCGCCGCGGCAAGCGAGCGCTTCGGGATGAGCGCGTGCATAAGCGCGAACTCGGTGATTTATCTTATGGTCGCGGCGTTGTTGTTCTACGGCATCCGTCGATATATGCGGGTTACTCGAATGGCTTTAGTCACCGGCGGCGGCGAGCTCGTTGCGGGAACTTCCGCGATAGACCTGTCGCGCGGTCAGCGTTAGACTAACCTGCCTCGCGCCCAATCTTATCACAGTCCGGCCGGATCATCCGACGATTCTAAACTTCTCTTCGCCAGGCCTGTGCGGTTATGTTAAATTGATTCAGCGCCCAAATCGTTTATCGAGGACCGAACTCAGTGATCACCACCGCCGGGAAGCTTGAAGAACTCCAAGCCACGATCGAAACCGTCATTCGCGGCAAGTCCGAGGTCGTCGAGCTCGCGCTTGTAACGCTGCTGGCGGGCGGGCACCTTCTGATCGAAGACGTCCCCGGCGTAGGAAAGACCACACTCGCTCAAACGCTGGCGCGGAGCTTCGACTGCACGTTTCAACGCATCCAGTTCACGTCCGATATGCTGCCTTCGGACATCATTGGGCTTGAGGTATTCAACCAACAAAACAGCATGTTCGAGTTCAAGCCCGGTCCGATTTTCGCAAACGTCATACTCGCCGACGAGATAAATCGCTCGACTCCCAAAACCCAATCGGCGTTGCTCGAGGCGATGGCAGAAGGTCACGTCACTGTCGAGCAGGAGACCTATCAGTTGCCGCGTCCCTTCATTGTGCTTGCGACGCAGAACCCCATCGAGCATCACGGAACTTACCCGTTGCCAGAATCGCAACTTGATCGATTTATGATGCGTCTGCGGATGGGCTATCCCGATTCAGAAGATGAAAAGACAATACTTCGGCAACAAACCTTGAACTCGCCCATTGATCACATAGTGCCCGTGATGCACAGCGACGGCGTGCTCGCCCTGCAACGGGAAGTGCGGGATGTTACCGTCGAAGAATCGCTGATGGATTACCTGGTTCGCATCGTTCGCGCGACGCGCGACGCCGACATACTCGATCTGGGCGTGAGCCCGCGCGGGAGCCTTGCGCTTTATCACGCCGCTCAAGCGCTGGCCTTCATCGAAGGGCGCGACTTCGTGATCCCCGACGATATCAAGAGTTTGGTCGTTCCCATATTCGCTCACCGAATCGCCGTGAGCTCGCGGTTTTCGACCGGGCTGCGCCGCTCGGGCGAAGCCGAAGCGGCCCTCGAGGAAATCCTCAAGACTGTAGACGTGCCGCTGTGAGGTTGTATGAATCGGCAGGCCTGGCGCGATTTTTTCATCACCGTCTTTTTCCTGGGCCTGGCTTTCATCATTGCTTTGCTCAGTTCGGTTGCTGCAGAACAGCAGAGTACGCACCTGGCGACCGTCGCCGCTGCAATCTCGCTGCTATTGGCGCTGATCGGAGCGTTGTACATTATTCCGCGTCTCGCGCGGAATGTTCGGTTTGAGGTCCTTCGCTTCGCCATCCGAACAACGTTTACGCTCGAGGGATTGCTGTTCGTAGTATTCCTCATAGTCATCGCTTTCGCAGCATGGAATAACGGCAACAATCTTCTTTATCTCGTGCTGTCGGCCATGCTGGCGTTTTTGATCGCGGCGAATCTGATCGCGCGAGTGTGTCTTGCCGACGTATCGATTCAGTTGCGTTTCCCCGACCACATATTCGCCGGCGAGCCTGCCAAGATCAGCGTTACCCTCGTCAATCACAAGCGGTTCATGCCGAGCTACAGCCTGATGGTGGAAGCGCTGTCCGAAGAGAGAGACGGGGAGACAGGGCGAAGGGGCGAGAGGGCGAGGCCGGTCGACGCGTCGCCCCCCCGCCCCCTCGCGCACTCACCGCTCGGGCTGGGCAAGCTTGCCTATTTCGTTCTGGTGCCGGCGCGTCGGGCGGCCAGACAACGCGTCGAGCACACGTTCGAGCGCCGCGGCCGTTATCCGATCACCGGCTTCCGAATCGCAACGAAATTCCCCGCGGGGTTTTTCAAGAAATGGCGAAGGATCGATGCCAGTGGCGAGATACTCGTGTACCCGAAGCCGCAGCCACTCGATGATTTCTATCACTCTCTGCCGATGCTCACGGGGCAGATACAGAGCCACGCACGCGGCTTAGGCGACGATTTGTACGCGATACGTCGGTATCATCCCTCCGATCACATGCGTTACATCGACTGGAAGGCAACAGCCAAGTCAATGGAGATGATGGTTCGAGAGCATATGCGCGAGGACGAATGGCGGCTCACGATTGTCTTCGATACGACAACGCCGCCGAACTTGAGTCGGTCAACGGAAGCGTCGGGGGTACGAGCTGAAGAGCCGGCCCGGGACGACGCCCGACCCGAACAAGAAGAGTTTGAGGAACAATTCGAGCGCGCCGTGCTCATGGCCGCGTCGCTTGCGAACCACTTCATACTTGAGCGAGCTGAAGTCGAGCTAATAACCAACCACCAGCAGCACAACGTTGCGTCCGGCTCAGGCTACGAACATCTCTACAAACTGCTCGGGTCGCTTGCAATGATTCAGCCGATTCCATTGGAAAGCGCGTTCGATGAGGGGAAGAAACAGGGACACAGGTTTCTTCGAAAGAAGCCTTCTCGGAGACCAGAATCACAGCCGCAAACTAGTGCTGGTCGAGAGTCAACCTCAGGCATTGCGTGGCGATTACTTGATCAGATGCCTGTGCTGGCCGACGAGCGAAGATTTAAAGTCTTGATCACCTCCGCGAATAAAGGAACGATTCCCGCTCACGTTTGGCGAAGCGCTCACGTGGTTTTCATGGACGACTTGTAGAATGCGATACGACAAACCCTTCAGATTGGACGGTCGAGCAGCCGTAGTGATCGGCGCGGGATCAGGCATCGGCGAGGCGGCGGCCAAGGGACTCGCAGCAAGCGGCGCGATCGTCGTTTGCGCCGACCTGCAACTGGAGGCCGCTCAGCAGACGGCCAGCGAGATTGGAGAGACTGCCAAAGCGCTCATCGTCGATGTCGTCGACACAGCGAGCGTCGCGAAGTTATTCCGCGATGTTACCGCCGACCATGGCTGCGTCGATGTCGTTGTGACGACTCCAGGCATCAACATTCGCAAACCAATCAGCGCTTATGAAGACGCGGACTTCGATCGAGTGATCGAGGTGAACTTGAAAGGAACATTTCGAGTCTTGCGCGAAGCCGGACGACTAATGTCGGAAGCCGGCCGCGGAAGCATCATCGCTTTCTCTTCGATCCGCTCGCAGGTAGTCGAACCGGGCCAAGGAGTCTACGCCGCAACCAAAGCAGGAATAGTCCAGATGGTTCGCGCTCTCGCGGCTGAGCTCGGACCCAGGGGGGTTCGCGTGAACGCCATCGCTCCCGGCGTGGTCGAGACTCCGCTGACAAGCCCAATCAAAGACCGCCGCGAGTGGTATGAAGCTTACGCTGCTAAGAGCGTGTTCAACCGTTGGGCGAGCGTAGACGAAATGGTTGGCCCAGTCGTTTTCTTGGCCTCGGACGCGTCGAGCTACATCACGGGCTCGGTTTTGTTTGTCGATGGTGGATGGACAGCCGCGGATGGGCGCTTCGACCCGGCGCTGTGAGCGTCGCGTACGTTCTGGTAATGCGACCGGCCGTCTGATAGCATCGTCGCTGCCCGAACAAACCCTGGAGGGATCCGATGAGACTCATCAATCTTCTTATGGCCGCGGCCGCCCTCGCGCTTTGGCTTCTATTATCATCGACGCCCGGCGTGTCATCAGCGAGTCTCCAAGGTGAAGGGTTATTCACCGCGACGCAGGCTGCAGGGGGCTCGGTTGCGTACGCGAAGAGCTGTGCCTCTTGTCACGGGCAGAATCTGGAAGGCACAACATCAACGGCGCTCGTGGGTCCTGCGTTCTCGGGCAAGTGGGCGGACGGCAAGCACTCAATTGACGATTTGTACTTCGTTATTCGAACACAGATGCCCTATGGCGCTCCGGGGACACTCACCGATAAGCAATACATCGATGTGGTCGCGTTCATTCTCCAACGCAACGGCTACTCGGCGGGCGCAAAAGAGCTGGTCGCGAATTCGCCTTCGCTCAAGAGCATGATGATAGCGCCACCGGCTTCCACACGTCCCGACAGCGCGAGCAAGCCGATGGACGTTGCGCCATCAAAAACTGGCGCAGCAAGTCGACTGGCCAATGCCAAGCCTACGCAGAGAGAGTTGAACGCTGCCCATTCGACAACGACCGATTGGCTGATGTCCAATCACGACTACGGCGGGCAACGATTCGTCGACCTGAAGCAAATCAATCGCGAAAACGTAGCCTCGTTGAAACCTGTCGCGAAATACGAAGCCGGAGACAGGAATCCGTTTCACACAAACCCGATCGTGTCCGGCGGGTTGATGTACATAACGGTCAAAGACTCGACCATCGCACTTGATGCAACGAATCTTGGCGTGAAGTGGCGCTACGACCGCAAACCGAAAGGTAAGCAGGGCTGGCCGATGCATCGTGGCGTCGCAATCAAAGACGGCCTGGTGATTCGTGGAACTCACGACGGATATTTAGTCGCGCTCGATGCAGCTACGGGAAATGTCGTCTGGGAGCGCGCGCTCGTCGATATGAACAAGCACGAAGGCGGGTTCACCATGGCCCCGGTGATCTGGGAAGACTTGATCATCATCGGTCCCGCAGGAAGCGAACTCGGGGTGAAGGGCTGGGTTGGCGCATTCAAGTTCTCGAACGGAGAACCGGTGTGGAAGTTCAACACTGTACCCGACGACGGCGAACCCGGCGCCGAGACCTGGGGCAAGACCGATTCGAAATTGAAGGGCGGCGGCGCGGTCTGGGCGCCGTTGTCTCTCGATCAACAAGCGGGAATTGTCTACGTTCCAGTCGCAAATCCTGCGCCTGACTTCTACGCAGAAGCGCGCCCTGGCAATAATCTCTATACCTGTTCGATGGTGGCGCTGGACGCGCGCACCGGCAAGCTTCGCTGGTACTATCAGCTCGTGCCGCACGACGAGCACGACTGGGACACAACTCAAGCGAGCCCGCTGTTCACCACGACCGTCGCGGGCAAGTCTCGCAAGCTGATGGCGGTCGCCGGCAAAGACAGCTTGCTTCACGTGCTCGATCGCGAGACTCACAAGCAGGTTTACGAAGTTCCGATCAGCGCTCGCAAGAACGCCGACGTGCCGTTGACGACAGCCGGAATGCCCACCTGTCCGGGCGTGTTGGGCGGCGTGCTGTGGAACGGCCCGGCGTTCAATCCGGGCACGAATCTGCTTTACGTGAACTCGATCGATTGGTGCGCGACGTTTGCGAAAGCCAAAGAAGATCGGTACGTTGAAGGCCAGATGTACATGGGCGGCACTGTGCAGCAGGAGCCTCCCGACAAATCGCGCGGCTGGCTGACGGCAATCGATGCTTCGACTGGCGAAGTGCGGTGGAAATACGAATCCAAGAGGCCGATGCTTGCGGCGGTAACAACAACTTCCTCGAGTCTGATCTTCACTGGCGAGTTGCTGGGCGACTTCATCGCGCTCGATGGCAAGACCGGAGAGGTGTTATATCGCTTTGACACCGGCGGAAGATTGAACGGCGGAGTAGTGACGTACTCGGTTAACGGGAAGCAGTATGTGGCGGTGGCATCCGGTAACGCGAACGGATTCTGGGCGGTACCCCCGGCTACGGCAACGATTACGCTCTTCGCGTTGCCGAATGATTCAGCGGCCGCGCGTCAATAGACTAAAGCCGGTGATCTCGACTCAGATCGCGCCACAGTGGATCGCGAAGCGCCCGCCGCAGGACTTTTCCCACCGCGCTCTTGGGAATCTGCTCGATGAATCGCACGGACTTCGGCGCTTTGTAGCTCGCAAGCCGCTCGCGAGCAAACTCAACCAACTCATCCCCTGAGACTTTCCCGCCCGGCCGCAAAACAACAAACGCAATCACAGCTTCAACCCATTTCTCGTGAGGCTCGCCAACTACCGCGCATTCGAGCACCGCCGGATGAGACATCAACGCGTCTTCGACTTCTCGAGGATACACGTTGTAACCGCCGGTGATGATCATGTCCGAAGTTCGATCGAGCAAATAAAGAAAACCGTTCTCGTCAAAACGTCCGACGTCGCGCGTGCGCAACCATCCGCCTTCAATAAAAGTCGCCGCGTTCAGATCGGGTGCGTTGAAGTAGCCTTTCATCACGAACGGCGCTCGAAGAGCTATTTCACCTTGCTCGCCTGCTGGAACGTCGTTGCCCTTGTCATCAATTAATCGAATCTCGCAATCAAGCGACGGCCGGCCACAAGTGAGTAATCTTCGCTCGGAGTCCAGCCCAACGTGGTCTTCTTTGTCGAGCTTGGTGATGAACAGCGGTGCTTCAGTCTGACCATAGTACTGAACAAAGCGCGGACCCCAAAGCTCGAGCGCCCGCTTGATCACCGGCAGCGGCATCGGCGACGCGCCATACACGATAGTTCGAACCGACGACAAATCAGCTTCCTCGATCTCCGGATGAGCAAGCAGCATCGCGAGCATTGTCGGCACGACGTGAATTGAAGTGACGCGCCAGCGAGCGATTGCTTGCAAAAACTCTCCGGGTTCAAACCGCGCGAGAACCGCGCTGCAAGCACCTTTCAACCAGTACGGCAACAGAAAGCAGCCACTCGCATGAAACAGCGATGCCGCGTGAAGCATCACGTCATCGGGCGCGATGTCGGGAAGGTTCATCGATGTGTTGATGCACACTGCCGCGTAAGTCGCTTGCGTGTGCTCCGCCGCTTTGAGTCTTCCGGTCGTGCCCGAAGTGAACGCCGTCACCAGCACGTCGTCTGGCTCTGCGGGATTGCGAGGATCATCGGACGGCGCGGACGCTGCTTCGATGAGCAAGTCGCGGCCGCATCGGCTCGAGCCGAGCCCAAGCATCTTCAGACCCGTCACTCGAGAGCGAAGAGCCTCCGCTCGCTCGGCCAATTCAGCGTCATAGATCACCAGCCGAGCGCCGGTCTCGCGTAGCATGTGCTCGTGTTCTTCACCTGAAAGCCTCGCGTTCAACGGCGTGCGCGCAGCGCCCGCTTTGACGCAAGCGAAGTCGACCGGCATGGTGTAGAGGCTGTTGTTCGCAAGAATCGCAAGACGCCCGCCGCGCCCGATTCCGTTACGAGCCAGCACGTGCGCGAACCGATTTGAAAGCTCATCGACCTCGGCGTAGGTGAGAGATTTGTTTTCGAACAAAACAGCGGTTCGCTCCAAGAAGTAACGCGCCCCTCGTCGAATCAACTCAACTGTCAGCATTTTCGACTCCGTTACACTCCCGACTTCAATCTTTGGGGAAGACTCTAGAAGCTCGCGAGTTTGTCAGAGTTCGGATTATACTACCGTCCGTCGAATAGTCACGGTTCGTAGTACGGCCTTCAGGCGGAAGTTTGTATCGCGCACCGCGAACATCTTCAGCCACTGCATACGAACTTCCGCCTGAAGGCCGTACTACAAACAACAGAGGAGTTACTCATGGCAACACCGGAAAAAGCGATCCCTCACCAGCGAGCAGCCGAAGGCGATTGGCGGCACATGTTCTCTTATCACGCGTTCGCGCCGGTCCTCGAACGCGGCGAAGGCATCTATCTCTACGACACCGACGGCAATCGGTACATCGACGCGTCGGGCGGTCCGATGGCGATGAACATCGGTCACGGCGATCGCAGAGTCGTCGAGGCCATCACTCGCCAAGCCGAGAAGTACGCGTACTGTCATCCCGCGCTTTCGAATCAACCTCGCGCCGAGGTCTGCGCTCGAATCGCTCGACTAGCTCCCGGAAATCTCAACACGACTTATCTCTGCTCGGGCGGCTCTGAAGCAGTAGAGACTGCGATCAAGATCGCTCGACAATATCACCTGGCCCGAGGTAATGCCCAGAAGAGCGTCGTGATCGGTACGTGGGACAGTTATCACGGGATGTCGCTAGGAGCTTTGTCTGTCGCGGGCGGACCTGGATTCCGTAAGCCGTTTCTTCCGATGCTCGCGAGCTGGCCTCACGTTCGGCACTACCGAAATCCGAAGGAACGGCCCGAGGGAATGAGCGAAGTGGACTGGGCGCTTCAGTGCGCGCGTGAGCTCGAAGAGACGATCTACTTCGTTGGGCCGGAGCAAGTCTCGGCATTCATCGCGACTCCCGTAGGCGCAGGAAAGGACTACGGCCTGATGCCGCCGCCGGAGTACTGGCAAGCGGTGCGCGAGATCTGTGATCGCTACGACGTGTTGCTGATCGCCGACGAAGTAGTGACCGGCTTTGGCCGCACCGGCCGCTGGTTCGCGATGGAGCACTTCGGCGTGCAAGCGGACATTATGACCACGGCCAAAGGTATCTCAGGCCTCTACGTCCCGATGGGCGCAGTGACGGTGAGCGATCGAGTGAACGAGCCGTTCGCAGCCGGCGAGACTTTCGTTCACGGCTTCACGAATATGGGTCACCCGTTGGCTTGCGCGGCGAGTCTGGCGGTGCTGGATATTCTCGAACAAGACAAGCTGATCGAGAACAGCGCTTCGGTCGGTGAGTACCTGCACTCGAACGCCGAGCGCTTCCTTGCTCGTCGCACGATCGCCGAGGCTCGCGGCAAAGGTTTGTTGATGGTATTAGAGTTGGTGCGCGACAAAGAGACCATGGAATGGTTCCCTACCGAGGCCGGCGCCGACGAGAAGTTCCAGGCGCTTGGCTTGAAGAACGGCCTGGCATTTTACATGTCGTTGTACGGCCCTCGTCGACCGGGAGCGCTGAAACGAGGCATGCCGGTCTTCATCGCGCCTCCGCTGTGCATAACTCGCGAGCAGGTTGATGATTTGATGGACCGACTCGATCAGACGTTAGGCGAGTGGGAATCAGCGATGGGGATTTAGAAACGAGCATTGGAATGGTTCAAGGGAAGGATAGAGCTTACAACTCCGATCTCTTTGTGTTATGCAGCCTTCTATGGACCTTTTGAACCTCCGTAATACCCCACACGGCAGTGTGGGGATCGTTCAGGTTCAGCCTACAAACGGGGCACGCCATCTTTCTCTCTTTGCGATCACGACTTCCGACTACTAGCGCGAAAAGCTGACGCTCAAAAGTTGTCCGCATAGCAAAAGCGAAATCGGGTAAAATCGGGTATATTTGCGGGTATGGCAGAGAACAGAACATCGACGCTGGGCCTGCGACCGTCGCACGAAGTTCTAAAGTTGATCGCCGAGATAGATGAGTTCAAAGGCCGCTGGGAAGCGTTGAAGACGCTGTCGCCCGAACGACTGCGGGCGCTGCGGCACGTGGCGACAATCGAAAGCATCGGGTCTTCGACTCGCATCGAAGGCGCGATGCTCACAGATCGGCAGATCGAAGCTCTGCTTGCCAATCTCCAGCGACACACTTTCAAATCCCGAGATGAGCAAGAGGTCGCCGGCTACGCCGAAGCGATGGACTTGTTGTTTCAATCGTGGGAAGAATTGACGCTCACCGAAAACCATCTGAAACAGTTGCACGCTGTCCTTCTCCGCTCCAGTGCGAAAGACGAGTACCATCGCGGACAATATAAACGCACGCCGAACAATGTCGTAGCGTATGATCGTGATGGCAAGGAGATCGGCGTGATCTTTGAAACGACCTCGCCATTTCAGACTCCGCTTGAAATGCAGCAGCTTGTAGAATGGGCGAACGAGGCATTGACCGACAGGCTGCTGCATCCGCTGCTGGTCATCGCGATCTTCGTCGTTCGCTTTCTAGCAATCCATCCCTTTCAGGACGGCAACGGAAGGCTATCGCGCATTCTGACAACGCTGCTACTGCTTCGCGGCGGGTACGCCTACGTACCCTACGCTTCGCTCGAGAGCGTCATCGAAGAAAACAAGGACCTCTACTACGCGGCGCTTCGCAAAACTCAGAGGACACTCAAACGCGCAACGCCCGACTGGGAAACGTGGATAGTGTTCTTCCTGCGTTGTCTGAAAAAGCAGAAGGACAATTTGGCTGCGAAATTGGAACGCGAGCGCATCGTCGCAGAGTCAATGCCGCCGTTGTCGTTAACGATCCTGAAGCTCCTGAGGGAACACGAACGACTGACGATTTCAGAGTTAGAGCGGCTGACTGGAGCGAACAAGAACACAATCAAGGTGCGCTTGCGGGAATTGACTCGATCCGGGCAGATTGCCAAACACGGTCAGGCCCGCGCGACGAGATATACACTTGTTGCATTTTCCTAGTTGCTTGCCTCATCAATATTCCGATCGGACCTCAGATTCCGCAATTCACAATTCGCAGTCCGAGGATTCGAATCCGCAACATCGTCCCGCCGTTGTCCACAACCCGCCAAGATCGCAAGGTTGAAAGTAGACAGGAAAATTGAGAAAGAGGGCTTGCTTTTTTTTCTTATCTCCGTCTAAGCCCGACTTCCCTCATTATTGCGGCCCTGTTTGTCCTGCTCATCGCTGTGCAAGGGTGTGAATCGCTACCGCAAGCGAGAGTGTCCGAGCAAACGCTCGATCACCTCGATTCGTTCCTCTTGCCAGGAGGCAGCCCTGAATGACGAACGATTGGTCTGCGCGTTGCGAGCTGGATTACGGCTTGATTAGCTGTTGCTTCCCGTCCTTGTTCGCCAGCTTTAAGGAACCTTCCGCGCCTTCCGCTTTCAAAATAGCTTGAGTCGAATCGGTTTCTCCGACCAGCCCGAGCCCTGCGCCTTGAACCGACGCGCCGAGTTTCACCTCCGGCCGCCCGTTTTGGTCAACAAGACGAAGCATAACTGTCTCAGGATACCCAATCTTGCCGTCGGGCCATTTGTATTTCGGATCCGCCGCGTGCAGCTTGATGCTCGCTCGGACGCGGCCTTGATCGTCGACGATCTCAAGCTCGCGGCCGCGAAGCACCGGCGTGATACTGTCAGCATCGGCTTTCTTCAGTTGCGCCAGCACGAAGATTGTCAGCCCCATATTGAGAGCCGTTATTGCAATCAATATTCTTTGAACCTTCATGGTCTCTCCTCCGAAAAAAGATGCTTCACCGTTTGACGCGCAACGCAAAGTGATTCTTCCCCACACGTCGCCAATATCCTAGCTCATCAGAATGAACTTGACACACGTTGATAGCGATGTCCGCTCCGTATTGCCAATTCGTCATTGTTCTTATAGGATTCCCGGTCGCATTCAAATTTGCTCAAGGAGAATGAATCTATGCAGCTTGTCAACGAAACGCAACAACAGGTCACCTACACAATCTCGTGTGCGACCTCGACCGACTGTGGAAACATAGATGTGGATGGTCTTGTCGATCTTCCCTACTACGATAACCAGAGCAATGTAGTGGTGGCCTTCACACCGGCAGACGGCGATTCGTACTTCAGAATCAACGTTGACAGCACCGGCACCGGCAAACAAGTCGAGATGGCCTTAGTTGTCGAGTAACCTCGATTGACGGCAACTTCCAGAGAGACTCGCCTTAAATTGGCAGGGGGAACTGACCGATGACACTCTACAACGACACTCCAATCCAAGTGTTCTACAGCATAACCAGCGGGGGCTCAGGCGATTGCGGCACAATCGATTCGGGTCAGAGGGCCGACTGGCCGAGCTACGACAACCAAAGCAATGTGGGCGTCGCCTTCGAGCCCAATTCCGGCACCGGCTTTTCGGTGACGATTCCTGAATCGGGAACCGGCAAGGCGGTCACAATCGGAATCTATCTTCAATAGCTCATGGTTGAGCGGGTTCTTCGCCCAATTCACCGAATAATCTCTTCCACCGCGCCGCAATTCTGTTCCAGTTGAGCTCGGGCCTGGTTGCGTTTCGGTAGGCGGCTTCCGCGAGCGACTCGCGGTACTCGCGATCTTCGTAAACCTTCTGAAGCGCGGCCGCCACGCCCTCGGGACTCACGATGTGGGCGTCGGTGAGATTCCCGGGATTGGTGAGCTTGATCCCCGGCTCGACGAACTCCGCGGCTCCGCGCCACAACTCTTCAAGTGAGGTGTGCCGGGGAACAATCTGGGCGGCCTTTGTTGCCGCGTGCTCGAAGCTGACCATCCCCCATCCTTCTCCGGTGACGGTTGTGAGTCCTACATCACAGGCGTTGTAAAGCAAGTTGAGCTGCTCGTCGGCAAACGCGGGACGCACGTTGTCGGCGCGGGTCATCATCAGTCGATCGTAGATTCCATACCGCTTCGCCAGGATCAGAACGTTCCAGCCGGTGTCCTCTGTTGCCATATGTAAGTAGAGCTTCACGTTGCGAGGCTTGTCCCTGGCAAACTGAGCAAAGCCCTGCATCGTGATGTCAATGCGTTTTCTCGGCATGTTTCGATTTGCATTCAACACGATGAAAGCTTCCAGATGCTCAGCGTCCTTAAGCCCCATCGCTTTTCTTCCAGTCAATCTGCGTGAAGGGATGGGCGCGAGCTCATCGTCATTGTCGCCGGAAAGTGGATAGAACCGATCGGTGTCAACGCCGTGCGGAATGACATCAAGCTCTGGGAAGCGAAACTCTGGATTTGCTTTAACGACAATCTCGAGCGCCTTCGCAGTTTCGCGTCGTCCGTATTCGGTGTACAAAACGTAGCGCGATACGCCGTGCAGCCGCTCGATCATCTCGGGCGGGATCGGCCCCGCCTCGACCGGAGAATACACCACGATCCTTGCCGGGTGCTCGGACTTACGAAGCACTTCCATATAAGGGACTTGAAACGGAATGTCGTAAAGCAGGAAAACGATCGCCGGTTGAATCTTGTCGGCCAGCGAAGGTATCTGGTCGTATCCGTAAACGCTGCTGCCGGCAGAGGCCCGGTAGAGCTGCCATGGATAGTCGTGCGCGCTTCCATCGTAGCGCGTGGCCAACTGGTGAATCTCATAATCCGAGTGGAGCGGCGTGAAGATGCTTCGAATCACTCTCGCAAAACCGGTCGGAGCAACCGCGTCACCGATGATCAGGATCCTGGGTTTGTCTGACCGTTGAGCCATCTACCGGTGCTTGCCGTGATTCGGAGTATTGTTTTCTGACGAGCAAACAAAATTAGCGGCGTCGTCAGTGCTGCCGCTTCCTTTGTATCGCGCCACCTGCGGAAACGGGCACAGCGGTCGTGTGCGCGCCACCGGTTTAGTTGGATCATTACTCTCTCGCTTGGACGCGATGATGTAATCGGGAGCAACGCCTTCCTCGACCCAGCGTTCAAGCGCAAGTGTCATATCGTGCTGCGGGTCAGACTGAGCGCGAGTTACGGTAGCTCCAAACCTGTTGGGTCCTGGGCCGCCGTTGCAATGCTGCATCCCCGGAACCATAAAGAGTCGGATAAACGAGTTTGCATCTCTTTCGCCCATCTTCTTAACCACGCCCTTGAAATAATTGATAGTGTTGTCCGGCGGAAGAGCGGCGTCGCTCCAGCCATGATAGAGAATCAGCTTGCCGCCTCGCGCTTTGAAGGCTTTGAGATTCGCATCGATCGCGTTGAGACTGTTCCCCAACTTCTCATCAGCGAGCTTGCTGTCTCGATCGAGGTTGAAAGTCTTGAAATCCCACTTCGGATCGTTGTAGACCATATTGGCGAAAGCTTGCGTGGCGAAAAAGTATTGAAGCGCGCGGCTCGGGTCTGACGCGGTGATCCAGGTGGCCCAGCCGCCTGGTCCCGTTTCGCCCCCGGGCACAAAACCGGCGGTGATCTGTTCGCCCTTCGAGGTGCGCGGGCCAGAATAAATCTTCTTCAGAGCGGCCACCTGTTTTTCGGTGAGGCAGTTGTTCGAGTCGGTTCCCTTGCAAAGCAAC
>DASXSR010000040.1:0-4987 GCA_036505875.1 Blastocatellia bacterium | reverse complement strand
ATGGAAGTTTCTTGCATCTTGGTCTCCTTTGAATTCGAGATAGTGTGCTCATTCACCTCTTAGCGAGCGGCTGAATCAAGAGGCTGCAAAGTGTTCATCCCTAATACGCGGCCGATTCAATCAAAAGTTCCATGGTTCGCTAGAATAAACAGTCCCGCGCGCCGGGGCTAACGACGAACAGCATTCACTATGTCTTTGATCAACTGGATGAAGTGATTGCTTGCCGGCCGCAACCTCGGTCGAATACGCGCGGCCTTTCACCAGCCAGGACACAGCAAAGAATTCGAGTAACAATGCCTCCCGTCAACCTCGCGAGCAGCGAAAAGACTCGGTGCTTTCTTGGGAGATGCGCTTCTCGATAGCAACCATCGACCGTTCCCACACCGACAGCGTTAGCGATCACCTTCCTACGCAATGCGATAGGTGACCCTTAGCCGGGTCAAGTGCCGTGGTCATCTTGTCATCTATCGCGATAGGTGACCGCCACGCGGTCCACTACGGAGCCGCCGATTCTTGATTGGCGCTCTGAAATTACCTCGTGAATCGCAAGCGACTCGGGCTTACTTCCTGCTTGAGGCGAGCCATCGTCGCCTCGACATCTTCAAGTTTGGAAGGTATCGCTGCCGACATCACCTTCGACCCGCCCTCGGTGACCAACACATCGTCCTCAATGCGCACGCCGATGCCTTTGTACTTCTCGAACGCCGGGCGAACCGCCGCGATGAACTTTTCGTTCTGCGGCGTCTTCGGCAACACATCCAAGGCGTCAGGCCGTATGTAAATGCCGGGCTCGACCGTGAACACCATACCCGGCGCTAGGGGGGTGGCGTAGTCACCCACGTCATGCACATTCATGCCGATCCAATGAGTCGAGCCATGCATGAACCAGATGCGGTATTCGTCATTGTCTTTCGAGGTGATCAATCCAAGACGCAGCAAACCCTCTTTGATGACCTCGGCCGAAGCAGTGTAAATCGGATTGGCGTTCAATCCCGCCCCCGAAGTAGAGAGTTTGATGCCCGGCCGTATGAGCTTGATGGCTTCCATTTGCGCGGCATAAACAATGCGGTAAATCTCCGCCTGTTCCTTCGTGAATTTTCCGCTAACGGGAAGCGTGCGCGTAATGTCGCCGGTGTAGTGGTCAAACTCGGCCGAGCAATCCATCAGCAACAAGCCATTCGCCGGCAGCGGATCTTGATTGGTCTCGTAATGTAACGTCGTCGCGTTGGCCCCGCCGCCGACGATGCAAGGATAGCCCCAGTCAGCGTTGTGACGGTGATAGGTATACTCAAATTCGGCCTGCACTTCATATTCATTCACGCCAGGCGCCGCGATCGCATAAGCGTGGTAAAAAGCCTCGGTTGTTATGTCGACGGCGTGCTGGAGAAGGCTCAACTCCCAGGGCGACTTGTGTAATCTAAGTTCTGAAAGAATGGGCCAGGCATTCTTGACTGTCAGCCCGACCGCCGTCGAAGCGATCTGCGCGGCGAGTTTCTGCTCCGACCTGAACTCACGCGACTCGCGCTCTGCTCGACCCGGAAGAGGAAGCAGAAGATAGAGCTCGCCTTCACTGTTGCGAATCGCATCTCTCAGGTTGCGGAAATCCTCGCGCCATCCTTCGACACGTTTGTCGTCAAGTTTTGCAATGTCGCCGCGTTGTGAAAGCACCCCTACCGCGCGCGGAGCCAGGAAGGTGAGAAAGCCGTTCAACGAGGAATCGTCCCAGACTTCTCGGATGCCGCTGCGAGCGCGCGCCTCGTCGGCAGAGAGCATGTGGCCCGTCCAAGTCTCTGCCGCAGGGTTGGGGCGCGGCATGAAGAGAATCTCGCGCGTCTTGTTAGCTCCCGGAATGAGCACGAGCGTCGCGCCCGCTTGGTTGATCCCTGTGAGGTAGTAAAGGTTATTCTCCTGACGAAAAGGATAATCCACATCCAGAGTGTAGGGTCGGGGCACGCCGCTAAGAAGGATCAGCATACCTTTCGGGCCGACGCGTTTCATCACCTCTGCGCGTCGCTTAGCAAGTTCAGCCAGGCGCTCGGCCTCGGCGATCCTCGGAGCTGGCGGTGCGACGTGCCAGAGGGTTGATGCGCCGTTGTTTTCTTGTGATGAAGCAGGTGCTGTGATGAGCCCTACGATGCCGGCTTGGGCATTGAGGAACAGCGTCAATGTTAGCAAGAGGAAACTAGAGGCGATCTTTTGCATGTTTTGCGCTCCTTTGTAGGGCGATAGTAGAGTTGGCCAGCCGCGTGACAACGATGCCTGAAATGCGACGGCATCAGTCGCGCGGCGATTTGACGGTGCGGCGGGCATGCGCAGCCGTCGTGGGTCGCGCCCGCTTTTTCGCGACTCGCTCCTTGGCCACCGTTCGCTTCGAAGACTTGCCGGTCCGCGTCCTCTTCTTTCCGCGACTCTTGGCGGCCTTGATGTACCGAATGCGCGGAGCGGAACCAACACCACCGGGCACCGAGTATGCGAGCATAACGATCCCGCTGGCTGGGAGTGTCTTCTGGTCAGCCAGCACCAGCTCGCTCGCGGCGCCTGGCGGAAGGAGCGGGATCCCGGCTCCGAGAAGCACAGGCATGACGGCCACCTCGACCGTGTCCACGAGACCCGCGTCGAGCAGCGAACGAAAGAGGACACCCCCGCCAAAGAGCCAGATGTCTCGACCGGGCTTCGACTTCAGCGCTGCCACGATTTCCCCCGGATCGTCGTTGAAGATGCGAACGCCAGGGTATGAAGCCGCTGGGAGGGTCCGCGAGAAGACGATGACATCGAGACCGGGCATCGCTCCGTGTCCACCCTGCGCGGTCAGAAGCTCATATGTCTTTCGTCCCATCACCGCCGTGTCGAACTCCTTGTACAGCGCGGTGAAGTCGATGGAGGGATCCATCACGATCCAGTCGTACTCGCCGTTTGGCCCAGCGATGAAGCCATCCAGGCTCACAGCAACTTGGTAGCGCAGTAGTTTGCTCATGATTGGCCCTGAAAACTATAGCTGATACTGTACCTTAGCCGCCTCGAATTAACCGCGTGGACCTTGACCTCTCAGTCTTCTATCTAACTCCCACAAGGCTGTTTTGTTTCCATCGTACTTTGCCAAGGCATAAGCTTGCTCATAAGTCAGCCATGCACAATCGCTGTGCTCACACGAAAGCACAATCCCTCCATGGTCGACCAACACGCCGAAGCAGTATTGTGGGATCACGTAAACGTCATCGCCCCAGAGATAGCTGTCTTTGAACTCGGTCACTGGGACGTGTTCGACTGTATCCAGTTGTAGAAAATCCGAATCTGCGGGGATAGCTGCCTCTTCATATGCTTCTCGCCTGGCGGCCTCCAGCGGGGTCTCGTTATCTTCGCCGCCGCCTGCTATCCCTTGCCAGTAACCCGCGTCTGACCTTTTCAAAAGGGCGTATTCCAAACCGTCCTCGCGGATTTTGCGGTATGGATAGACAAGCACTTGAAACGGGGCTCTTGCCATTTGCTATGCTCAGGTTTGTGCGCGTCGCCGCCCAACGAATAAGTCGCGCAATTCTTTATTACCACTCGTATTCACCCGCTTGTCAGAGCGCGAGCGTTGGCCAGCTGGATGAAACAGGCGATACTTTGTCCACATTGTAACTGCCCTCACTGGCTCACCCGACCAATCCTATTTATTTCTCTTCCACGATCGGCGAACTGGTTGACCATCTGGATAAATCGTCGAAGCGGCGCCTTCGAGGTCGAATTCGAACAAGATGTAACGCTCCGCTGGCGAATAGCTGGCCAGTCTCGCAGCCAGGGCGCGTAACTCCGCATTGTTAACCAAATGCGCCTTGCCAACGACGCTAAACTCACCGCTAGCGCCACTGCTATCGGTGACGGAACAATGCAGGGCGCACCGCCCATCTCGCTGGAGGTCATGCCCTTTAGGTGAGGTCGGCTCCATAAACACGAACAGATGGCCTTGTCCGATAATCGGCGTAACGGGATGAACGCGCGGCGAACCATCTTTGCGCACGGTGGCCAGATAAGCGATGCAACCGTTCAGTCGTTCCGCGCCAAAGGCGGCAAGATCGGGCTGCTGATCTTCGAGCAATTTCCAACTCATAATATGGTCGAAGCCATTCAACTTGAACGCTGTGCCTCTTGAGCGAACTCCTGCAGCTCACCGCTGTTGAGATCTGAAATAGCCCAATTGTCCAGCCCTGATTTTTTCCAGCGGATCAAATTGTATCCTTGCCGGATCATTACTTTGCTTCCGCTGTTAGAGGTGTCTGTTGATTGCCAGACAAATAGATTGATGACGTGTTGCCGATGCTGGTATACAAGCGCAGCCGCCGGTCTATTGCCAATGTAATCGAGTCGGCCGCCAATTAATGAGAATCCGCTTTCAGTCAAATCGATTACCGGAGGCGAGAAATCCAGCTTCCCGCCAAACCAAGGTTTGACCGTGTGCTGATCGGAAGATGGCACATCCGTCAGGTGGTTTGCCATCAACGAGCGCACGTGACCGGAGACGATCTCCTGCGCTAACAGATCATCGGTCGACGAGCGTTGCAGGATAGAAAAAACACCCCACGTCACGATCGCAATCACAGCAACAGCAGCCGCTGCGACTGCCCAGCGCCACAACAGCACCTTGCGTCTAGGCCGGCCGTTGTTTGCTTTGCGCACAGCAGCCGTCGTGCGCTTCTGTAGATTTGCCGGAGCATCATAATAGAAAGACCGGTCCGCTATTGCAGACCTCAAAGCTCGATGACTTTGATAAGCCTGCGTGCAGACCTGGCAGTCTCGCATGTGTCGCTCAATCTCAAGACTCCCGGTCAGCTCCAGCTCGCCATCTATGTATCCGTTCATTAGACCCTGCGCATCTTGGCAACTCAATTTAGACCTCCTTCTTGTGACTGGCTAAGACAATATGTAACCGCTTGCGTGCGCGTGCCAGACGCGACATCACCGTGCCCACAGGCACATCGGTGATGTCAGCAATCTCTTTGTAAGACAG
>DASXSR010000039.1:0-33920 GCA_036505875.1 Blastocatellia bacterium | reverse complement strand
TGATTGCGGATGTACCTTACGACCGAATCCAAGTGTGAGTGTGAGTAAGAAAACGCGCCATATCCTTCTTGCCAATTAAATCGTCCTCGCAACCAGCCCTCATCGTTTATGAACCTCGATGAATTGGCTTTGATGTCCCTGACTAGATCCGACAACGCGATGTCAGGTCTCAAACCGATCAGAATGTGCATGTGATCGGGCATGCTGTTAATCGCAATCAGCTTCTGACTATCGTTGCGGATGATCCCAGTGATGTACTTGTGGAGCTCCTCTTTGTGCTCGGGTGTTATCAGGCATTGTCGCCATTCGACCGCGAAGACGACCTGGATGTAAATTTGAGTATAGGTGTTTGCCATATTTTTCGCCTCTGAGATAGTTGGAACATTCCATCCCTACGGGATTCCGATGATCCAATCTTCGTCGCGATTCTATAAACATTCCATCCCTACGGGATTCACCCCGCCCAATCCGCGACTCTTCGCTCTATAAACATTCCATCCCTACAGGATTCAAACCCCGCCCAATCCGCGACTCTTCGCTCTAAAAACATTCCATCCCTACGGGATTCTGATCGACTCAATCTCCCCGCACTATAAACATCGCATCCCTACGGGATTCTGATCCGGTCCAATCGCCTTTTCTATAAACATCCCATCCCTGCGGGATTCTCATGCGGTTCTCCGCCCAAGAAATCATCTGGCGGGAGGCCACAAGGATTTTGTCAATTGCCGCCGGCCGCTGTAGCCCTGCTCTTCTCCATCGTGTTCCAATCCGGAGGCTCGGCGCCCAGCAGATGATGAACAAAGAAATCGTTCCGCTTTCTCTCTCCGTAAGACCCGCCGAAGCCGTGACCACCGCCGGGAATCACCAGCAGATCGAAAGTCTTGTTGGCCTTGACCAAGGCGTTGACCACTTGCATCGTCGACGCAGGATCAACGTTGGGATCCATTTCGCCGACGATCAGCAACAGCTTGCCTTGCAGCTTCGAGGCGTTGTCGACATTGGACGAAGCCGCGTACTCGGGCCCAAGCGGCCAACCCATCCACTGCTCGTTCCACCAGATCTTATCCATTCGATTGTCGTGGCAGCCGCACGACGAGACGCACACTTTGTAAAACTCAGGATGAAACAACATCCCGCCGAGCGAGTTCTGGCCGCCGGCCGAGTTGCCGTAGATGCCGACTCGCGTGATGTCGTAGTAGGGATACTTCGCGGCGACCGCTTTGTGCCAAAGAATACGGTCGGGGAAACCGGCGTCGCCGAGGTTCTTCCACGCGACGTCGTGAAAAGCCTTCGACCGGTTCGAAGTCCCCATCCCATCGATTTGCACCACGATGAATCCCAGTTCGGCGAGGGATTGGATTTGGATCTGGGCGCTGAATGTCTTCGGGACGAATGAGCCTTGCGGTCCGGCGTAGATGTATTCGATCACTGGATACTTCTTCATCGGGTCGAAGTTGGTCGGTCGGACGATCACGCCCCAGATGTCGGTCTTGCCGTCGCGACCCATCGCAGTGAAGACTTCAGGCGGCCGCCACCCTGTCTTGAGCAACTCATCCATCTCGCCGCTCTCGAGGTCCATTATCGGCTTCAAGTCTGAGGTGCGTCGAAGCTGGCTGACGGTCGGCAGATCGACGCGGGACCAGGTGTCGACGTAATACTTCATATCGGAAGAGAAAACTACGCTGTGGTTTCCGTCAGCTTCGGTCAGAGCGGTCAGGCCGCTGCCGTCAAAGTTGATTCTATAATAGTAGACGAGGTAAGGGTCCTTACCTGGGTACATACCACTTGCTTGAAACCAAATCTGCCGCTTTTCTTCGTCGACCTTATCGACCGCGCGCACGACCCAGTTCCCTTTGGTGATCTGGTTCTTGACCTTGCCGGTCGCGCCGTCGCACAGATAAAGATGATTCCATCCGTCTCGTTCGGACATCCAAATGATCTCTTTTCCGTCGCCGAGATCGTGTCGGTATTTCTTGCCCGAGTAGCAGAAGAAAGTTTTCGGCTCTTCACTGATTACTGCGCGCGCTGCGCCTGTCGTCGAGTCGACTTCGATCACTCGATAGACCTGATGTCCTCGCTGATTGTATTCGAAGATGAACGCGCGGCTGTCCTTCCTCCATTCAGGCCGCGACAACACATAAGGGTTTGGAAAGAGAGAATCGGCTACGACCGTTTGCTTCTTTGTCGAAAGATCGAAGAGCACGGGCTGAGGGATGTCGAGAGCGTCGCCCGGCTTGGCATAATCCACCGACGAGTACTTCGGTTGAAGCTGATCCGTCGGCGAAGACTCGACGTATTGGATTCTGCGATGGTAGCCGGACCGCACCCGATAAGCCACAAGCTTCGACGAATCAGGCGACCACGCGATAGATTGCAAAGTGTAAGAGTTGCCCTCCGAGCCGTCGAAGCTCAGTCGGGTCACTTCTTTCTTTCCCTTTGTGCGAATGACGACGTTGTAGTTGTTGATCAGCGCTTCCCACTTCCCGTCGGGCGATACCTTCGGTTCTGACGGGCCTTGGTCGTATTGCGGACCCGGTATGCCTCGAGTTTGCAGATTGAACTGTCCGCGCCCGCGTTGCGTATCTTCCGAAAGCTTCTTGCACGAGTAGTCGGATAGATCACACCTCCATCTCGGGCCAGTTGCGCCGCCGGGAGGGCCAAAGCCGAAGCCTAGAAATTCACCGATGGTGAACTCGATCGCCTTTTCATTATCGACGAAACTGATCGCATTGAACGGCAATTTCAGCGCGGTGTACTTTTCCCCGGCCGCCGATGAGAGCGAAGCCGCTAGTCTTTCGTGGTCAAACGCCGGTTTCTTCGTGAGCGTCTCGGCATCGACCAGCACGAATTCGTTTCCGCCCTTGACCGACTTGCGGTACCAGAAGCGGCTCGTCGCTCCGATCCAGTTGGCTCTTTCGGAAATGTTGACCGCAAGCCCCTGCACTCTGTTGCGCAAGTTCTCCGCGCGCTCGTAGTCTGCAAGCGTACCTTGCGCGAACGTCGCCCGTGGATTCGTCAGCAGCGACTGAAGAATTAACGCTGCGACCAAAACTGCTGTCGTGTATCTGGCTTTCATAGCGTCTCCTCAGAAGAATGTTCGTAGTCCGGCCTTTAGGCGGAAGTTTGTACGTGTCGAATGTTTGGCGCGTTACGAACTTCCGCCTAAAGGCCGAACTACAAACTAAAACTGGACCTGAATCGGGCGCCCTTCAAATACGACCGCGCGCGCGGTCCTATCAGGCGCCAACCGAACCTCAATTCTCCGGCTTAGCGGCGGCAGCATACGTGATCCTTCTGCCAGCCGCAACATCAACAGCCGGCGGCTGTCGTTCCACGTCAACCGAATCTTCGTGAACTCTCCCTTGCGATAGTTGAACGTCGAGCCATCGTCTTCATAAAGAGTGAAGGCTCCGTCGGCGCCGGGATAAACCGTCAGCGTCAGCGGGCCGTCTACTTTTTCGCTCGTGTACTGTTTGATCGGCCCCATCGGAATGATCGCTCCAGCCCTCACATACAACGGCATCGTCGCAAGGTCAACCGGGCGATCGATCACGCGACCGCCTTCTATTTTCTCTTCCGACCAGAAATCGTGCCAGGCTCCTCGCGGAAGATAAGACCTACGCGAGTTTGCTCCCTTTTCGGTAACCGGCGCCACCAGAATATCGCGACCCCACAGATATTCGTCGCCGCGCGCGATCGCAACTAAGTCGTCGGGATAATGAAGCCACAGCGCTCGCATAATCGGAAGACCAGTGTCGTGACCCTCGCGGACAACCGAGTAAAGATAAGGCATCAGCCGATACCGCAACTCCAGATACTTTCGGCAAATCGGCTCGACGTCCGCATTGTGCAGCTCGCTCGGATCGGGATTCGCGGCGCCGCCTGTATAGCTTGCAATTTCGTTTGGTCCAAGCTCTCCGGTGTTCCATCCCCAGGGCAACCGCAAGTGCCAGCTCCTTCCGTGCGCTCGGAACAGAGGACAGAACGCACCGAATTGAAACCATCGCACGTGCAACTCTCCGGTGTATTCCTTTGTCGGCACAAACCCGCCGATGTCGGTGCCCCAGTAAGGAATCCCACTCAGTCCAGTATTGATGGCGACGGCGACGTGAGTGCGCAGCGTTTCCCACGTGCTGTAGACGTCGCCTGACCAGAGAAATGCGGCATAGCGCTGCATGCCAGCGTGTCCGTTGCGATGCAAGGCGAATGGTCGCTGGTTCGGACGGAACTGCAGCGAGCCCTCCCAGTACATCCGATTGCGCGCCAGACGCGACGGCGCGTCTAGGCCATCGCCTTGATCAGGCCACCAACCGTCAATGCCCGCGTCGTAGAGCGACTTGTGAACCGGCCAATAGCAACTGACTTGCCGGTCATTCGGCCATTGATTATCAGGCGTGCGCCCGCTTGGCAGCGGCGACGCTGTACACCGATCATTCACCGTCCCCGTCAGACGCCGACCCTCAAGGACGATGTGCAACGCGACTTTGAAATGCTGGGCGTGGAGCTCTTCAATCATCTTGCGCGGGTCCGGAAAGTTGGCGGAATTCCAGGTGAACTCCCCGTTGTAGGTGTTCCAGCCCGAAGGCGTGAATCCGGTGCCTAGGTATATGAGCGCGTCGCAGGGCAGCTTCTTTTCGCGGAACGTGCGCGCTACCCAACGAATTTCGTCCGAGCCGCTCAGCGTGCGATGTGACTGCAGATACCCGAGTGACCATAAGGGCGGCATCTCGGGAAGGCCGGTCAATCGGGCGTACTCGGCCATCACTTGAGCGGGCTCGCGCGAGCCCACGACGAACACGTCGAGCGGCAGCGCGTCGGCAGAATTGCTGACCGTCATCCGACCTTCCTCACCGGTGAGGTCGAAGACGCCGTAGGGTTTGTGAACATACATTGCCCAGCCGCTTGTTCCGACCAGCCATTGAACCGGCACACGCCCGCCGTGAGTGCGAAGCTTGTAGCCGCCTTGTCCGCTTCGCATCGGATCGCTCGCGCCTCGGCGGTCAAACTGCGCCCCGCCTTCTCCAAGCCCAAGCGCTGGTTTGTCGCCAATGCGAAATCTTATCGAGCCGGATTGTTGATCGACCCGGAGTTGTTGGATCTGTCTGCCGTCATTTGCCTCGACTAAGATCGTCAGCGGATCCGGCGTTAGTTTCACAAGCAGATTGCCGCAAAGAACAGTTTGCGCGGCTGACAAGCTTGTGAAGCGCGCGGTCGGGCGCGACCACTGTCTATCAACAAGCGACCCGTCGCTTGGAACGGGGCTCGGTCGTCCGTTTTCGAGAGGGACGACGCTAATGCGCACGGTAAGCTGTGACACCTGAGTAATCTGAATTTCGACGGGCCGCTTTGCGACCAGGAGTTCGCCCCTCCGCGCCGCTTTTGAGCCCACCACCGCGCCAGCCCCCATGAATCCGAGACTTTTTAGCATCGACCGCCGCGAGACGGGACCTCTCATCCGCCAAACCCTCCATTTTGCGCTTGACTTGTGCTCGTTTCTCCTGTAAGTACGTACTGATTTTGATCGAAGTGATGTAATTCGATCAAGTTTTAGTTCCGAAGTCAAGGTTTAGACGCACGCGGGACGATAGGTATGACCTGGGAGGAGAGATGGCATCCATTGCGTGAGGAGTGGGTGATCGTGGCTGCACATCGCCAGAATCGGCCTTGGAACGGCGAAACGGTGGCGCACGAGGAATCGGGGGTGCCCGGTTACGTATCCGATTGCTATCTCTGTCCCGGAAACGAGCGCGTCAGCGGCGAACGTAATGACACATACGAACGGACTTTTGTCTTTGACAACGATCACCCGTGTGTCGGGTCCAAAGCGCCGCAGGAGCTGAGTGCGCTCAACGGGCTATACCGCAATCGGCCGGCAACGGGCATCGCACGAGTCGTTTGCTACAGCCCAAAGCACAACGTCGCACTTTCCGAATTAGAAGTTTCCGAAATAGAAAATCTGTTGCGCGTCTGGCGCGAGCAATATGTGGAACTCGGCGGTCGCAAAGAGATAGCACACGTACTGATTTTCGAGAACAGAGGCGAGGTAGTAGGAGTATCAAATCCTCATCCGCATTGTCAGATATACGCCACGAACTTTGTCTTCAAGACAATTGAAACTGAAGCGCGGGCAAGCGAGCGGCACATAGACAACACAGGCAGAATACTTTTTCAGGATATCATCCAGGCGGAACGAAAGGATGGCCGGCGCATTGTTTTCGAAAGCGACTTTGCAATTGCATTTCTTCCATATTTCGCGCGCTACGCATACGAGGTCTTTGTAGCGCCGAAGAAGACCCACGCGAGCATCGCCAGCTTAAATGATATTGAGATCACCGAGTTCGCCGTAGCGCTCAAGGATCTTCTCGTGAAGTTTGACAATCTGTGGCAAATGCCGTTTCCGTATGTGATGACGCTCCATCAGGCGCCGACCGATGGCGGGGATCATCGCGGCTTTCATTTTCACATCGAGTTTCATCCGCCCCTTCGCCAGCCGAACCTGTTGAAATATCTGGCGGGACCTGAAATCGGCGGCGGGAACTTCCTAAGCGACACCGCTCCGGAAGAAAAAGCGGCTGAACTGCGCGCGCAATCAGATATTCATTACAAGCATACGAAACGCAAAGCATTGTAACAGCGAACTAAACGCTTTCACTCATTACCAGTGGATCGCTGATCGGTTTCCAAGAGATAGGTAGTATTCCGACCCTGCTCCCGACATGCCGACCAGTTAGCTCTATTTGGGAAGAAGGTCATAGACCGATTGCGAAGATTTAATACATGGAGGCCAACCCATGACGACTACCAAGAGTCTCTCGAGAATTGCTGCTCGCCCTTTACGCAACAAGATCGAAACAGGCTACGAATACCGCAAGCGCCTTCCGAAGTTGATGATCATCGGGATTGCAGCCACGCTGGCGCTCGCCGCGCAGCCGGTTTTCGGACAGCTGCGCATTGTAGGAAGGATCTCCGGAACAGTTGAGGACCAAGCCGGCGCGGTGATACCGAAGGCCAAAGTTGTCTTGAAGGATTCGAAGACTGGTATTATCAGGGAGGCCGCTGCGAGTAGTGAGGGGACGTTCCTCTTCCCGGATTTGGCGACCGGGCAATATGAGGTGACGGTGACCGCGCAGGGGTTTCAAACAGCGGTCCTCTCCGACATTGCAGTTTCCACAAACCAAACGACCGACGTGAAGGTCATCATGTCAGTTGGTCAGATGACCGAAATGGTTCAAGTCACGGGCGACGTCGAGGCGCGTCTGGAAACCTCGTCTCAGCTGGTTGCAAGCACACTCGCCACGAAGACAATTACCGAGCTCCCGGTTGCAAACCGCAGCAACGTACTTGCACTGGCGAGGCTTGCTCCCGGGGCAGCTCCGGCCACCGGCGGCAGCACAAGGTATAACAACCTGGCTGGCGGCGCGGTCAATGTCACTGTCGACGGCATCAATGATGCCTCGAATGGTTTCAAGAGCGGCGGGACCGTGTTCTTCATGACCGTGCCGGTGCGGCTAGGCGCGGTTGATGAGTTGACGGTCGAGACTACCGGCCTCAGCGCCGATAAATCTTCGGGCAACGCTCACCTTCTAAGCACAGGCGACTGAGCGATGCACCGGTAGCAACGAAGAGAAATTGCCGAGGATGTGCATTTTCCTCACCCTCCCGAGTCGCGTAGCACAGACTTTAGTCTGTTAATCGTGGCTCTGAGTTGCACGGCCAGACAGACTGAAGTCTGTGCTGCGCGGTTCAGGAGGGTGAGTCTTTTTCTTTGCGGAGCTCATCGCAGTCGACTCGCGAAGCAGTGCCTCACGAGATTGAAGCCATCTTGTTGAACGACGGTTTCAGGGCAGGATAAAGGTCCCGGTATTGCTGATGGATTAGCCGATAGAGAGCTTCGCGCTCGCGAACCGGCGACACTCGATCCTCGATTTGTATCACCTCAGCGCAAGCAGCTTCAACGTCTGGCCAAGCGCCCACAGCGACGCCAGCTAGGATCGCTGCTCCGTACGCCGCGCCTTCGGTCGTATTCACGGTCACCAATTCGGATTCGAGCACGTCAGCCAGGATCTGCCGCCACAGGCTGCTTTTCGCGCCGCCGCCCGAGACTCGGACCTGTTCAATGCGTCCAAGTCCCGCGCCCCGAATCAACGAAAAACCGTCCTTCAACCCAAATGCGACGCCTTCCAAAACTGACCGGGTAAGGTAGCCGCGATTGTGTCGCAGCGTAAGCCCGACCCAAGCGCCCCGCGCGAGCGGATCCGCGTACGGTGTCCGCTCGCCCGTAAGATAAGGTAGGAAGATCAAGCCCTCACAACCCGCGGGAGCTTCGGCGGCTTCTGACATCAATTCATCGAAGCTCACCTGCGGAGCGAGAGAATCTCTGTACCATTGCAAGCTCCCGGCGGCGCTGAGCATGACCCCCATGAGATGCCAGCGGTTTGGAAGCGCGTGACAAAAGGCGTGCAGCCTGCCGTCCGGTTCAATCAGGCACGAATCGGTTGACGCAAACACAACGCCCGAGGTCCCGAGCGTGAGGCCAACGATGCCGGGCCGGACCGCCCCTACTCCAACTGCTTGCGCGGCCTGGTCTCCGCCTCCGGCAACGACGGGTGTGCCCGCTCGCAAACCGGTTTCTTCTGCAGCCGCCGGCGTTACCTCCCCGGTAACCTCCGTTCCCTCGAACGTCGGCGGCAGCCATTCTGCCGGAATGCCCAAAGTTGCGAGAACCTCTGAAGACCAGTTTCGGGTTGCTAGATCGAAAAGCATTGTGCCCGACCCGTCAGCCTTGTCCATCGCCAGCTTGGCGGTCAGCTTGAATCTGATGTAGTCCTTAGGCAGCAACACGTGACGCGATCGAGCGAAGATCTCAGGCTCGTGATTCTTGACCCACAGAATCTTCGGCGCGGTGAACCCGGTCAGCGCTTCGTTACCGGTGATCTGGATGAGACGTTTTCTGCCGACCAGCGCGCGAATCTCGTCGCACTCCTCGCCGCAACGTTGATCATTCCAGAGGATTGCCGGCCTGAGAACGTGCTTCTCCTCGTCGAGAAGCACGAGGCCGTGCATCTGTCCGGTCAAGCCGATCGCCGACACTTGGTCGCCGGAAACTTTTGCTTGAGCCAGCGCTTGACTGATGCTGGCTGCGACGCCTCGCCACCAATCTTCCGGCTGCTGCTCGGACCACAAGGGTCGAGGCGTTGATAGTGAGAGTAGCGTCGTCGCACTGCTGACCACGTCACCGTCCCGGTTGATGAGTAGCGCCTTGGCGCCGGTAGTCGAAATATCGATTCCCAGAAATAGGCTCATCGAACTAATGCACCAATACCTGTTCAGCTTTGCAGCAGACGGTATTTGCTTACGTCAGGAATGTCAAGAAGTGGAACGGCGACCGAATTGTCTTAAACTTCTTCGTCGAAAGAATCTGTGCTTTATCGCGGAAGAGAGAGAAAGTGTGCGAGCGTGGCCAGTTGGAGTCAGACCTAAATCGCGAACTCGGGTTCCATCGCGAGCTGCGCCTTTCGCAACTCGAATCGTGCGCGCCCCAGGTTGCCGCCGTTGTTGAGCGCAAGCAGAATAAAGTACTCAGAAGTAATCGGCCTGAAGAGAAAGCTCATCGCATCGGTTGCGAAAACCATCTCGCTGATCTCGCCCAACTCGGTGTCGGACGCAGTCTTCATGCTGCGACGAACGAGCGTGGTGAACTCGGTGGCAACCGCGTCAATGTCCACCAGCGGGTTCAAGTCGTGGACGTGACGCTCGATGGGTATCCCGTCGATTCCCAGGATGACGACGGCGGCGCACCCTTCGATGCGATTAGCCATACCGGTGAGCGTCTCTGTGAAACCCATATCTTGATTGAGGGTTAGGATTGCAGATTGCTGATTGCGGCCTGCGGATTGCGGAATTGCCTTTTTTCATTTCGCAATCCGCAATCTGCAATCCGCATTTCTCTAGTGGCCGCTTTTTTTGCCGCCTGTACCGCCCGCGGTTGCCGTCGCAGCCTTGTTGTCCGACGCGCCGGGAGCTGGCGCTGCGGCACGTTGCGTCTCATTCGGATTAGGCATGCCTTCGACTGAACTGCGCTGTGGGGCTCGCGGGCCGAGCGTCCCATCGTTTCTGACGATGCGCGGCGTGAGGAAGAACAGAATCTCATCGGTGTCTCGGCGCGTGCTTCGATGTTTGAACATCTCTCCCATCAGCGGTATTCGGGAAAGGCCGGGGGTTCGGTTGATCGAGTGGCCCTCCGTGTCGATGTTGATGCCGCCCATCACGGTAGTTCCACCGTCCTGTACCAGCACGGTTGATTCGGCTGATTGAGTGTTGATGCCCGGCGTGCCGTTGTTGAACTGATTGGCTAGCTGGAAGTTGACGGTGTTGTTCTCCGCCACCACGTGCATCAGCACCTGACCGTTCTCCTCGATGATCTGGGGTGTTATTTCGAGCCTCAGCGCGGCGGTAACGAACGTAGTAGTGATTGTATTGTTCGATACAGTCTGCACTGGGATCTGGACGCCGTTGACTATCTCGGCAGTCTTGTTATCGGTTGTGGTAACTCGCGGGCTGGCGATGGTTCGCACCTGACCTTTGGTCTCCGAAGCCGACAAGGCCATCGAGAGAAGTCCAGTTCCAAGCGCGCCGGTGGTCAAGCTCAACACCGTGTTTGCGATTCCCGCCCGAAGCGAGGTATCGGCGAACGGGCCGACGAGATTCGGGCCTAATCCTTTTTGACTGCCGGACCCGGAGCCTCCAGAACCGCTCCCAGAGCCGCCTGAGCTCCCACCCGAGCTGCCGCCGGCGCCGCCGCTATTTCCGCCCGGCTGAAGACCGGTGCCCACAAGTTGCACCGGGGTTGTTTCAAATAGCCCGCCTCGTCCATTCTTGCCTACGTTGGCGGCTGCAAGCTCGCTCCCGATGTCGCGCAGGAAATTGCGGTTCGCGATTACAATCCGCGCTTCGATCTCGACTTGAGGCTCGGGATGATCGAGCTCCGCAATCACGCCCTCGATAACGTGCAGGTTCTGGGGCAGATCGGTAACGATCAAGCTATTGGTTCGCACGTCAACCTCTGTACGTCCGCGCGGACTTAAGCGGCTGTTAACGATCGACGTCAGCGATCCTTGACCGCTGATGCCCGCACCGCCTCCGACTCCGCCGCTCGAGGAGCCGCCCCCACTGCTGGATCCGCCTCTTCCCGACGCGCCCGCGCCGGTCGCTCCCAGTTGTCCAGCGGCTCGCGCGTATTTGAGGTGTATGATCTTGGTGACAAGAGGCTCCTTATCAGCCTGCGCTTTTCTTATCGCCGCCTGTTGGTCCTCTTCTTCCTTCACTGCTGTAAGCGTCGCGATTCTAATCATGCCGCTGTTCTCACAGACCGCCCCCAAACGGTTCGCGCGCAGCACCGAGTCCATCACCTGGTTCCAGGGCCTGTCGGTTACACGAAGATCGACAGGAACGGGGCCGACCGATTTGTCGACTATGAAGTTCACGCCGTACTGCTGTGATATGAATCGCAGCATATCGCGAATGTCTACCCCTGCGCGAAGATCGAAGCTGATCAACCCGCCGACATAACCGGGATCGCAGAAAGCCAGCTCGCTGCGCCTTGTTTGAGTGGCGCGTTGCGTGTCCAGGTAGCTGCGAGTCCCCGACGGCTGCATCGACTGACTCTTCGGCTCGGAACTGGGTGTCGCCGCGGGTGGGACGGGCAGTGATCTGTTCGGCTGAGGCGTCACGCGCGGAGGATTGCTTTGGCTACTCTGCGAATTAGTTTGCGCGATCACGTTCGACTGTTGATCAGCCGGTTTATTTTGATCGGTTTTGTTCTCGACGCGATCGCCGGCGACTTTAACTTCCGGTTTGTGCTGCGGCTCAGCCGCTTGCTTCACCGCCTTGGCGCTGTCCTGTGCGTTCGCATCGAGCGAGCCGGAACTCTGTTGTGATTTGGCGTCGACGCTGGCGGTTTTGGTCGATGAGCTTTGCTGCGCTTTGGCGTCCGTGCTCGGTTTCGTATTTTCTTCACGCGAGCTGGTGAAGTTGCCGACGGTGATGACCAGCGACGAGCCTTCGCGAACTATGCGATATGTAACCTTCGATTTGGTGTCCAGCACTACCCGAACGACGTTCGGGCTAGGCTGACCAACTCTCAAGCGCTCGACTGAAGCCGCGCCTACCGCGGCTGTCTTGTTGCCGACCGATGAATGCACGCCGGCGATGTCGACTACAATCCGAGACGGATCGGATAGGACGAAGTCCTTGTACTGAGCGACGCCATCGGTATCGATCACTACTCGAACGCCGCCGCCGCTCGCCTCCGAGCGAACCGACCGGACGACCGTTGCGGGCTTGAGCGCGCTCGGCTGAGGCTTGACCTTTTCAGCGGCGGGTTCCGTACGTCGTGGATCTGCGTTCCTGGAGCTGACCGGGGCGGAATACACGGCTACGCCGGGTGAGTCCGCACGCGAGTCGCTGCGAGGCTGGCTCGCAGCCTTTGCGTCCCTGCGATCTTGCAGTGGCGCTGGCCGGCCATCCGGCGATATCTCCAGCACGAATGTGTTGCCGTCGACCGTCGAGCGGTCTCGCGCGTCGGCTCGAACGTTGACTTCCAATCTCGCGACCGCGCGGCCGCCGGTGCTACCCGCCGGTTGCGACTGTCGGACAACGACCTGATCCACCAGCGCGCTCTTGACGCTGTAGGAAGGCGCAAGTTGAGAAGCCTCGCCGCCCGGCAGATCGACCACTATCAAACGGTCCGTCGGCCTGAAAACCGTGTAGAGGGGTGGCGCGCTAGACTCGACCAGGATCCGTGTAAGCGATCCAACGGTCTCGTGCTTGAGCGACATCAGGGCGAACGACTGCGGCTCCGCACCCTTGTTCGTCTTCGCAAACACGCTCAAGTTAACTACGAGCGCCAATAGCGAAAGTATTGCGATAGGCCTCCTAATGGTCATGGCTATCAACTCCCTCGTTGGTTTATCGATTATAGTGCGATTGTCTACTAACACAACACGGCTCATTTCTTATCCGCTGGGGACTTTGCGACCATGCGTTCCTGTGGGGTCTTCTTTCCATTTAGCTCGATATAGGACACTTCTCGGAAGGTCACCTTCGCGCCGCTTGGGTCAGAAGACTCGCCGATTCGAAGCACCTCGCCGTTGTAACAACGCGCTCCGCTGCGCACGAAGAACATCGTCCCAGTCGGCTGCGCTCGCACAAAGGCGCCGGGGCCTCGCTCGTCGCGAAACACTCCGGTGACCTCGAGCTCGCTAACCAGATATTGAGAAACCGGATCCGGTTCAGCGCCGCCGCGCGCCCTTGCTTGCTCGAACTTTTGTCTGAACTCGGCGCGGCGCACGTCGAGCAGGGGAAAGCCCAGCAAGACGGCTTGCTGCTGCTGCTGCTTGCCGCGAGCTGTTTTCGGCTTGACGTTCCTTTTGAACGGGTCGCGGCCCGACGGTCTGTAAGGACGAATCGAATCGGCAGTTGGTCCGAGATATTCCTTGCCGTTCTTTACCTGCTGGGGCTGAGGCGCGGCGTCTGACTTCGCTGCCGCCTGCTCAGATTTGTTCTGACCTGCAGCGCCCAGCGCCAGCGTCAGAATCAGGAGGATGTTTGAAATCGTTTTTGTTCTCATGGCATCACCACTACTTCGACTGGCCCGGTTGTGCGCCCGCTGTGAGCGGCGGCGGCGCTTTCTTCATGGTCAATTTCTCGAGGTTCTCCGGCGCAATGTAATACGCGGTCACTACAAATGCGCCGTTTATCGAGCGGCCCACCTCCTGCGCGTTGTCTTCAGCGGTCTTGATCTCGACATCGGTCACGCTCACGATGCGCGAATAGAACCCCAGCCGTGAGAAGAACTGGCCCAGCGAGTCGTATGAACCCGTCACTTCTATCTGAATTGGCTGAGCAGTGTAGAACTCTGCCGGTGCAGCCTTGAGGTGAACGAACCGTTTCAGTTCGAGCTTCTGCTCGCGCAGAAAGTCTTTGATATTGTCGTAGACGCGGGATATCTCGACCTGGTCCGGAAGCAAGTCGCGAAGCCGGTCAATCTCCTCGCGCTTCTCGTTGAGCGTCTGTTCGGTGGCCGCGAGGTTCTGGCGGATGATGCTCCCCTGCGCGTTCTTAGCCTTGAGCTGTTGCACCTTCTCCAACATCTTGGCCGTGTCCGAGCGCTTTTCGCTGTAGAGCAAGTAATCGGCGCCAAAGATCAACAAGCCCGAAAGCAGCAGCAGCACGCCGATCTGGTAGTACCACGCCATGCGGCTGAAGAAACCGCCGCTCTCTTCGGCGCCCTTTACTACGGTAGTCATCGTCGCCATAACTTCTTTACCTCACTTGCTCTGAGCGGCGCCCGCCGGCTTATCAGCTTCCGCGCGCGGCTTGTTATAATCGCAATCAATTGTGAACTGAAATACGCGCGCGACGTCAACGGGTTCTTGTTGTTTCTCGCCTTCCTTCGCCGCGCTTTTCTTCTTGGTGTCCTGCTTCTCCGGTTCCTTCTTCTCGGCGCGATCGGAAACATCTTCGGCTTTCACCTCTTTACCTTCGATCGACAGCATCAGGTTGCTGAACAGGCCGTTTGAGAATTCCAACTGTCGAGAGAAGTCGGCAATCACTTGTTGACTGAGCGACGTGCCGATGATCTGAAGGTGGGCGCCTTTCTGGGCGATCGCTTCAAGCCGGAAGTCAGCCTGCCCGCCGGGCATTCGCTCGTTGATCGCAGACAGCATGGCGACAGGACCCTTTTGCTCGGCTCGAAGCTGCTTGATAACCCTGATTCGCTCATCTAATTGTTTCAGCTCGGCTTCAAGATCATTCTTGCGCTGGATGTCGGCTTCGAGTTTCTTCGCTTCGTCCTCCTCGCGCGTAAGCTCGACCTTCGCCGCCGCATGAGCGTTGTTAGTCCACAGATGATCGACGCCTACGGCGATGACCAAAACCACAAGCGCGCTTACGAGCATGAAGACTTGCTGCCCTCGGCGCGCCGCCACTTTTGTCTTCTGCACCGAAATGCGATGCTCTGCGGTCCCTTGAAGCAGGTTGACTCTTATCATTGCGGCACCTCCGCCACTCGCACGGCCAGCCCGACCGCAACCGCCATGTTGGGTGAAAGCTCTTTCAAGTACTCGTCGTCGAATTTCTTCGCGTCGAATCTGATGGAGCGGAACGAGTCGAACTGTTCGACCGGCATCTGGAATTTGTCGGATAAGTACTCGGCCAGTTGATGCACTTTTGACGAGCCCCCGGCTATCAACATCCGATCGATGGCGGGCGAGTCGACCGCAGTCGCTCGGAAGAAGTCAAGCGTGCGTTGAATCTCGAGCGCCAGCATCTCGGACACGCTTTGAAGGGCGGGTTCGATCTGCTCGACGGGAAGCTGCTGCTCGATTGTGCCTCCGCGTTTGATCGTTTCAGCTTGTTCGAATGTGAGGTTCAGTTCTTTTTGAAGAAGGTCGGTATATTGGTTTCCGCCGGCAGAGATGTCTCGAGTGAAAATTGAAGTCGTGCCGCGGACTATGTTGATCGTCATCACCGAGGCGCCGATGTCCAGCAGCGCGACGGTTTGATTTGGCCCGGGGTAATAATTGGCCTCATACGCGTTCTGCAAAGCGAACGCGTCCACGTCGACAACGACCGGCTGCTTGCCTGCCTGCGAGATGACCTGAGTGAACTGAGCTATCTTGTCGCGCTTGCAAGCGACAAGCAGAACATCCATGTTCTGGCCGCTGGCGTCGTGCCCGACGATCTCGTGGTAGAGGTTCACGTCGTTGATGTCGAACGGTATGTATTGCTCGGCCTCCCAGTGAATCTGTTCGTCCAGTTCTTCCTCAGACATCGAAGGCAGCAGGATCTTCTTCACGATGACTGCGTGTCCGGAAAGCGAAGTCGCCACTTGATCGGTCCTTATGTTTTGTTCATTCCAGATGCGATTGATGGAATCGCTGACGTGATTGAGGTCGATTATGTGACCATCGACGATGGTGTCGGATTGAAGATTCTGATGCGCGATGTGCAGCAGCTCGAAACCGTTGCGAGCGGGCCTGAGCTCGACTGCCTTCAGCGCGCTGGAGCCGATGTCGAGTCCAACGACGCTCTTCTTCTTTTTCCCTAGCATGTTTCCCCCGGGAAGATTTCGGCGTGTTTGCGATCTCACATTCTATTGAAGGGGCCGACGTTCGGGGACGAGAGGTTTGCGAGAGCTATTGGAGGGGCGAGGTGCCAAGGGGTCAAACGATAACTGAGTCGGGGTACGCTCGCTGCAAACTCTCAAATATCGGACGATGCTTTGCGACGCTGCCATTTCTAACATTGGCGCATGGGCAAGTCAATAATAATTTTGACACACTACTGGTGCCGCTGCCAAAAATCAGAAAACGAATCTCCGCACGCCAGATTTGACGGGCGCGAGCGCATTACTTAGAATCAATCTTTGGTGTCGTCGCCCGTCGCTAAGGCCGACTGTGAGTACACATCACAAGCCTGTTGCCCAAAGGCACGCTGGTCCGGAGACGGCGAGCCCAGGTCAGCAGGCTAATGATTTTTTGAAGCGACGATTTGCAGTAAAATAGTAGGGCCCAGAAATTATGACCGCGATATTAAATAAAGTTGCAGCCAAGGTCTTTGGCACTGCCAACGAGCGTTTGCTCAAACGCCTCTGGCCGACAGTCAGTGAGATCAACGCGCTCGAGCCGGAGATGATGCGCCTTAGCGATGACGAGCTTCGCGCGCGCACTGCCCAGTTTCGCGAGCAAGTCGAGAACCGCATCGCCGGCGCCGAGCTGACCGGCGGCACCGCAGAAGAACAAAGGAAGGCGCTGCGAGCGGTGATCGATGAGGCGCTCGACGAGATTTTGGTTGAAGCGTTCGCCGTCGTCCGTGAAGCATCGCGGCGCGCAACCGGCATGCGCCACTTCGACGTTCAGCTCATCGGAGGAATGGTGCTTCATCGCGGAATGATCTCCGAGATGAAGACCGGTGAAGGCAAGACGCTGGTCGCCACGCTGCCGGCTTATCTGAACGCGCTCGCCGCGCGCGGAGTCCACATCGTTACCGTCAACGACTATCTGGCAAAACGCGACACGGAATGGATGGGTAAGATATATCGCTTCCTTGGGTTGACCGTCGGTTGCATTCAACACGACCTTGACGACCAGGAACGACAAGAAGCTTACCGCGCGGACATCACCTACGGAACAAACAACGAATTTGGGTTTGATTACCTGCGCGACAACATGAAGTTCGAGCCTTCGGCGATGGTGCAGCGCGGCCATTACTACGCGATCGTGGACGAGGTCGACTCGATCCTGATCGACGAAGCGCGCACGCCGCTTATCATCTCAGGCGCTTCGGAAGATTCGACCGAAAAATATTTCGTCGCCAACGACTGTATGGTCAGGCTGAAGGCCGAGCAGCAAAAACGGATTGCTGAAATAAAACGAACAGATGGCGACCTCGATCTCAAACAAGATCCGCGTCTGGTCTACCACGTTGACGAGAAGCAGCACAGTGCGACGCTCACCGAAGAGGGAGTCGAGATGGCCGAGCGGTTCACCGGCGTCGACAACCTTTACGATCCGACCAACATGGAGCTGCTGCATTGCATCGAGCAGTCGCTCAAGGCGCACACCCTTTATCACCGCGACAAGCAATACATCGTCAAGGACGGCGAGGTCATCATCGTCGACGAGTTCACGGGGCGCGTCATGCCCGGTCGGCGCTGGAGCGACGGCCTGCATCAGGGCGTCGAAGCGAAAGAAGATGTCAAAATCGAAGCGGAAAACCAGACTCTTGCAACGATCACGCTTCAAAACTATTTCCGAATGTATGTCAAGCTCGCGGGCATGACCGGAACCGCCGAAACCGAAGCTTCCGAGTTCGCCAACATCTACAAGCTGGACGTCGCGGTAGTTCCGACGAACCAGCCGATGGTTCGCAAAGACTATTCTGACGTGATCTATCGCACTGAGCGCGAGAAGTGGGACGCGGTCGTAAAAGAGATCCAGGAGCTACACCAAAAGGGCCAGCCGTCGCTGGTGGGCACGGTGTCGGTCGAGAACTCCGAGGTGCTCGCCGCTCGGCTCAAGAAATTTCACGTCCCGCATAACGTCTTAAACGCCAAGCCCGAGCACGCGGCGCGCGAGGCCGACATCGTCGCGCAAGCAGGCCGAAAAGGTCAGGTGACTATCGCCACGAACATGGCCGGTCGCGGTACCGATATCTTGCTCGGCGGCAACCCCGAGTTTCTCGCTAAACAATACCTCAAAGAACGAGAGATCAATCCCGATGAGGCAACCGAGCGCGAGTGGAATGAAGCGCTAGCCCGTGCGAAACGAATAACAGATGCGGAACACCAGGAAGTGGTCGGCGCGGGCGGGCTTCACATCCTGGGCACCGAACGGCACGAGTCGCGACGCATCGACAATCAGCTTCGCGGACGTTCGGGACGTCAAGGCGACCCCGGCTCGTCACGCTTCTACTTGTCGCTCGAAGACGATCTGATGCGAATCTTCGGGGGCGAGAGAATCAAGGGCCTGATGCTGCGGCTGGGAATGGAGGAAGGGATACCGATTGAATCGCGGCTCGTGTCCAAGCGAATCGAAGCCGCACAGAAGTCGGTCGAAGCTCACAACTTCTCAATCCGCAAACACCTGCTCGAATACGACGACGTGATGAATAAACAGCGGGAGACTGTTTATGGATTGCGTCGCGATTTGTTGCTTGGGTTTGAAGGCGACACGCCCGAAGAACAAAGCGAGCATCAGCGCGAATACATTCTCGGCGTCGCTCAAGACTCGTTTGACGATCTGATCGATCAGTACATGCCGAAGGAGCAGCGCGCGGATGAGTGGGACCTCGCGGGGTTGAAGGAACAGATACGCTTGAACTATGGCCTCGACGTTGATGCAGAGCGACTTGACCTTGCGGAGATGGGTACGGAAGAGGCGCGTGCGGTCATTTGGCCGAAGCTCGAAGAGAGATACAAAGAGAAAGAAGTTCAGGTGGGCGTCGAGGCGATGCGCAACCTCGAACGCTACATCATGCTGAACATCGTCGACGCGCAGTGGAAGGACCACCTGCTAGCGCTCGATCATTTAAAGGAAGGCATCGGGCTGCGCGGCTATGGCCAGAAAGATCCGCTGGTCGAATACAAGCGTGAGTCATTCTACTTGTTCCAGGCGATGCTCGCTCGAATCGACATGGACACGATTCGCTACCTCTTTAACTTCCAGGTTCAAGTCACCGCGCCCGTCGAGCAACAACTGCTCGAACGTCGTCGCCGACAACGCCGGGGCCGCGTCGCTTTCACCAAAGCGAACGAGACTGCATTCGCGGGAGGCGAAGAAGAAGTCGCCAAGCCGGTTCGCAACAAAGGTCCTCGCGTCGGACGCAACGATCCTTGCCCCTGCGGCAGCGGCAAGAAGTATAAGAAGTGCTGCGGCGCTGCATAGATCGTTCTTGAAATGTGATTTGTACTCCGTACGGGCGGCCTCCGTGGCCGCCCCTCTTGTTTTTGATAGCGCGTTGCACGGGCGGCCACGAAGGGCCGTACGGGCTCTCAATTTCGCTTCATTGAAAAAAACCTCTTGTGTCTGACGCAACGTCAGACCTTAGGATAACTTTGAAAGAAGGACGACGATGAAACCGATGGCGAAAAAGATCAGCCGCTGGTACAAGGCGGCGGAGTTCGCAGGTCTCGCAGGTGTGACTGTCCGGACGCTCCATCACTACGATCGGCTCGGGTTGCTGAAGCCGAGCGGGCGTACGGCGAAGGGCTATCGGCTTTACGGCGAGCGCGACTTCGCCAGGCTTCAGCAAATCGTCACGCTGAAATTCATCGGCTTTCCTCTGAAACAAATTAAGAGCATTCTCGATCGAGGCCCGCAGGATCTGGGCGCTGAGTTGCGACGCCAACGCGAGGTCATTGCTGAGCAACGCAATAGGCTGGAGCTTGCGATCAAAGCGATTGAAAAAGTCGAGCGCGTCTTGGCTTCAACCGATGAGCCCGATTGGGAAGTGTTCGCGGAAATAATCGAGGTGATCAATATGCAACACGATATGAGCTGGACCGATAAATATTATTCTGAGGAAGCGAAACAAAAAATCGCCGAGCGCGCCCGAACGGTCCCGCGCGCAGCGATAGAGCAAGCAGAGCGCGAGTGGCCGCTGCTGATCAAAGAAGTCGAAGCATCGCTCGGTGAAGACCCGACAAGCGAAAAGGCTCAGGCACTTGCCGAGCGTTGGGTGAACTTGGTTCGCGGCTTCACCGGCGGCGATCCCGAAATTCAGAGGGGCTTGAACAAGATGTACGCCGACAAGCAGAACTGGCCGGCGACCATGCCGAAACCATTCAGCGACGAAGTGCAGGCGTTCATTCAGAAGGCAATCGCGATCCGCAAACAAAACGCCGGATCGTAAGGTAGCTCACCAGTAACCTTGGCGTTCTTTGCGGAGTTGGCATCCTTGCGCGAATTCACTCGCGCGAAGACGTAAGTCGCAAAGAACGCCAAATGCTCCCTCAGTTCACGAGTTGACGCAGAAACTTCGCGAGCACGTTGCCTGTGACGGTTCGGCGATAGTACTCGGTCGACCGAAGGTCTGTTATCGGTGCGATTTCCTGCGCGATAGCGCGACGAGCTGCCTCGATCGCCTCAGGTGTTAGCTTCGCGCCGGACAGCAATCGCTCGGTTTCAGGAACTCGAATCACCGTTGGAGCGACGCTGCCAACTCCGATGCTTATCGACTCGATTCTCCCGTCGTCGGTTCGCGCTTTGATCGCCATCACCGTTTTTGAAATCGCCTGCGCGCGGCGAGTGCCCACCTTGCAAAAGAAATCGCGCTCGGCTTCTTTGAGCTTCGGAATCCGAACCGCCACAACAAGCTCATCCGGTTCAAGCACCGTTCGGCGATAACCCGTGTTAAACTGATTGAATGGAACTCGCCGAGTGCCGCGCGCGCTCCCGACCTCGACCTCTGCGTCGTAAGCTGCAAGCACCGGGAGACTATCACCTGCCGGCGAAGCGTTGACGATGTTGCCGCCGATCGTGCCGCGATTCTGTATCTGAATCGCGCCGATCGTGCGCGACGCGTCGACGAGCGAGGGCACGTACTTGCGAATCAACTCCGATTTGATCAGTTGGGTATAAGTTGTCAGCGCTCCGATCCGCAGAGCATCGCCGTCGTCATCGATACCTCGCAGCTCATCTACTCGCCAGATGTCGAGGAACTCTGCGCCGTGGAGCATGTGAGCGTTCATCAAAACCATCAAGTCTGTACCGCCGGCGAGGATGGTAATAGAGCGGTCGCGCTGGGACAAAGCAGCAAAAGCCTCTGCGAGGGTCGTCGGCGATTGAACAGTTGGTTCGGAGGTCATGCTTTGGCGCGCTCCAAATGTCAGCCTTCGACTTCGGTCTCGAGATCAACCATCAGTCTTACGTCGCCACAATCGCTACAGGCAAAGACTCGAAGAAATCGCTCTTCATTGTCGTCGGAGAACAGGATCGTTAGCTCCTTGTCCGCGAACAGCAACGCGGGTCGCATAGTCTTCCCGCAGCTCCGACACCTCACAGTGGCCGCCGGAGTCGATTCGGTTTCCGAGTGAGCAAAGACTTCCGGCGTCGGCTTCCCAAAAGGCACGCTGCGTCGTGCCAGTTCGCTTTCCGCAAATGAGAGCGCCTCCTTGCGATAGTCATCATAATCGACTTCAACTATGCGCAAGAGCTCTTCATCCGACATCTGCGACATCCGATCGCGGAGGTCCTTCAGCTCGTCATCCAGAAACATAACTTATGTCCTTCGGCCGCGCCCTATCGTCTTCGAAGCTTGCTCGATGGCATCGATTATTTTGACGTACCCAGTGCAGCGGCACAGATTTCCGGCGATTGCTTCTTTGATCTCATCGCGCGTGGGATGATGTTTCTCGTCCAGCAAGGCGCGAGCGGCTATCAACATTCCCGGAGTGCAAATGCCGCACTGTGCGCCGCCGCATTCGAGAAAGGCTTGCTGAAGCGGATCGAGTCGGCCGTCACGAGCAAGCCCTTCTACAGTAAGAATGGTCGAGCCGTTCACCTGGCACACGGGAACGAGACAGGAGTTGATCACCTCGCCATCGACGATCACCGAGCAAGCCCCGCACTCGCCTTCGCCGCACCCTTCTTTTGTTCCCGTGAGACGCAAGTCCTCACGCAGCACGTCGAGCAGGCGCTTCATTGGCGGGGCATCGATATCTCGGGCAATTCCATTTACTAAGAATCTAAGTGTCATAATCAAACCACAGATGAACACAGATAAACACAGATAAGCAAAAGAACAGAATATGTCTCATAGGACCATTCTTTTGATGCCCAGCCGGGATGTTCCGAAGTTGAGGATTAGCCCAACCTTATGATCGGTCGCGCGCAGGTAGTTTAGCAATTGTGCTTTGTGTATTTCGTCAATCATCTTCGCCGCCTTGAGTTCAAGGATTACCGACCCGTTGACAATTATGTCGGCGGCGAAATCGCCGACTATAACTCCCTCGTAAATTACCTTCACCGGTTTCTGTTGTTCGACTACCAATCCAGATCTCGCTAGCTCTACTACTAGCGCATTCTCATAAACTTTTTCCAAATAACCCACACCCAGCGTGTTACTGACCTTCATGGCGCAACCGATAATTTTCTCAGTTAGTTCTTCCGACATGTTTCTTCCTATCTGTGTTTATCTGTGTTCATCTGTGGTTCCATTACTCTTTGCAGTCGCTCTGGCGTTATTGGTATCTCGCTTACGAACGCGCCCGTGGCATTGAAAACCGCCGCCGCGATCGCCGGAGCGGCGCCGTCCATCGGCAATTCGCCGACACCTTTCGCGCCGAAAGGTCCGTGAGGATACTCTTTCTCGACTATGATCGTCTCCATCTCAGGCGCGTCCAGCGAAGTTGGGATGATATAGTTCGTCAGGCGATTGTTAATGATTCGTCCTCGGTCCCAGACCAATTCTTCCAGCAACCCGTAGCCGACCGCTTGAAGCGTGCCGCCTTCGATCTGGCCCGCCGCAAGCACCGGGTGAATTGCGCGACCGATGTCCTGGGCCGTGGTGATCTTGGTGCAGGTCACCTCGTAAGTGTCCATATCGACGTCGACTTCTGCGACTTCCGCGCCCCACGAGAAAACTGGATAAGCATCGCCTGAATAAGTTCCGTCGTCCCACTCGATGCCCGGCGGCGAAGCATAACGAGCATAAGCTCGAAGCTCGCCGCGCTGAGCGATGTACTCACGTGCCATCTCATCGACGCTCGCGAACACTTCACCGTTTACCACGAACCGGCCTTCAGTCAACTTCGCCTCAGGGGCGCCGAAGCGTTCGGCAACGAAGCTCGTCAGCTTCTCTTTCACCTCGCGCGCCGCAAGCTGAACGACTCGGCCAACAACCATGCATGTTCGCGACGCCACCGTCGGTCCGCTGTCAGGCACTCGCGATGTGTCGGGGTCTTCTATCTCAACTTGATCAAAGTCTATTCCTAACTCGTCCGCAACGATCTGGCAGAAGATCGTTCGCGTGCCTTGACCGATCTCCGTCGAGCCAGACAGCACTCGCGGTCGCCCGTCGTCGGTGAACTCGACTCCGGCTAGAGCCTTCATTTTCGCTTCGCCGCTGCCGGTGAAGCCGGCCCCGTGGAAGAAGAACGCCAACCCAACTCCCCGTCGTTTGTTGTTGACTCTCTTTTGATCCTGTTCATCCTGTCCACCCCTGTTCAAATATCCGGATCGCTCGACAGCCGCGTTTAGCACTTCTTCCGATCCGACGCTCCAACCGAGTCGCTGGCCAGTCGCAGTGATGTCGCCTTCGCGAAGCATATTGATCCGCCGCAGCTCCAACGGATCGATTCCAAGTTCAGCGGCAATCTTCTCCATTTGCATCTCGTAGGCAAATGCGACCTGCGGCGCGCCGAACCCTCTAAACGCGCCGTTGGGCGGCGTGTTCGTCGCCACAGCGCGGGCAGTGATCCTAACGTTCGGGCAGCGATAGGGCCCGAGCGCATGAATCGCCCCGCGCGAAAGCACAACCGGCGTCAGTGTCACGTAAGCTCCACCATCGAGCACAATATCGACTTCGCTCGCAATCAATCGTCCGTCGCGAGTCACACCGGTTCGATGACGAACGATTCCCGGATGGCGCTTGGTCGTCGCGGCGATGTCTTCGGCTCGTTCGTAAACAATCTTGACTGGGCGCTTCGCCTTCCGCGCAAGCAACGCGGCGTGAGCCGCGATCATCGACGGATATTCTTCCTTGCCGCCGAATCCGCCGCCGGTCGTGGTCTGAATGACAACCGCCTGCTCGTCGCTCAGATTGAATAGTTGTTTAAGCGCCTTGTGAACGTAATACGGGCACTGCATCGAACCCATCACGGTCATCTGGCCGTCGCCTGGAATCGCGATCACGCCTTGCGGCTCAATGTAGAGCTGCTCTTGATGCGGCACTCGATACTCGCCTTCGATGATTCGATCAGCCGCCGCGAATCCTTCGTCAATATCTCCGCGCCCTATCAGGAATCGCTTGAAGATGTTGTCTGTGCCGTAAAGAATCTCGGCGCACGCGAGCGACTCTTCGATCGTCAGCACCGGATTAGACTCCCCGTATTCGATGTCAATGTGCCGAGCAGCTTCTTCGACAAGTTGCTTGTTCCCGGCAGCGATCAACAGAATGGGCTCATAGCAATGACGAACTTCGCTCTCAGCAAGCAGTGGTTGATCGTTCTCAATCAACGCGACGTAGTTCTCTCCGGGGATGTCGCGATAATCAACAACGGTGATCCGAGACCAATCATAAGCAGGATCGAACGTAATAGACTTGATTCGCCCCCGAGGGATCGTGCTTCGAACCGTCTTGCCAAAAAGCATCCCGTCGAGCGAGATATCGTCGACATAGCGGGCTGCTCCGATGAGCTTGTCGTAGCCCTCCTTTCGCAAGACGTTTTGACCTACGGCCATGAGAACCTTTCGGGATTTCGCCTAGTTTAATGTCAAGGCTGCCGGGTTACAAGCGCTGGTCTCAGGGCACCCAGACTCGCGGACGCAGCGAAAGAACGAAACATTTGCGCCTTGACTAACTCTCGCAATGCGTACAACAATGTGCGAGGTAGGACAGGTTCCCCGCTTGTAAGCCCCGATGGTCCTGATAACTTCAGACCTGCAGTCTTTGCTCTCAGGAGTCTTACATGCCTTCAACAAAGAAACTGATCATGCTAGTCGTGATGCTCGCGGCGTTCTCGGCATCGGTCGCCATCGCGCACGCTGAGACTCAATCGCTAGAGACTTTGCTTGCGTATCTTAAAAGCCCGAACCCCGGCACACGGTGCGACGCCGCTCACAAGCTTGGCCAACGCCGAGTGCGCAATCAACTTGCGGTCGAAGCGCTCGCAGTCGCCTCTCGCAAGGACGAAGATCGCAACGTCCGCATCGAGGCGCTTCAGTCATTGGGGATGATTAAGGATTTTTCAGCGCTGCCCGAGATGTTGGACGCGCTCAAAGACGAGAATACCGAAGTGCGCGGAATTGCGATCAAGTCGCTCGTCGCGCTGTACACCGAGCACGACATCGATTTCATCCTCAACCGCCGCGAGGGTTGGAATCTGTTCAATCCTTTTCTAGATACAAAAGACCACGAGATCGTCGAGTCTTACGTGGTAATCGATCCGACGATCGTGAGCGCGATAGGTGAGTCCGCGCGCGGAGACCGAGACCGCGGTTTGCGCATCTCGGCGATTCGGGCGCTGGGCGTGCTGCGAGGCTCAGCCGCAATTCTGCATATGGCCGATGCGCTTGCCGCCGATCAGGACGTGCGCATCGAGGTGCTGCGAGCCTTCATCAAGATCGGCGACCCGTCCGCCGGGCGCTACGTAATACCTTTCTTCCGCGATTCAAATCAGCAGGTGCGAACGCAAGCGATGGTTGCCGCTGGTATGCTCAAATACAAACCGGCGGTCATGCCGTTGCTGTCGGTCTACGGGCTGCGTGCGGAAAAGAAGGGCACAATCAAGGCTGTCGCCGACAAAATGAAGGGGCGGCTCACATATCTGCCGCCGCGCGACGAAGCTGCGTTGTGGGCGCTTTCGCTGATCGGCGACGAGCACGCAGAACAGGTCTTTGTCGAGAACATGACCAGCGACGACGCGGATCGGCGGCAGTACGCGATCGAGGGACTCGCGCGAATCGCCGACGTGCGTTACCTGGACCAGATCTCGCGGCTCGTTGCAAAGGAGAAGAACAACGACGTGAAGCTGGCCGAGTTCTGGGCGCTTTACAAGATGGGCAGCGCGACGAACATCCAGTACATCGTGCGCAAGCTCGACACCGATCAGGAAGCTCAGGCGCGCGCTTACTTGATGGAAGCCAACAGCCCCTCGGACCTCTACCCTTACATTCGCTCGAGCAGCACGCAGATCAGTCGAAAAGTGATCGAGATACTTGGGCGAATTGGCGATCAAGATACCATCAAGGAGCTCGACCCGGTTGTGAAAACCTCCGGCGCTGCGACTGCCGACGTTGCAACGCTGGCGACGAAGCGAATCGAATGGCGGATGTCGGGAAGGCCTCGCGCGAGCGACACAGTCTTGCAACGCGAGCGTCCCCGGCGCGCAACGAATCCCTGAACACTTGGGGGCAGCCCTCCGTGGCCGCCCCCATTGTTCTCAAGCTCGATTCGCGCTCTGCCGGCTCACTGGAGTCATTGGAAATAGGTCTTCCGAGTAATTCCTCGCCATACCCAGCGGCCGCGCTTGCCCGCGCTCTCTTGATGATTGCGGTTACGGCTTCGACTCTGTTCCAGCCTACCCACAGGCCTCGCGAAATCCAATCCATAGTCGAATCATAAGAGTCTTAAGGAGTGTCATCCTCCAACATTCCCCGGACCATAGCTGAGGAGGGCCAAGAATTATGAAGCATCACTCTACGTTCTTACGCATCCTTATGGTGGCAACCACCGTCTCTTGCGCGGTGTTAGTCACGTCGCCAGTGAGTCGTCTGTTGCAAGCGAGGGCGTTGGCATCGGCTCAATCGCCGAGCGCCGCGGGGATTGAGAAGATTCAGCACATCGTCTTCATCATAAAAGAGAATCGGACCTTCGATAACTACTTCGGGACTTTTCCCGGCGCGGATGGGGCAACGAGCGGCGCTATCTCGACGGGACGCGTTATCCCGCTTGGTCATTTGCCGGATAAAACGCCCCGCGACATCTCGCACTCCTTCAATGCCGCGGTTACCGCGATGGACGGGGGCAAAATGGACAAATTCGATGTCATCAGCGGCGGCAATCAGAACGGCGACTATCTCGCGTACACTCAGTTCGCGGAATCGGACATACCTAACTACTTCGCTTACGCGCGCAATTTCGTCCTGGGTGATCGGATGTTTTCATCGTTGACCGGACCCTCCTTCCCGAACCATCTCTACACGGTTGGCGCGCAATCCGGGGGCGCGATAAACAACCCGACGGGAGGCGTGTGGGGCTGCGATGCCGCCTCAACAGCAAGAGTCCAGGTGATGGACCCCTTGGGCAACCTCAGCCAAGAATTCCCTTGTTTCGATTTTCCAACCCTTGCAGATCGGCTACAGTCAGCCGGACTTACTTGGAGGTACTACGCTCCGCGTCAAGGTGAGAGCGGTTACATCTGGTCCGCGTTGAATGCTATCAATCACATTCGCAACACTGCGCTGTGGACAAGCAATGTCGTGCACCACACTCAATTCGTGACCGACGCAATGAACGGCAATCTGCCTAACGTGTGCTGGATCGTGAGCGGTCCGACCAGCGAGCATCCGCCCGACAGCAGTTGCCTGGGCGAGAACTGGACGGTGCAGCAGGTCAACGCGGTGATGCAAGGACCGAACTGGAATTCGACGGCGATCTTCATTACCTGGGACGATTTCGGCGGGTTCTATGATCACGTGCCGCCTCCAAAAGTTGATAACTACGGTTTCGGTCCGCGGGTTCCGCTGCTGATCATCTCGCCTTTCGCAAAACAAGGATACATCTCGCACACCCAGTACGAATTCTCTTCGCTATTGAAGTTTGCAGAGGCGCGATTCAACCTTGCGCCGCTAACGCCTCGCGACACGATGTCCAACGACATGACCGACAGCTTCAATTTCGATCAGGATCCGCGTCCGCCATTCATGCTTCAGACGCGAGTTTGCGGCTCCGAGCCTGCGCCAGCCCCGACAATCAGCGCGATGCAGGCGCTGAAGAAGGGGAATCCTATCGACTCACTCCCCGCCGGAGCGAAATGGAAGAAGTTTCAGTTGGACATAATGGGCTCCAACTTTGCTGCCACTTCACAGGTGATCATCAACGGCGTTCTGGCTGACACAGTGGCTTTCATTGACAGCCTTCAGTTAACGGCTGGTCTTTCGACAGGCCGAATTCCCGGTCCGGGATCAATAACGGTTCAGGTTCGAAACGCTGACGGGCAGTTGTCCAACGTCGCCACGCTTACGAGCCAGTAGTGTCTTCCTCGTGGAGCTCATCTTGAATTCCCAGCGAGCCTGCGAGAACGGCGCACGCGGCGACCTCCGCCGAGAATTTCCGCTTTGCTCTCCAACGCGGTCGCAACTTACAATGAGCTTTTGTCGCTAAACGCTTCGATCGGAAACATGGAATGAAAAAAAGTCTTAGGGCGCTTGCGCTGGGCGTGCTGCTGGTCAGCTCAAATGTCAGCGCGCAGGACCTCACTGCAGAAGCGAAGCGGCTAATCGAGAGCTCTGATGTGAAGCGCGCCTTCGATTACGTCGACGCTCATAAGGATCAAATTCTCACCGAATGGACCAAGCTGACCGAGATCAACGCGCCTTCTGGCAAAGAGCACGAACGCGCCGAAGCTGTGCGCAAAATGCTTGAAACTTGCAAGCTCGACAAAATCTATTACGACTCAAAGGGTAATCTGATCGCTATCCGCAAGGGCTCCGGCGGCGCAAAGCCCGTCGTGTTTGACGCTCATCTCGACACGGTCTTTCAACCGGGCCTGAAGATCAAAGCCGAGATTCACGACGGCAAGATATACGCTCCGGGAGTCGGCGACGACACCCGCAACGTCGAAGCGATTCTTGCGTCGATCCGCGCGCTCGATGAAGCAGGAATTAAGACGAAATCTGACCTGATCTTTGTCTTCACCGTCGAAGAAGAAACTTCGTTCGGCGGAGTCAAGCATTTCATCGCCGAGAACAAAGCTCGCATCGGACAATACGTCGCGCTCGACGGAGGCTACGAAGGATTGAACTACGGCGGCATTGGCATTAATTGGTACAAGCATCACTTCATCGGTCCGGGCGGGCACACGACTTCAAAATCGCCTCCCTATTCGGCTACGATTCCGCTCGCTCGCGCAATCAGTCGCATTTACGCGCTGGAATTGCCCAAGGACCCGGTTGTTCATTTGAACATCGGGATGCTTGGCGGCGCAGAAGTCGTCAACGCGAAAGCTGCGGACGCGTGGTTCACGGTCGATCTCAGGTCAACCGATCAAAAGCTGATCGATGAGTTCGAGCAGAAGATCGCCGTCATACTTCGCGAAGAAGCCGAGCGCGTCGGCATGAAAGTGAAGACCGAATTGCCTGAAGAAAAAGTGCCCGCGGCTCAGATTCCCGGCAGCCGCGAATCGTTTACGGTTCGAATGGCGGAGGCTGTGCATCACGCAATTGGCTTCGAGAACGTGCCCGTGGGCAACACAGCTTCGAACAATGCGAACGTAGCGTTATTGGCCGGCCTGCCGGCAATTTCGACCGGCTGCGCCCCGTGTGGCGGAGATCACTCGTTGGGAGAATGGTGTCAGATCGAGCCATTCTACCGCGGGATACAGAAGTTGATTCTGCTGGAAGTCGCGCTGACCGAGAAACAAATTTAGTCAGTAGTCCGTAGTCAGTAGTCAGTAGCCCGTAGCGTATCCGAAGACTCAGCACTACGGACTAAGGACTACTGACCACGGACTCTCAGAAGGGAATAATGAAAGGCACAAAACTGTTATTCATTGCCAGTTGGGTGATCCTGCTGATCATCTCAGGCGCCATTGTCCTGCTCTCAGCCGTGTCGCTTTGGAGGGCGTACACCGGCCAACCTGACCGACTCACAAGCGAGTACAGCCTCACGCAGATGCGCGAGCAAGGGGGCGACGAGGCAGTCAAGGCCTTCCGAGGACGCCGCGCAACCGCTGCGACGTGGGCGATGGGCTACGGTATTCTCGCCGTTGTGGTTACTCTGGTTCCTTATCGCCGAGGCGAACGTTGGGCGTGGTGGGCTTTACTGATTTCGCTAGGGCTGTCGCAGCTGTTGTCGTTGGCTCGAGCGCCAATGTTAGCCACAACTGGAGGAATCCAAGCGCCCGCTACCTTGCTTGCGTTCGTGTTGCTGGGGTTACTGGCGGCAGCGCCGCGAATGTTTGTGCACCGCAGCACGGGCGGTCCGAAGATTTGAGATTAGCCGCCAGGAGCTAGAATTGACACTGATTCGAAGGCCTCGATATGATTTCTCGTCAATGAAAAGAGCCAGCCTGTTTAAGGCCCTGTTTGCAATTCTAATCGCGACCTTCGCCGTCGCATTTCGCCCGACGGCCTCGGTAGCGATTTACGACAGTGCCAGAAGCGTAGCCACCAGCGCGCAAGTCTCGGCTGAGCGCGTCACCAAACACATTCAGTTTCTCGCTTCCGATAAGCTTCAAGGCCGGCGCGCTGGAACGCCGGAGGCTGATGCGGCTGCTGCTTATATCGAAAAAGAATTCCGAGATTGTGGACTCAAGCCTGCCTCAACATCAGGGTTCCTTCAACCGTTTACGTTCGTCTCAGCGGTGAAGCTCGGCGGTCAAAACACTTTTCAAGTCAAAGCGAGGGGCGGATCTCGCGCGCTCAAAGTCGGCGAGGAGTTCATGCCGCTTGCTTTTTCTCCTTCGCAGCCGGTTGCTGGAGAAATTGTTTTCGTCGGTTACGGCATCAGCGCGCCTGAGCTTCAGTTCGATAGCTACGCCGGCGTCGATCCGAAGGGAAAGATCGTTATGATCTTGCGAGGCAGCCCGGACGGTGATAATCCTCACGGGCGGTTTGCCGACTACACCCAGCCGGGACTCGAGATCCAAAACAAAACTCTCAAGGCGCGAGAGAAGGGCGCAAGCGGAGTGATCTTCGTCAGCGCCGAGACGAACTTTCGCGACGATCGATTGTCGCGGCTCCGTCACGATTTGAACTTTCTCGATTCTGGAATCACCACAGTTGTCATCAGCCGTGACGCCGCCTCATCGATTCTTGGTTCGAGCCACGCTTCGCTCGCTGATGCTGAAGCCCGAGCGAAGGAACCTGCGTCTGCGTTTGCGATTAAGGATGTAAGCGTCGAGTTCAAGAGTGATGTCGTCAAGCTCAACGGGAATAGCGCGAATGTGGTCGGCGTGCTCCCGGGCAACGATCCGCAACTCGCGTCTGAGTATGTGATCATCGGCGCGCATTACGATCATCTGGGATTGGGCGGGCAGGAGTCGCTCGCCGCAAATCCCGAAGGTCAAATTCATCACGGCGCTGACGACAACGCGTCGGGGACGTCGGGGCTGCTCGAACTCGCACGCGTGCTTGCATCCGAGCGGGGCACGATTAAACGCAGCATCGTGTTCATCGCGTTCAGCGGAGAAGAACTCGGGTTGCTGGGTTCGGGCGCGTACACGAAGAACCCGGTCGTTCCGCTGGCTTCGACAGTGGCTATGCTGAATATGGATATGATCGGGCGGTTGCGTAATCGCTCGCTGTTCATCGGAGGGGTTGGCACGTCCCCAGCCTGGAAGCCGCTGCTCGAGAAGCTGAACGGCAACGAACACGCAACAGCGGAACGACAAGCTGAAGCTTATCGGACAAGCGGCCACGGAACCGGCTCTGGGAGCCGGTTTCAGCTCAGCTACGGCGAAGATGGCTTCGGGCCCAGCGATCATCAATCGTTTTATGTTCGCGACATTCCGGTGTTGTTTTTCTTCACGGGTTCACACGACGATTATCACAAGCCGACCGACACAGCCGACAAAATCAATGCCGAAGGCTTGAGGCAAGTTGCGGAATTCGTGCGCGAGATCGCCGTCGGAGTGGCAAATGAACCTCAGCGCATCGCGTTCACCAAGGTGAAGGTAGATTCGAGACCAACCGGGCGAGGGTTTCGCGTTTATCTTGGGACCGTTCCCAACTACTCCGATCAAAGCGACGGGATGAAGCTGGACGGGGTGCGCCCAGGCTCGCCCGCCGAACGCGCTGGTCTTCGCGCCGGCGATGTAGTCCTGAAGCTCGGCAAGACTCCGGTGAAGAATGTCTACGACTACACGTATGCGCTGGGCGAGATGCGACCCGGAGAAGAAGTGGAAGCGCTGATCAGGCGGGATGGGAAAGAGCTGACTGTGAAAATCGTTCCCGACAGAAGACAGTAGAAGAAGTGACAATTCATTAACACCTCACTTCAGTGAGGTGGGTGTGATGGAGCCTACACGGTTCATTTGTCGCCGCTCCGCCTCACTGAAGTGAGGTGTTAATTAACCACCGACTGTCAGTTGGGCGCCGCGTCCGGGTTTGATGGAACGACGGTTGAGTGCTGAATCTTGGAACGTAGGGCGAGAGAAAGATGCTTCTAAACGGAAAGACAGGCATTGTATTTGGCGTGGCGAACAAGCGAAGCCTCGCGTGGGCGATTGCGCGGCGAGCATCGGAAGAAGGGGCGCGTATCGCGCTCACTTATCAGGGCGAGCGGCTGGAAGAGAACGCGCGAGAGCTTGCCGCATCGCTAAAGGAGCCGCTCGTTCTTCCTTGCGACGTAACACGAGACGAGGATATCGCCGCCGTCTTTGGGACTGTCAAGACAGAATTCGATTCGCTTGATTTCGTCGTGCACGGAATCGCGTACGCGTTGCGCGAGGAACTGGAAGGTGAATACCTGAAGACCTCGCGAGAGGGTTATCGAATCGCGCAAGATGTAAGCGTCTATTCGTTGACGGCAATCGCCCGCGAGGCGGCGCCGTTGATGGAGCAGCGCGGTGGTAGCATATTGACGCTGACCTATCTTGGCGGCGAGCGAGTGATTCCCGGTTACAACGTGATGGGGGTAGCAAAGGCCGCGCTCGACATGAGCGTGCGTTATCTGGCGGCGAACCTCGGACCGCGGGGCATCCGAGTGAATGCGATCTCGGCTGGCCCGGTCAAGACACTTGCGTCGGCAGGAATCGGCGGCTTCTCAAAAATCCTCGAGCACATGCGCAACCACGCTCCGCTGCGCCGTAACATAGATCAGTCGGAAGTCGCCGACGCGGCGATGTTCTTGCTTTCGAATATGTCTCGCGGAGTGACCGGCGAGATCCTTCACGTGGACTCCGGTTATAACATAATGGGGATGTAGAAATCAGAAGGCAGAAAGCAGAATGCAGAAGGCAGAAGGCAGAAAGCAGAAAGAGGGACGTGTCCAAAAATTAGAGCTGCTTGAACTTTTCGGGAGTGGCCATCATACTTCCCAACATCTTGCCGACTTCTTCGTAACCAGCCGTCAACTCGGTATAACTCTCCTGAGCCAGGTAACCGCAGTCGTGAGCGAAATCGAGCCAAACCTGGGTTTCGGAGGCTTCCCCATCCGAATCGGCCAGCTTGCTAACAAACATATTTGGGTATCGCCGCTTGCGAAAGCCCTCTGCGATGTTTACTGCCGCACTACGAGATGAGCGGCGAATTTGGTCAGTGAGCGAATAGCGTTCCTCTTTTGGAAAGCTCTTCGACTCTGCAAAGATCCGCATCGCCAATTTGTAAGCCAACTGAAACACTTTCAAATCTCTGTGTCCGCGTAGCATAAGTTTTTCTCCTCCAGAACGATGTGAACAAACCCTAAGAAACACCTACTGCCTTCTTTCTACTGCCTTCTGCCTTCTGCCTTCTGCTTTCTGCCTACTGCCTTCT
>DASXSR010000038.1:0-6106 GCA_036505875.1 Blastocatellia bacterium | reverse complement strand
GCGCTCGTTGACGCCAATGGACGCCACCATCCCGGCCTGCTTGCAGGCGTCGCCGATGGCGTGCGTGGCCGCCGACGGCACGGTCACTGATTGCTCGAGCAGCCTGAGGGATTCCGCGCCCATCTCGAAAGGCCGCTGGACGAAGGAGAAATAGGGGTAGTACGGCACGACCGTCTCCGGAAAAGTGGCGAACTGTACGCCCTGGCGACCAAGCTCGATGATCTTTTGGACAACCTTTCCCACCGTGCCTTCACGGCTGTAGAGGACAGGGCTGAGCTGTACGGCGGCGGCCTTGACGACGGTCATTGCGGATATCCTTTCATGGTCGATTATCGAATGCCGGCGTTCGGTAACAGGTGACATGGTCTTTGTTGCAGATACGCAGATGCGGGAAGCGCGAAGGTGAATCTATTGCACCATGGTGTCGTCGATACTTTTGGATCGGTCTGCGCGACGAGCGGCGCTTACATTTCTGTTCCCATTCACGCTTCGAACAGCTCGCGAATCCCCTAGCGCATCGCCACCCTGCTCTTCGAGAAGCTTGTCAACAAAAGTGTCACGGCGACGACGGCAATCGACTCCAGCAGTACGAGTGGCAGGGCAAGATCCGGGAACGGCAGAATGTCATCGAGCGCGGCCAAAACCGTTCCTTCGTTGAACGGCGCCAGAACGGTCGGAATGATGCCGGATCAGATTGTCGCGCCCGTCGGCGGACGGCGAAAACGGGCTGTTGCTCGGCTGTGAAGCGCGCAGCTTCAATGCGTCCGCCATACGAACGAGATCAGGGAGCGTGCGGGCACACATTTTCCGCATCGCGGCGCCGCGATGGATCTTCACCGTTATCACACTCACGCCAAGGTCGCCGGCAACCTGCTTGTTCACCTTTCCTGCTGTCACCCCCACCATGACCTGCTGTTCCCGCGACGACAATGTGGCGAAACAATCGCGGATGCGGGTGATATTGCTGTCGGCGGCGCGTCGCTGCCGGTCCCGCTCAATCGCAATTGAGACCGCGTCGATCATGTCTTGCTCGCGGAACGGCTTTGGCAGAAAGTCCACCGCGCCGGCCTTCATAGCACGGACGGACATCAGGACGTCGCCGTGTCCGGTCATCAGGACGACAGGAAGATGAATACCGAGCCCCGCTAGCTGGGATTGAAAGTCGAGCCCGCTGATGCCGGGAAGCCGAACGTCGAGAACGATGCAGCCGGGGCGGTCCTGCGCGCGCGCGTCGAGAAACTGGCGCACCGATCCGTAGGTGCGGGTTTCGAGACCAACGGACCACAGCAGCCCGTTGAGCGCGTCGCGCAGCGACTCGTCATCATCGATGACGTGGACGACCGCCTTCTCATTCGTCGCCGCGTCTCCAGCCCAAACCAAAGCAGACATGATCATTCTCCTGGTGCGGACTTTAGCGCTGTATGCGATACGCAAAAGCACAGACGCGATGACACCAGAAGCGTGGGGGGTGAATCCATAGGACGATGGTATCGTCAATACTTTCGCATCAGTCGGCACGACGAGCGGCGTTCACACTTCGGTTTCCATCAACGCCTCGGAGAGTGGGCGAATCCCCTCGCGCAGCTCTTCGAGAAGCTTGTCAGCAGACGCGTGTGACGCACGACGACGGAAACTCAACTCAGCACGAGTGGCCAGGTAATCCAGAACCTGCAGAATGTCGTCGAGCGTGCAGTAATTCTCACGAAATCGCCTCCGTCTCCTTCCAGACCGACACCATGGTATTATGGACGTTCTCGCATGGAATGGCGCATCCTCGTGTGATGGAGTGCCGCCGGGAAAGAACCAAAATCGGCTCATTCGCTAAATTGTACGAATCGCAATTGAGGGCCACCTAAGCGAAGAAGCAGTGCCTCGCTGCGCCGTAATTCTCATGGGGGTGAAACCGTGATCGAGTCTGCCAATTCCCAAAATGACGTTCCACTGGAAACCTCAATGCCAGATGGCGCGGTTTCCTTGGAATCAATCCTCTGTACGGAGGAGTTGCCTAATCGCCCATGGCGTCCGCCTGATCACGAGAAGGAGAACTCCGCACTCGTGGCACTGACCAGCGCGCTAGCCGACTCCCCGCGCACCATTCTGCAAACGCTGGCTGATAAAGTCCTCGAGATCTTGCATGCCGATTCAGCCGGCCTAAGTCTGCTGACGAAAGACGAAAAGAGGTTCTACTGGGCAGCTATCGCCGGTGCGTGGCGGCCACACATCGGCGGCGGTACCCCGCGCGATTTCGGCCCATGTGGCGATGTGCTCGACCACAATATTCCGATGCTATTCACTCATTGGGAACGGCGTTATCCATATTTGAGCACGGCGATGCCGCTTGCCGACGAGGGACTGCTTGTTCCTTTTTACGTAAACGGTAAAGCGGTCGGTACGATTTGGGCGATCGCCCACAATAATCGTCGCAAATTCGACGCCGAGGACCTAAGGCTGCTCGAAAGTATGAGTCGTTTCGCGTCGGCGGCATATCAAGCCGTGAAGTCCATTGAGGATCTCAAATTGGAAATCGCCGCGCGCGAAAAGGCGGAAACGGAATTAAGTGAACTAAACGATGGTCTGGAGGCACAAGTTCGAGTTAGGACTGAAGAACTGGAGCAGCGGAACAAGCAATTAGCGGATGCCAGGGCGCGGTTGGCCGAAGAGAAGCTGCGCCTTGAGCGCAGCGAAGCTTATATGGCTGAAGCGCAGAGATTGAGCCACACTGGAAGTTGGCATTTGAACGTCCGCACGGGAGAACTTGTGTGGTCGCAAGAGTTTTTTGCCATTCTTGGTTTTGATTCAGAAAAAACCAAACCTTCGTATCCGCTGTTTCTCGAGCGCATCCATCCGGAAGATCGCTCGAAGTTTGATCAGGTTCGGTCGGCAGCTATTAGAGAGAAAAAGGATTACGAAGTTGAATACCGGCTCCTTCTCCCTGGAGGCTTGACCAAATACGTGCACGGTATTGGTCACTGCTCGGCGAGCCAATCCGCCGACATTGAGTACATCGCCGCGGCAATGGATATCACAGAACGCAAACGGGCTCAGGAGGAGTTGCGGCGCAGTGAGGCATTTCTCGCTGAAGGCCAACATCTCAGTCGAACCGGCAGCTTTTCCTGGCGTGTGGCGACGGACGAAATCACGTGGTCAGAGCAGCTTTATCGGATTTTCGGGTTTGACCGGGGCGTGCCCGTGACCCTTGAGCTGATCGGTACTCGAATCCACCCAGAAGATTTATCAGCCTTCGAGGAACAGATTGAGCGATCTCGCCAGGACGGCAGTGATGTGCAACTCGAGTTCCGGCTGCAGATGCCCGACCACTCGCTTAAGTACTTGCACACTGTCGCTCACGGGACCCGAGACCAGAATGGTCGACTGGAATACATCGGCGCGGTTCAGGACGTAACCGAGCGCCGACTCTCCGAAGAGGCGCTTAGCAAGGTCCGATCGGAGCTCGCGCACGTGGCCAGGGTCACAAGCCTGGGCGTATTGACGGCGTCGATCGCGCATGAAGTCAATCAGCCGCTGTCGGGCATCATCACAAACGCCAACACCTGTTTGCGGATGCTGGCCGCTGATCCTCCAAACATCGATGGCGCGCGCGAAACCGCGCGGCGCACGATTCGCGATGGCAACCGTGCGTCTGAGGTGATCACACGATTGCGCGGGTTGTTTAGCAAGAAGGACCCCACGATCGAATCGGTGGATCTGAATGAGGCTACACGAGAGGTGATTGTGCTGTCGTTGAGTAAACTTCAGGGAGAGCGGGTGAGTCTGCGGACTGAACTTGCCGACGACCTCCCGCTCGTCACAGGCGATCGTGTGCAGCTTCAGCAGGTGATCCTGAACTTGCTCCAGAACGCGTCAGACGCGATGAGCGCCGTCGACGGTCGTCCGAGGACATTGCTGATCAAAACCGAACGCGACGAACGCGATCATGTGCTGCTGACCATGCAAGATGCGGGGGTAGGCTTCGAGCCGCAAAATCAGGACAGACTCTTCGAAGCGTTCTACTCCAGTAAGAGCGGCGGCATGGGGATCGGCCTCTCCGTCAGTCGCTCCATTATCGAAGCTCATCATGGCCGTCTGTGGGCAGCGCCGAATGATGGTCCGGGAGCCACGTTTGCATTTTCTATTCCGTGCAGATCCGAGTGTAGAACGGGCGCCCACAGTCTCGGCGCCATTCAGACTCCTGCTGTGACTGGCGGCGTGCAGCACGTCACGAGGAATCTGTGATGGTCATACGTTCACTCGTGGCGGTTATTGATGACGATGAGTCCGTACGCGAGTCGCTACCCGACTTGCTAAGGGAGTTAGGCTTCGCGGTCCAGGCGTTCTCGACGGCGGAAGAGTTCCTCGCATCCGATTACATCGGTCAGACCAGATGTCTGATCCTCGACATCGCCATGCCGGGCATGTCTGGACCCGATCTCCAACGGGAATTGACGCTTCGCCGGCAAGAGATTCCGGTCGTCTTCATCACCGCACACGGAGATGAGACCGTCCGTCCACGCCTGCTCGAACAGGGTGCCGTGGAGTGCCTGTCCAAGCCATTCAGCGATGCGGCTCTGCTTAGGGCGCTCAATGCCGCTTTTCGAGTGAGCTGAGCGATGCGCCACGCTCTTGCACCCTAGGGATATAGGCGAATACTATGAGTTTAGCGAGCGCGATTGACCATGACGCGAGGTCATCACCTATGTCGCACGCTACACCAATCGTGTTCGTCGTCGATGATGACGTCTCAGTGCGCGAATCGCTCGAATCGCTGATTAGCAACGCAGGCTGGCAGCCGGAGACATTCGAGTCCGCGCAGGAATTCCTGTCTCGCCCACGCGTCCTTGTCCCGAGCTGTCTGGTTCTCGACGTTACTCTTCCGGGCCTCAATGGCCTCGATTTGCAGAAGCGTGTCGCAGTCGATCGGACGGACATGCCGATCATCTTCATCACCGGTTACGGCGACGTTCCGATGACGGTTCAGGCCATGAAGGCGGGAGCTGTCGAGTTCTTGACGAAGCCATTCGACGACGACGCGCTATTGAGTGCCATCCGGCAGGGCCTCGAGCGTAGCAGGACTGCACTTGATTACGAGGCGGAGATACGGGGGCTCCGAGACCGTTACGCCTCACTCAGTCGCCGCGAGCGGGAGGTCATGGCGTTGGTTGTCCGTGGCCTGTTGAATAAACAGGTCGGTTTCGAGCTCGGCATCAGCGAGATCACGGTGAAGGCACACCGAGGCAAGGTGATGCGAAAAATGAAGGCCCGCTCTCTCGCCGACCTAGTGAATATGGCCGCGAGACTCGGCTTCGCACCTGCGCCGACAGGCTGACACTCCAACGACCGGTCGTTCTCCGCTTGCTCTCTCCCGGCCGCCACGATCGTGCTGAAGGACGGCACCGCGCTCACCACGCCCAAATGGGCCGCTCGCGCGCTAGTAGCGACCGTCGCGGCGCGGCGGGATTTCCCGGGCACTCAGTGACGGCGACCCTTAAGCTCTTTCAGGAGCGCGGTGAGACGTCCCCGGAAGAAGCAGGAAAGCAGGGGACCTTCGCAGTGGGGGGCTTACTGGTTGACGAATCTGGTGCTGAAGCAACCAATGCGGTAATACGCAACGGCAATCTCTCTGATCCAACAGCTACACGTCGACCGTCAGGTCGTCGATTGGCTTGCGCAAGAACGGCGCCGCAGGCGCTCCCTTTCACCTCGCAACTTAACAATCGTCAGTTCGCTCGATCCATGCGCGAGTGCGCCGGCGCTATTCTGCGATCTGGTAGGCGAGTTATCATCGTCGCAGAGGACAACTTCGCCGGCGTGCATGAAAATCTCAAACCGATGCCCCGAGAATTGCAGGTGCCAGCGCAAAAAGACATGGCGTTTTTCGGCGTGCAAGGGAAGCGGCTGAGGCCTGCCCACGTAGCTCCAATTTTCGCCTCGGATGTGTCTGCCGAACATGCTGCACGTTCGACAGACATCTTCTCAGCGTCGGTACAAGAGGTTCAACAAAAGGTCGGCGAGCGCGGCGCAACACTGCGCTTGTCCCAACCGAAGGCTTGCGCGCCCTGGCGGTAGCATTCGCGCAGCTTCTTGCTGCTGTACGGCTTGTCCGCGTTCT
>DASXSR010000037.1:0-26346 GCA_036505875.1 Blastocatellia bacterium | reverse complement strand
TGTCGTGATCATCATCGCGGCGCTGCTTTTTGGATCTCAATTCCTGAACATATACATCGACGCGCTGTGGTTCTCGGCGGTCGGCTATTCAAAAGTTTACTGGTACAAATTCCGACTGGGCGGGCTGCTCTTTCTGATCTTCTTTGTCGTCTCTTTCTTGATAGTCCGCGTTCCTTTTGTCTTCCTGAACCGTGTCTTGCCCGAGCTCAATGAGCGTCCCAGGTTTCGGCTCTCATCAGCCGAAGATATGCAAGACATAAACTTCTTGCCGTGGATTTACAGGCCGGGGGTTTGGGTGCTGTCGGCGGCAGTAGCTTTGCTGTCGGCGATAAGCATGAGCGGGGAATGGCCGCACTTTGCTTTGTATCTTCACTCGCAGCAAGCCGGAGTGAGCGATCCAATCTTTGGGCGCGACGTCGGTTTCTACTTATTCAGGCTGCCGGTCCTCGAGCTGGTGGTCGGATGGATCGAAACGATCTCGGTAATTGTGCTGATAGCAATCGGAGTCGCTTCGGGTTACGTTTGGTATCTCGAGCGCGTACGCGGCTCGCTGACTAAAGATACGCGCCGCCGGGTTACTTCTGCGGTCAGCCTTGCCGCCGCGTTCTTTGCTTTGACGCTCGCAGCGAGCACTTACCTTGATCGGTTCGATCTCCTGCACGGCCGGCATGACTTGTTCACCGGCATCGACTACACCGACGCTAACGTCAGGTTGATGGCGATGAATGTAGTGATTGCGCTTCTGCTGATGTCTGCGATCGCGCTGGTCGCCAACGCCTTTTTCATGAAGCGGGTGCGAACGATCCTCGAGCTTGCGGGCCTGGTCGTCGCGGTGTGGATAGTCGGCGTTGCGATTATCCCGGCCACCTTCTACTCGTTCTCGGTCAAGCCAAACGAGTTGGCGAAGGAAGCGCCGTTCATCGATCACAACATCAAGATGACGCGATACGCGTTCGCGATTGACCGTTTCGAGGAGCGGCCCTTCGAGCCGAAGCCGACTCTGACTACTCAGGAGCTCCAAGCGAATCGTGAGACTCTCGACAACGTCAGATTGTGGGACCGCCGCGCCCTTCAATCGACCCTCGCTCAGATACAAGAGATTCGCACTTATTACGACTTCCGAACTCCCGACGTCGATCGCTACATGATCAATGGCAGGCTGCGCGAAGTGATGCTTTCGGCGCGCGAAATGAACGTCGATCAGTTGCCCGAGCAGTCGAGAAACTGGATCAATCAGCACGTCGTCTACACCCACGGCTACGGTGTGACAACGAACACCGTAAATGAGTTCACGCCCGAAGGATTGCCGAACCTGGTGCTCAAGAATATGCCGGTAGAGAGCTCGGCTCCAGAGATCAAGGTCACGCGTCCGGAGATCTACTTTGGTGAAGAGAGCAACTCGCACGTGTACCTGCGCACGAAGCCTCAAGGCGCGACGGCCCCTGAGTTCAACTACCCGGCGGCGGGTAACGAGGACTCCCGCACGACTTACGAAGGCGACGCCGGCATACCGGTCGGCGGGCTGCTGCGACAGCTCGCGCTGAGCATCTATTTGGGAGACGGAACGAGCCTGCTCTTTTCGAACTACATCAACTCCGACAGTCGCCTGTTGATGCGTCGCAACGTCGCCGAACGAGTCCGACAGATCGCTCCGTTCTTGTTGTTCGAAGACGATCCTTACTTGGTGATAAGCCGAGAAGGCCGGCTGTACTGGATCATCGACGCGTTCACCCACTCGGACGAGTATCCCTACTCGACCTCTTATCCAGTGGCTAATCGAAATCTCAACTACATTCGCAATTCGGTGAAAGCGGTGATCGACGCTTACGAGGGGACTGTCGCTTTTTATGTATTCGAACCCGATGATCCGATCATCAAAGCATATCAGGATATCTTTCCCGATCTATTTCGGGCGCGGGGCGACCTGCCTGAAGATCTTGCGGCGCACGTTCGCTACCCGAGTTTGCTGGTAGACGCGCAAGCTCGTGTTTTCACGCTGTATCACATGCAGAACACACAAACGTTTTACAATCACGAAGACTTGTGGGCCATCGCTACCGAACAGTCGCCGCAGCCGGGCGCCGAAGCGTCCGCGATGCAACCTTATCACGTGCTTATGCAGTTGCCGGGAGAGCAGAACGCAAAGCTTGAGTTCGTGAACATCCTGCCGTTCACTCCAGCAGGTCCGGGACGAAGCAATATGATCGGGTGGATGGCGGCGAGAAGCGACGGCGCGAACTACGGGCGCACTCTTGTGTACAGTTTTCCAAAGAACGTCACGGTCAACGGCCCCGCGCAGATTCGGGCGCGGGTGAATCAAGACCCGGTGCTCTCTCAGCAAATGACGCTTTGGAATCAAAAAGGCTCGGAATTGCTGCGCGGCAACCTCTTGGTCATTCCCATTGCTGATTCACTGCTGTATCTCGAGCCGTTCTATCTTCAAGCCGAAGGCTCCGCGTCGAAGCTTCCCGAGTTGAGACAGGTGGCAGTCGCCACTCAAGATCAGTTGAAGACAGCGAAGACTTTTGACGAAGCGTTGGCGCTGCTCTTCCCCGGATTTGCGCCGCGTCAGGCTGCGGCTGCCGGAGCCGCCCCGCAGGCCGAGGCTCAGGCGCCTTCGAAGCAACCCTCTGCGCAGCCGCCCGCGCAGTTGGGTTCAGCAGATATTGACCAGCTCGTCAGACAGGCGCAGCAGTTGATTTCCGAATACGAGCGATTGACAGCCGAGGGCAAGCATCGCGAGGCCGGCGAGAAACTCGATCAATTGAAACAAACGCTTGCCGAACTGAGCCGCAAGCGAAGCGGAATACAGTGATCCGCTGATGAACGAGTTGGCGGTTAGACTGAATTCACTTCACCCATCTCTCCGGCGCCCAGACTTCGGCCATCAGGTGGTCGCCTTGCAGGATCCTGATTCGAGTCTTTCCCGTACCGTGCTCCAGTACTCGCACCGGCGTGTCATTAGCTACCCTGAGAACGTGGCCGGACTCAACAAGCGCATCCACTTTCGATTCGTCCCTTGTTGGAAGAGCATTCATTAGATCGCCAAGAGACTTCTCGTCGGAGGCAACAAGCACCGAGGATGCGCCGTCGACGTGCAGCTTAGCGTCGGCAACGACGGTGCCGGACCCTCCTACTTTTGCTGTGGGAGCACTACTAGAGCGTCGGCGGCTGTTGAACAAAACAAGTGCCGCGCCAATCAACAGAATAGCTACCGTAATCGCGACCGGCTTCAGGCGTGTGTAGAGGCGCGTCTCGGGAACGCGCGATTCTCTTACGCCGTCCAGGACGGTGAGCCCAATCACAGTCAAGAATCCGAGGGCGCTGAGCAAGACCCCTGCAGTTCTGGGCGGTGTGTTCACGAATGTTGTCTCGACTTTGTGTCTGCCCTCGGGAACGGAAACGACTTGTACGCCGTCTTTATCGCTTGAGAGTTGAGCCTTTTCGCCGTCGATGCGCGCGGTCCAGCCTGGAAAGTTGTAGGTCTTAATACGTACGTCGCCTGGCTGGTCAAGTCGCAGCGCAATCTCGCGATGATCAGGCTCCCATCGAATAATCTCTCTCGTTCCGGTTTCCGGCTGAATGACAACCGGCGCAGTTTCAGGCAAGTTCTGCGGCGCAGTTGACTCCCTGGGAGTGTATTCCGCGTCTACGTAAACCGCGGGTTGGTTGTGCTTTGGGTTCGCAAGAGCGCCCAAGATCACTCCTCGACCGGTGAGCCATAGATTCGATGCAATCACTACACCTATAGCCATCGCATAAGCATAGCGCCGCCTTCGACTCAGATGGGAATCAGCGCGCAAGACGTCGATGACTGCTGTGGCGGCAAGGCTCGCGAACAAACTTGCAATCGCCATCCATCGCCACGCGAACAAAACCATCTCTATTTTCGGAATCAGCTTCGACACGTAGATCGAAAATGACGTATTCATGAAAGTTGTGGCCGCCGCCAGAATGAGCCACAGGCGAGTCTGCGTAACACCCGTTGATTTCTTGTCGAGTTCGTTTGCGGGCTTTCGAAAGGGTCGAAAGACAAAGATCGCCAATACGATCGCAAGCGTCTGGAAGGTGAACGAAAGGTTAATAAGATTGCCAAAGCCTTCGAGCGGCAGGAGTGTTATATAGGTGAGGTGATAAGGGAAGATAGATTGGTAGTGCTCCTCAGCAAACCTGGCTTCGAGAGCTGCCGGGAGTAGATAGATGCTAGCCAGCAAGAACCCAATGCCTATTCCGACGGCGATCCTAAAAGCGATCCTCCAGTCTTTTTTCAGAGCCGCCCAAATCACCGCATAAGCCGCCAGCGCGTACGCCATCAAATAAGCAACAGGGAAGTGGGCCATCAAATATAATCCGTAGACCAACCCGAGGCCGGCATAATAGCGCGCTCTTGATTGCGAACCTAATCTGAAAGCAAGGTAAAGTACGAGGGGCAGAAAGACAAAACCCAACAGCTGAGGCATTGCGCCTTGCCAATAGATGTTGATTATGTGATAGGGGAGCAACATATAAAGCAGCGCTCCGATGGTGCTCGCAAAGGCGCCGTAAGTCGTTCGCGCCAGCAAATAGAACGCAAGGCCAGAGGACGCAAAGCCCAGAGCGGTGAGAACGAATAACGTGACACCCCAATCCTTGAGCGCCGCATTGAAAAGAGACGACAAGTAAAAGAATACAGGCGGGTAGAAATTGGACCAGGCGGTCCCGTAGCCGTTATTGATGTCCGGCAGCCAGCGCGGATAAAGGACGCCCGAGCGCAGCACCTTGTCGAAGTCCTGCATTACGGCGATGTGCTGCACAAGGTCGTGAGTGCCTATCAGTCCAACAGTCTTGCTTATGTTCGGATCGGCGCTCTTTCTCGAGAAATAGAAGGGAACCACCAGGGCTGCGCCGATTATCACTGCCCCCAGAACCCTGAGCAAAGTGGCTAAAGCCGAAGCGAGCCTTGGTTTCTCGGAGTCATCATTCGATCTCGTATTGCCTGTTTCAGGGTGCTCGGCCATCGTTCTTGGGGCCTGCTACCGCCGAGCCCCGGCTTCGCCAGGTGTGATTTCATACTGGGCGGGGACAGTGAGTTCCAATACTTCCTCGGGTGTCTCCTGTTCGAGCCATTCAATGATATGTGGGTTTGCGCTGCGAGGGTCGGCCGCGTCGTCAGAGTAAGGCCCCCCGGTTACGTCGTATTTCGGCTCGTACCTCATCTTGGCTTTGTGCAACCAATAGCACAGGGCAGTCTTCACGCAATTAAAGGCGTACCCGATGCCATTTACATAACATATCTCGTCGCCATAAAACGTCGGGATCGGCTGCTCGGCGATGCGCAGGCCGGCTTCGTGGAATTGGATCAGGATCTCGGTGTCGAAGTGCCACTCATTCGAATTAAGCACAAAGGGAACTCTCTTTAGCGCCTCAGAACTGAAGAGCCGGTAGCCAGAATGGAACTCTGAGAGGTTCATACCGGTGAAATGGTTTTCAAGCCAGGTCAGGATCTTATTGCCAATAAATTTGTACAGCGGCATTCCGCCCGCAAGCGGGTGGCCCCCAACTGACATACGCGAGCCGAAAACCATATCGGCTTCGTCTTTTTCCAAAGGCGCCAGCAGGTCATTGAGGACCTCGGGAGCATATTGGCCGTCGGCGTGCAACATGACTACAATGTCGAACCCCCGCGCGATCGCATACTGATAACCGGCCTTCTGGTTCCCGCCATATCGAAGGTTTTGTGGATTGCGGTGGATGGTGAGCTTGTCTAATTGTTTTATGCTTTTGTAGCCGATAGCTGCATAGAACGTGTTATCAGTTGAACAATCGTCGAATAGAAAAACTTCCTCCACTTTTTCCCAAACATCCGGCGGTATCCGGTCCAGCGTTCTGTCGAGTTTGTTGACGGCGTTATACGCGATCACGAATATCCCGATTCGTTTTTGCCGAGGCTCCAAGGTGGTACTCCTTGCTTTCGACGATCGCCCAAAGAATAACAGTTTTTCCGGCTGCGGCAAAGCAGGGGAACATGTTTGGGTGGGCGTCAGCTTTTCGCGCTTAGCAGGCTCTGAAAAAGTCGACGCAAGGTGCAATCCCACCAACGGAGTTGGTGGTGCGTTCATAAAGCTGACGCACACCCAACCTGTCTCTCCGTGAGCAACAGCTTTGCAATGAGCGGCTTTTTTTCGGTGAACGTTAGGGGGCGCTGCGCACAAATATCTTGTACAGAACAGGAACGTCTACAAAAAGGAGCACTGCCATAATCAGGGTGCAAGTGAATATGGCGGCTATTAGTCTCGGCTCACGGTACAACCCTTCCGGTCGCTGAACCGCGCTGTCTTCCTTGAACGCCAGAGAAAGATACACTGCCATTACCAGAGCAACCAGCGGAAACGAGAGAATCAGCTCCAAGCGGTATCGCATAATAAACGCGCCCAAGAACAACATCGCTTGCGAAGCGTAAAACACGATCGACACCAGCAGCCTCTGCTCGTTATAAAAGCCAAAAGACTTTCGATACAGTTTGCTCCGCGGATGATCGCGAAGGTCGCGGTATTCGGCAAACCGCTTTATCGCCATGAAGTAGCACCCGATCATCCAATAGCTGATCAGCAGCGAAGCCGGAGGGATAACCTTGGTGCCCGTGATATACCATCCGGCCAGCATCCGAAGCGGATTGTTTACTGATTCCGACAGCACATCCAGGTATGGGAGATCCTTGCTTCGTATCGGTGATATGTTGTACACGCAGGCCATCAGCCATAACACAAGCATAGTTAGCGCGAAGGTAACTGAGATCATAAGGCCCAGCCCTACGCCCGCGATCATCAGGATAATCCATTGCAGATACGCCAGTGGAATGCTCACCTCCCCGGACGGAACCGGGCGGCTGAATTTGGTCGGATGCTCGCGATCGTACGGCGCGTCGAGTATCTCATTGAGAACATAATTGCTTGAAGTGACCAGGCATACTGACAGCAAGCCTATCAACACATGCCAGGCCAACGTACTTGTCAGCGTCGAACGATCGATGCTTACAGCGACGACAATCCCTGGTAATACGAAGACGTTCTTGATCCAATGGTCGACTCGGGCAATCTTGAAATGCCCACGAAACGACGGCCGGCTCTCGACTGTGGTGACGGTTTGCGAATCCAGAGTGCGCATAGATTATTCGCCCAAGCTTATCAGATGAGGACCGGGGGTGCGACCAGGGGCTGAATTTCGCGGGAGATGCGTCAGGTCGCGTTCGTCGCCGTTGGACTTGACGCCGCTGCATTGGGCTTTGCCTCAGAAATCACTCTTCGTTCCGAATTATGAGAGATGATTGAATTATTAGTCGGCTGGCGTGGCGGTGCCAACAGCAACGGGATAATCTCTGAATTGAATGTCGTGTAGTCGTTTGTAAAGCCCGCCGTTCGAAAGCAGCTCTTCGTGTGAGCCCTCTTCCACGATCCTTCCTTCGTCGAGCACCACGATGCGATCTGCGCGACGCACGGTGGAAAGCCTGTGAGCAATGACGAACGTCGTTCGGCCATGCATTAATGTTTCAAGCGCGTCTTGTACCAATCGTTCCGACTCGGAATCAAGCGAGCTGGTTGCTTCGTCGAGTATCAAAATCGCCGGGTCTTTGAGCAGCGCGCGGGCGATCGCGATGCGCTGACGCTGTCCGCCGGAAAGCTTCACTCCGCGCTCGCCGACTAGTGTTTCGTAGCCGTCCGGGAACTCGATGATGAACTCGTGCGCGTGCGCCGCGCGAGCCACTGCTTCGATTTCGTTCGCCGTCGCCCCCAGCTTTCCGTAAGCAATGTTCTCGCGAATCGGACCGCCGAACAGCGTCGTCTCTTGAGGCACGACTCCAATCGCGCTCCTTAGATCGGCAAGCTTTACCGATCTGATGTCGTGGCCGTCAACGAGTATCGCGCCTGACGAAACATCGTAGAAGCGAGGAATCAAAGCGACTAGTGTCGACTTCCCTGCGCCGCTCGGACCAACCAGCGCGATGATCTCGCCCGGTTTAGCTTCGATGGTCACGCCTTTCAAGACCGGAAGCGAACGCTCGTCGGGATAGCTGAAGTGAACGTCGATCAATTGAACCTGCCCTGTAACGCCAACCAGCGATTTCGCGTTCTCAGGATCTGTTATCTCGGGTTTGGTATCGAGCAACTCGAACACTCGTCGCGTCGCGCCGATAGCTTGATTGAACTGACCGTAGAGCTCGGTCATTCCTCCAACTGCTCCAGCAACAAAGAAAGTGTACAGAACGAATTGGATCAGCCCGCCGGCAGTCATCTGGCCGGCAATCACCATTCGGCTTCCAAACCAGAGAACAATCGCGATGCCGCTGTAAACGACTAGAACGATGAACGCGATAAATCCGCCGCTTGCGACGGCGCGCTTGACGGCAAGCCGCAGCGAATCTTGAATGCGATCGCGATAACGCTTGCGCTCGTACTCTTCCCTGACAAAAGATTGGACTACACGAATCGCCGATAACGTTTCTTCCAGCACCGAGTTCGCTTCCGCCAGGCGGTCTTGCACCTTTGTGCTCAAGCGCCGAACGTAGCGGCCATACACGTGCGCGGACACAACCACAGCCGGGACTATCGCAACCATCAGAAGCGAAAGCCTTGTGTTGGTGATGAAGATGATCGTAACCCCGCCCACAAGCATCAAGCTCGATCTGAGGAGCTCGGTGATGCTGCCGGTCGTGACAGTCTGAACCACGCTGACGTCCGACGCGAGGCGGGATGTCAGCTCGCCAACGCGGCGATTGGCAAAGAACGAAACGGGAAGCCCGGTGAGATGGTTGTAGAGCTGTGTCCGAACATCCGCAACTATACGCTCGCCGCTGTATGACAAGAGATAGGTTCGCAGGAAACTGAACCCCGCTTGAGAAGCGAATACGCCGACCAGCAGCAAGGCGAGTTGATTGAGCTTATGTGAGTCGCGTTCGATGAACGCCGCGTCTATGAGCATTCTTACCACTTGAGGGAAGGCGAGGCCTAGTACGCCCGCGATCAACAGCGAAAGTAATGCGATTCCGAGCCGTATGCGATAGGGTTTCGCATAAGAGAGCAGCCGTAGCAAATCTCTTGGCGACGCCGGCGTCTGCTCTGCTTTCGCCTCCGGCGCACCCGCAAGCCGTCTTCTTCGAAATGCACTCATTGGTCTAATAGATTCAATGACGGAATGGTAAGCGGTCAAGGAGCGTTATGTGCTTGGCGTTGGCTGGATTCGCTCCCTCAGCTCTCCGAACATCTTTGTTCTGACCGTCGTATGCTGCTACATTTGATGCCTGATTCAGTTTAGTGTGGAGTGGAGTGATCGATTATGTCCGCTACACCGGCAGCCGCTGCGCAAATGACGATTCGCGAAGTCCTCAAGCTCAAACCCGTGCGGCGGCTTTGGACGGCTCAAGTGGTCAGCGTGTTCGGTGATTTCCTGGCGATCTTTGCCGTGCTCAGCTACGTGTCTTTCAATCTCCATGCTACGGCAGTTCAGGTCACGTTGATCAGTATTTCGTTCATGATTCCCTTCGCGGTGATTGGCCCGGTTGCCGGTGTGTTCGTGGATCGTTGGAACGTCAAGCGCACTATGATCGCCAGCGATTTGATTCGCGCCGTGCTCGCGCTTGCGCTGGTCTTTGCCGGAAACCTCGCCGAGATCTACGGCATTCTGTTTTTGCTCAGCGCCGTTTCGACTTTCTTCGTGCCCGCGCAATCGGTCACGGTGCGAACCATTGTTCCACGCGAGGGGCTGCTGTCGGCGAACGCGCTCATCCAACAAGCGTTCCAGGTCATGCGCATAATCAGCCCGGCGTTGGCCGGCGCATTTGTAGCGTGGTTCGGCGCCAGCTTCTGTTATTACATCGACAGCGTGACATTTCTGTTCTCGGCGTCGATGATCGCGACGCTTGTGATCGCGCGCGAGCCCGCGGTGCCGGACAAGGACAGCCACCCGCTGAAATCAGTTTTGAATGACTTGCTTGAAGGGGTGAAGTTCATCTTCACTCATCCGACGATCTCGTTCGTTATTATCGCGATGGCCGCCGGCATGTTCGCCGTGTCCTGTTTTGGGCCGCTGATCGCTGTTTATGTGCGCGATGAATTGCAAGCTAACTCACTCGCGTTTGGCATCATCAACTCGCTGATCGGCGTTGGGATGATACTGGGCACCGTGGTGATAAGCCGTTTCGGGAAAGAGGTCTCCAAGACGCATCTTGCGCTTGGAGGTTTGTTCACGATGGGCGCCTTCGTCGTCGTGATGGCAGCCTTCAAGACGATCGCTGCAGCTTCGGCGGGTATGCTCGGACTTGGCATCGGGGTGCTGTTTGTGATTGTCGCGGCTCAGACTCTTATGCAGGGACAAACTCCTGCGCAATTGGTAGGGCGCGTCAGCAGCAGCTTTATGGCGGTTCTTTCGGTATCGCAGTTGGTTGGCTTGGTGATCTCCGGCTCTCTCGCGCAAACGCTTGGCATTAGAAACCTGTTCTTCGCGAGCGCTGCAATGCTGTTGTTGATAACGGTTTTAGGTTTCTTCCGATTACCTCAGCAGTCGCCGAGCGCCATGCCGACACCGCAGGAACAACCCGTCGAGTAGGGCAATTGGGATGAAATCCCAAGGTTGATTTTCATAGTAGCGCTTTTTGTTTTGCCGGCGCGCTTTCGAGGCGACCCGCGCCCGGCCCGGACATTGACGCTAACGGAGTCAACTTCAGTTGCGTCGGAGCAATTCTGTGGTAGAATCCTCTTCTCAGTTCAGAACTTTCGCTTGTTACGAGGTGATACGATTCTTTATCATCTCGCCCAATAGCCCGATCGAAAAATTGAATAGTTTACGGAGGAAACAAAGGCCCGCGGCCTAACCCCGTCAAGAATCTGGCCACGAGCCCTTGACACTGTCACAACAAAACAGGTTCGGTGCGACAGCTTGCTAACGTTTAGACGCTCGAAAGCCGCGAACGGACACAAAAAAATTTCCGCTTTCCGGTGCCGGCGTTGAGCGCTCAGGCAATCGAATTCTTGCCTCGAATTGCCGACGTGATCCTGCCTACTTAGTAAGTCTGCCACCCGTCCTTGGTGCTACGCATCAGTATCGATTTGATCGCTGTCTGGTCATAGTGCAGTGGTCAATTTGGAGGGTTGGCCTGTGGGATCCTACAACTCTGCGCGCCATAAGGCGCTTTCGATCATAGTTCCTCTGTTCAACGAAGAAGAAAATGTCGTTCCTCTTATCGAGTCGATCTTCAGGGAGCTATCAGCCGATCCGGATTTCTTGGAACTCATCTTGATCGATGACGGCAGCCAAGACCGCACGGTGTCGCTGGTCCTCGGGTTGGCGGCGCGAGAGCCCCGGGTACGGCTAATCAAGCACGAACGCAATCGGGGATTGGGCGCGTCTATAAGAACCGGTCTTGCAGCCGCCGAGGGCGACGTAATTCTTTATACCGACGCCGATCTCCCTTTTGATTTCGCGCTGATCCCCAAGTTGCTCGAGACTGCGACTGACAACAGCATCGTTATCGGTTGTCGAGTCAACCGAGGCGAAGGGCTGCGGCGGTGGGTTTTGACTAAAAGTTACAACTTGATCTGTCGATTTGCGTGGGGGCTGCGCGTGCAAGACATCAACTTCGCCTGCAAGCTGGTTCCGCGACATGCTCTGCACGGAATGAGGCTTGGATCGGAGGGCTCGTTTATCGACGCCGAACTGTTGCTCGAGTGTCGACGACAAGGCTTTGACATCCGTGAGTTCCCGCTCACTTATTATCCTCGAACGCGCGGGCTTTCGACGCTTTCGCGACCGCGGGTAGTTGCCGGTATACTGAGCGAGATGCTCAAGTACGCGTTGCGAAGGCCCGAGACCCTCTATGAACTCATCGAAGAAGCTGATCATAAACGCGGATGACTTTGGCCGGTCCCTTGAAATTAACGCTGCGGTCGAACGCGCGGCCCAAACAGGTTTGCTGGGCGGCGTATCGGTTCTTGCTAACGGCGAGTGCTGGGATCAAGCCGTGAGCTTCTTGCGCAACACGCCGAAGCTCAGCGCCGGCGTCCACCTCAATGTAGTCGAGCTCAGGCCTGTTTCGACCGCGCCCGAAGTAACTATTCTTACCGGTGCAAATGGAATGTTTCTTGGACTTGCCCGACTGCTGACCAGGTGGGCGCTGCGTCCGTTTGCTGTTTCACGCGCGGTCGAGATCGAATGGCGCGCCCAAATTGAAAGACTAACGCGAGCGGGCGTCCGCGTCACACACGTCGACAGCCATCAACACGTGCACGCGTTCCCGCCCGCTTATCGCTGCGCAGTTGGACTTTGCAAGGAATATGGCATTCGCGCAATCAGACATCCCCGTGAAAACAACAATCGGCGCGGCCGTTTGATCCCCAGCCTCGCGTTACAAGGCTCGCTCGTGATCGCTCGCGGATTGACGCGAAGTCCAGGACTCCGCCACAACGATCACTTTTTGGGCTTTAAGCGCGCCGGGGCTTACGGGTTCGCAGAATTGATCGACGACCTGCGCGCGATTTCAAACGGCCTGACTGAGGTCGCGTTGCATCCGAGCCTCAAGGATGGAGTTCCATATCCGAAAATGTCCGGTGGTCGCGAGCTCGCGGCTTTGATGGACGACTCTCTCGCGGATCGCATCCGACAATTGGGAATAGAGCTAACCACGTGGGCGGCAGTCTCGCAATGACTCTCACAAGAAAGTTCGAGACCTGGTCGCCGGCACTGTTGATCGCGCTAGCGGCGATCGTTTACGTCGGCGGCGCGGGCATTCCCGCCCTTCTCGATGACGCCGACTCGTTCTACGCCGAAGTTGCCCGCGAGATGAACGCCCGCCACGACTGGATTACGCCGTACGCCAACGGGCTTCGTTTCTTGGAGAAGCCGCCGCTGTTCTATTGGTTGATATCAATTTCCTACAAAGTGTTCGGCGCAGCAAACGCATTCACTGCCCGCTTACCGACGGCGTTGGCGGTTACTGCGCTTGTCTTTGTGACGTTTAAGATCGGCAAGCTCGTGTTCGGGGTTCGCGCAGGATTGCTTGGCGGTTTGGCGCTTGCGACCTCCGTGGGGACGTTCCTGTTCACGATGATAATTCTGCCCGATGCGCTCTTCACTCTTTTGTTGACGTTGATATTGTATTCGTTTCTGCGCTGGCAGCGTGCTGATAACAAAACCGCGCCGTTGATGTGGCTTTATGCTCTGGCGGGTCTTGCCGTTCTCGCAAGAGGACTGATCGGGGTGATATTCCCTGCTGCGATCATTCTCGCGACTCTTCTGTTCAGCGGGAGGCTGAGAGACGTAACCAAACTACTTTCGCTGAAGGGGTCGCTGATCTTTGTGTTTATTGCGGCGCCTTGGCACATCCTGATCGGCCTGCGGAATCCGGGCTTCTTCTGGTTCTACTTCATCAACGAACACGTGCTGAGGTTTCTTGGCAAGCGCTACCCGATGGATTATGGTACGGTGCCGCTTGTGCCTTTCTGGTTGCTACACCTCGTGTGGTTGTTTCCCTGGTCGATTTATCTAATAACGCTCTGCCGGCCGAGAAACTTCAAGCGCGCGCTGAGCGAAAACAATCACGCCATCGTCTTACCTGTGGTTTGGGCGTTGATCATTTTGTTGTTCTTTTCTTTCTCGACGCGATTGGAGTATTACACGCTGCCGGCTTTTCCCGCGCTTGCGCTGTTGGCAGGAAAGCAATGCGCGTCAATGTGGGAAAGAAAAGTGAGGTGGCCAGGCATCGCATTAGCCTCAGTTGGCGCGTTGATTGGAATTGCGCTCATAGCGGCTGCCGCATTTGTTTCCGCCGGTGATTCGAACAAGTTTCTAGGATTGAAGGACAATCCGGATCTCTACGCCTATTACCTCGGGCACCTATTTGACCTCACGCCCGAAAGTCTTCGCGCATTAAGACTGCCCTTGGTTATGGCGGGGCTTGGTCTGGGCATTGCTCTTCCGCTGCACCACATCTTCAAAAGGGCGTGGGCAAAGGCGGCAGCGCTGGCAACCGGCATGGTGATCTTGTTTGCAGCGGCAAACATCAGCATCCTGTTTTTCGCGCCGCGCCTTACGTCGGAGCCGCTCGCCCGCGAGATCAATCGTCGAGTCGACGACAACTCGATTATCATCATTGACGGCGAATACGAAGAAGGTTGCAGCGTGGCCTTTTACACGCGGCGCACGGTCTTGCTCCATAACGTCCCGTCATCCAATCTCGAGTACGGCTCGCGTTACCCCGACGCGCCGTCTCTGTTTGTGGACGATGAGAAACTCAGACAGCTATGGACGGAAACTGATAGACGAGTGTTTCTGGTGACCTTCGACGCGAAACGGCAGCAGTTGGAGTCCACAATCACAGGGACGAAATTCACAATCGCCACATATGGAGACAAAAGTCTGATTTCAAACCTCCCCGACCAGCGACAGTCAGATCAGACAGCTATGCTTCAGCCAAACACACCAGAAGGGCAAGTCTCGACATCGAAGACGAGTTTCTGGCTTGCCTCAGGATTCTTGACGAAGTAACCTCTTTGACCTGCACTTCATTCTGTCTATCGAGGAGAAATTGAACAAATGCCGCGAAGGATAGCCCTTTTACTGTTGCTTCTGGTTGCTTCCTGTCTGCAATCCTCTCAGGCTCATCGACAACAAGCTCAACCTGTCCAGCAGACTCAACCTCCCGAGCAAGTACGCGCCATTGCAGCGCCTCGCAATCCGCTTCCGGCAGAGGCATCCTCGGCGGGAGTCACGCGCTTCTCATTCATCGTCTACGGTGACACGCGCGGGCGGCGAGACGGCGTCCAACAACAATACGAGCACTCGCTCATCGTCGACTCGGTGCTTGATACGATTAAACGACTCGAGAGCGGCCCGTCTCCTGTGAAGTTCGTCATTCAGACCGGAGACGCAGTGGTGAACGGCCGAGACGCAAGCCAATGGAACAAGAGCTTTGTGGATCTGATCAATCGGATTACGACCGAAGGCGGAGTGCCTTACTTTTTAGCGCCCGGCAACCACGACGTTACTCCGGCCGCCGAACTTGAGGCGCCAATGCGAAAAGAAGGGCTTAAGAACTATCTCGGCGCCATCGCCAATCTGATCCCGCCCAATGGAACCCCGCGACGGCTCGACGGATATCCGACGTATGCCTTCGGTTACGGCAACGCGTTTTTAATTGCGCTCGATTCGAACATCGCAGCCGACGACAAGCAGTTCGAATGGGTGAAGTCTCAACTCGACGGGCTGGATCGCAAACGTTATCGCCACGTCATCGCGTTCTTTCATCATCCCGTTTTCTCATCCGGTCCGCACGGCGGCGCGATAGTCGAGCTTCCCACGGCTGCGTTGCGCGCGCGATACATGCCTCTATTTCGCCGGCACCGAGTGGCCATCCTGTTCACAGGACACGAGCACTTGTTCGAGCATTGGATCGAGCGTTACGAAGACGCGCAGGGCAAACACCGGCTGGATCAGATCGTAACCGGCGGTGGCGGAGCGCCGCTTTACCCCTATCGGGGCGAGCCCGATTTGCGCGAGTATATCAAGGCAAACGCAGCCGAGAAGGTGTCGCTCGATCACCTCGTCAAACCCGGAATGAACCCCGGCGATAACGCGTATCATTACTTACTCGTCCAGGTGGACGGCGATCGAATCCGCCTGGAAGTTACGGGCATCGATTGGGGGCGAGACTTCCGGCCCTATCGGAGTAATGCCACGGAGCTTAAGGACGCGAATCGAGAATGAATCACGTCATTCTCTCTTCAGCTCGAACCACAGGAACCCGTATCCATTAAGCGACAACTGATAAGGCCATTCGCCGATTCTAGGAAATCTCACTCCCCCCGACATTTCGATGGGGATGCAACCTTCATAGCCTCGAAGATCCAGTTCAGTCGGCTGCGCGTGTCGCGACAGATTGAACACGCACAGCACCGTGTCGTCGTTGTAGCTTCGGACGAACGCGAAGATCGTTCGGTTCTCCGGTTTGACAAACTTCAATGAGCCTCGCCCAAACACCGGATGCTGCCCGCGCATCCCGATCGCATTGCGCATCCAGTGCAACAACGAGGTCGAGACCCGCTGCTGCGCTTCGACGTTCACCGCCTGATAGCCGTAAACCGGGTCCATGATCACGGGGAAATACAACTGCGCGAAATCGGCCCTCGAAAAACCCGCGTTGCGATCGACCGACCACTGCATCGGCGTACGCACACCGTCCCGATCACCAAGATAGATGTTGTCGCCCATTCCAATCTCGTCGCCGTAATAGAGGAAGGGACTTCCCGGTAAGCTGAACAACAATCCGTGCATCAACTCGATTCGTCTTCGGCCATTATCGAACAGCGGCGCGAGCCGGCGGCGAATCCCCATGTTCAAACGCATCCGCCGGTCGTTCGCATACTCGGAGTAAAGATAGTCTCGCTCCCCGTCGGTCACCATCTCGAGCGTCAGCTCGTCGTGGTTGCGCAAGAACATTCCCCACTGGCAGTTGCCGGGAACGTCAGGCGTTCTCTCCAGAATTTCGACAATGGGCCTGCGGTCCTCCTGACGCAACGCCATGAACAGACGCGGCATGATCGGAAAGTGATAAGCCATGTGGCACTCATCACCGTTTCCGAAATAGGCGACGACGTCTTCGGTCCACTGGTTGGCCTCGGCAAGCAGGAGGCGGCCAGGAAAGTGCGCATCGACATGAGACCGCAAGCGCTTAAGAAACTCGTGGGTCTCGGGCAGATTCTCGCAGTTGGTGTTCTCGCGCTCGAACAAGTAGGGCACGGCATCCAACCTGAACCCGTCGATTCCCATCTCCATCCAGAACGACACCACGTCGATGATTGCTTGCTGGACCTCGGGGTTGTCGTAATTAAGATCGGGCTGATGACTGAAGAACCGGTGCCAGTAAAACGCGCCCGTCTCCTCGTCCCAGGTCCAGTTCGACTTTTCGCTGTCAATAAAGATTACGCGGGCATCCTGGTATTTCAAATCGGTGTCGCTCCAGACGTACCAGTTGCGCTTGGGTGAATCAGGTGAGCTGCGCGATTCCTGAAACCATGGATGCTGATCCGAGGTATGATTGAGCACAAGGTCGGCGATCACTCGGATGCCGCGCAGATGCGCCGCGTCCAGGAAATTCTTGAAGTCCTCGAGCGTGCCATAATCCGGAAGGATGTCGCGATAATCGGAAATGTCGTAGCCGCCATCACGAAGCGGCGAAGGATACATCGGCAGCAGCCATATGCAATTGACGCCCAGCCATTGGATGTAGTCGAGCTTTTGGATCAGGCCGGGAAAATCGCCGATCCCATCGCCGTTGGAGTCGTAGAACCCGCGAACATAGACTTCGTAGAAGATGGCGTCTTTGAACCAGAGAGGATCTTCGCTGAGTCGAGGTGTCGCAGACATCGCAAAGGCTCGGAGTGAGCAGTCGTGAATACTGCGCCGCTCATGTAAATGAAAACATCGGCCGGTATCTGGGCGCAAGCGCAGCAGCGTGCGCAGCTGGGTTGCGAGCGGGTTTTGGTCGAGCGGGAGACCGGATCACGCCGCTCACTTGACGATGTCAAAGTCAATCCACTGGGATGCAATCCGACTCTCTTCTCTAGCGAGCTTGTCAGTCACGGTCACTTGTAAGGCATACTCCCCCGGCAAGAGTTCTTTGCCTAGCAGCAGGCTCCCGCCGACGACGAGTTTGCTAAAGTCCTTTTGCTGGGCCGGGTCAAAGGAGTTTACTTTTCCCACGAATAACTGCTGCCCTTCGCGAAACAGCCTCAGTTGAGTTTCGAGTTGCGGTCGACCAGTCGCTTTGTTGAGCCGTGCTTTGTAAACCACGCAGGCGTATTCCAGAGCCATCCCGCTCGTGAACCTCCTTACGGCCGGGCTCGCTTCAGGATTCTCTTCTTCGAGTTTGCCTTCGGTGGTGCTGGTGATTTGCGCCGCAGTATGTGCGCTTGCATTCTGGAGCGGCTCGCCGCGAACAATCAGCCCCGAAAGCGTCAGCATGTTTTTCTTCAGGTCCGGCACTTCGATGAATTGATTGGCGGAACCAAGCTTCAGAGACGCGGTATCACGCACCGCCGTCCTCAACTGATAAGCGCCCGGCTTCTTTATCGGAAGATTGACGCGATAAAAGATGCCGGCCTTCAGAGTGTGTTCGTACTCGCGCTCGGTCATATGAATCGTGTAACCCCGAATGCTCTGATCGATCACTCGGCCGTTGTCGCCAAAGGTAAACGCGGCAACTTCGAAAGAAGCTTTGCGCTGGCCGTTCGCTTCTGGCGCGAAGGTCAGTCCCTTCGCGCCTATGTGCAGGAGCGAGCTTACGAAAGGCCCCTTCTGCGGATCGACGCCCAGCATAGAGGTCAACCGCAACTCGATGTCACCCGAATTGAACGGCGACGCCAGCGCCATCAGCAGAGTCTGGCCAAGTGTCTTTTGAAGTGACCTGTCTTCTTCGTCGCTAATGCCGAAGAAGCCGCTGCGAGTTCGGACACGCACGTCGGGACGATTCACCTTGACTTTGAGATGGTGAAATCCGCGAATCCTGTCGCGTCTGAAAGTGGACTCTTCGGGGACGAATCCGATCAGATAATAACTCTCCTGATCCTTGAGCGCTCGGCGGATGCCGCCATTCAGGTCATTCGTATTCCTGACGAAGAAGCCGCCGGTTTGCTGGGCGAGGTAATTCAAGCCTTCTTGGGACTCAAAGAATTCGTCGCGGCGTTGCGCAGTGTAAGCGCGAGGCTCGGACAACCATTTGACCTGATCATCTACGGCGCCAAAGTCACCGGTAAGATCATCGGCTGCCGTCATCGTCAGCGGTTGCAACCCTTTGGCATCCATCGTGTAAATCACCGCTGAAGATCTGTTCGCGAGGTCAGTGAGATTGTTGAGCGCATCGCGGACTCGAAGCACGCTTTGCTCGCGGTTATAGATTCGCAGGCCTTCTGAAAACAGCACGACCGACTTGCGACCCGGCAAGTCTTTCAGCGCTCGCACGACGAAGTGCAAAGCGCCGAGGGTGCCGATCGAGAACACCTCTTGCCGGAATCGATCCAACTCATCCGTCACTCTTTCGGGAACTTTGGTCAACGCATCAGCCTGACTCGTTCTTGTTTCCTGATGAAGAATCTCTGCAATCGAATTTGGATTGACCGCGTTTGTTTGCACGGGAGCAAACGTGTACAGCGTGCTCGAGCTTGGACTCCAACGGACGCGCTCGGTGGCTGCGTACAAGATTCTCTTATCGGCGGTGAACATCTGCAGCGCCCCGATCCCTGCCCCGGTTCGAATGATCGCGACCAGATCGCCAGGCTGCATCTGTTCGTCGACGAACTTCTTGAGCGCTTGCCGAACAAAAGGCGCGCTCTCGACCGTTAGTGTCAAGTCGTCGACGACCAGCGCAATCGTGCGACGCACTTGATCGGGGCGCAAACGGACCGGCGGCGAAAGAGGCGGGTTCTTGGCGATCCGGCTTTGAGCAGGCGGAGAAGCTTCCGTCGCTCCGAAGCGTTCCGGCGAGATGTAGGAAAAATTGGTTATCTGCTGGCGCTTTCCATCTTCATAAATCTCGAAATCCTCGGAGCGAAGATCAGTCACAGGACGACCTTTCTTGTCGGTGACCGATACGTCCACCTGAACTAGCGTCACGGAGATCCGAACAATTTCGTCTTGATTCTTGCGAGCGCTTTGCTCCTGCTGTCGCTGTGTGCCGGAAGCTGCCGGTTGTTGCGGTTGCTGGCCGAAAGCGCCAAGGACTAACGACAGGCCGACAAACGGTGCGACCAAAAGCCTGCTATTCATAATCAGTCTCGCAACGCGGAACGGAACCGCAGGATTTTAGCTCTCAGATCACGAGAGCGTGATAAGACACCCAACATTTGTCCAACCGCGCAACGGCTGTTGAACCATCTGCTCCTCTGATCCCAATTCTACACGATCGACAACCGAGCGCAACTACTTGTGGCCTCAGAACTCCGCCAACAAACCATGAACTGATTTGGTGTCGCTCAAGTCTTCGAGCAAGGCATCGGGTGAATGAGCCCTGAGCTGTTCAACGTTGTGCGCTCCAGAAGCCACCGCGAGCACTCGCGCGCCAAAATGCCGGGCGCAAGAGATGTCGCGAGGCGTGTCTCCGACGATGATGAATCGATCCGGCGCGAGGACGTGCCCAAGATGAGCGCTGATCCTTTCAGCCGCGATGGCGGGCAGGTGGTCGCGTTCTTCGTCGTCGCTGCCAAACGCGCCGCGGCCTCGGAAGTAATGCCAGATGCCTGCAACTCGCAGCTTGGCTTCGGCCAGCCTCTCAACGTTGCCGGTGAGCAAGCTTGGAAGAAATCGCGGATCAGATGAGAGCGCTTCAAGCAGCTCCCGCACTCCCGGGCAGAGTTGAAACACTGCCCCGGTCGAGGACAAATGGCTGAGTATCTCCACCGTTGCCGCTTCGATTACCGGCAAGCGCTCTCGTATTTGCCCGATCGTGAACCCTTCGCATTCAAGCGCTTCGCGATAGATCGCAAGATCGGTTTTACCGGCGAAATCGACCTCGTTGATTCGCCCGCACGTTCCAAAGATCTCGATAAGCATCGCGTGGATCAACCCGCGATACTCCCCGCGACGCACGGTTTTGATCAACGTTCCGTCGATGTCGAATAACACGACTCGGACGTCAGTAGTCAGTGGTCCGTGGTCAGTAGTCCCGAGACCATTGTTTGTGCTGCTGCTCACATTCACAGATTCCCGGCGCGGGCGATCACCGTCGCCGGACAACGGACTACTGACTACTGACCACGGGCTTCTCTTAGACATTAAACCTGAAATGAATCACATCGCCGTCCTGCACGACGTAGTCCTTGCCTTCCAACCTGAGTTTACCATGCTCGCGGCATCGAGCTTCGCTGCCGAACTCCGCTAGGTCCTCGAATCGAATAACCTCCGCTCTTATGAATCCCCGCTCGATGTCCGAGTGAATCACGCCGGCAGCCTTGTGGGCGTTCGTACCGCGCTTGATCGACCACGCGCGGCATTCGTCTTCTCCGGCGGTTAGAAAACTTATCAAGTCCAGCAGTTCGTAACCGGCGCGAATGAATCGGTCGCGCGCCGGCTCGGCAATGCCAAGGTCTTGCAGAAATTCGCGCTGCTCCTGCGGTTCAAGCTGCGCGATTTCCATCTCGACTTTCCCGGACATTGCGATAACCTCGAGCCGCTTTGACTTCGCGAGTTCGCGCAGCTCATCTGGGACTCCATGCGCCACGGCCTCTTCCGACTCGTTGAGCAACAGCAGCAACGGCTTGAGGCTCAAGAATCGGAAGCCGGCGATCATTCCAAGCACTTCGTGGGACAGTTCGACGTCGCGAAGCGGGCTCTCTGCTTCGAGCGCGGCTTTCAATCCTTCCATCAACTCGCTCTCGCGAGCCGAGTCCTTCTCCTTCTTCAGCCGCGCGAGCCGATTTTCAATTTGCACGAGATCAGTCAGTATCAGCTCATCGTCGAACGAGCGAATGTCACGCGCCGGGTCAGGCGGGTGTTGCAGCATCGGACTCTCAAATGCGCGAGCGACGTGAACCAACGCATCGACTTCGCGCATGTGCTGAACCAGTTTCGCGTCGAGGCCTGTTCCGGTCCGGTCGGAATCTTCAGCTTGTGGACCGGCGACGTCGACGAAGCTTATCTCGGCATAAGTCTTTTTCTTCGGTTTGAACAGCTCGGCGAGCTTGTCCACGCGCGGGTCAGGAACCTTGATCACTCCGACATTGGCCTTCTCTCGCGCGCCGTAACTGCCAACTTCAGCGCTGAGCCCGGTCAGCGTATTGAAGACCGTCGTCTTGCCCGATCCCGCGAAACCTACGAGTCCTACTTTCATATCAGCTCTCAGCGGCAAGGCAGTCAGTATATTAGCCCTGCCTTACGAACTGCTGGTGTCCAACTTCGGATACGAAGATCTCGTTCAGCGCGACACCGAATTCAATTGTCTCTTTGTACTTCACGTAACCGGCAGTTGCCAGAAAGCTTTCAACCGATACTAGCTCTGTGGCGCCTTCTTGATGGCGCTCCGAAAGAGAGACTTCGACGCATATGACCCGGGGTCTGAACTTGCTCCAGTCATTGCCTTCCAAGATCCTCAAATCCAGTCCTTCGGTATCAATTGTGCAGAAATCAACCGTGGTTTCGCTCAGGTATCTTGCGAACAAGTCCTTCATAGTTATAACCGGAACCTCGATCTGGCCTCTGATCTTGGCGCCTTGCTTTTTCAATTCTTCCACACGTTCCGCAGAGAAGGTCGAATATGCTTCGGGCACAACATCATAAAAGGTCAGCTTCCCCTCCGAATCAGATAACCCGATATTCAAGTTAATATCCTCTGGTCGATTTTGCACGAACCTTTCGAAGCGCCTGGGATTAGGCTCGACGTTGCAGCCTCTCCAGCCACGATCATAAAACCTCTTCGTGTTGCTCAGGCGGTGAGGATCATAGGCCCCGATGTCTAGATATGTTCCGGGGTTTTTGTTGCCGAGGATTTCGTCAATTAACAGGTCCTCGAATCGCTGCGAGTAAGACTTTAGAAAGCGCTCTACCCAAATCTTTCGCCATAAGGGACGAACAAGGTATTCCGCGGAGTAAAACAACGCGCGGAGCAATCCGTGCGTTTTGACTTTCTTGGTAAACTGCGCTACCTCAATCACGGTCTGTTTCCAGCCAGTGTATTATGTTTCTGCGTCTGAGAGTGAGATACAATAGCACAGTGATTCTCCCTCCGCACCGGTAACAATGCTCAGTCGCCATTCTGCGTTATCCATAATGAGTTGAAAGTAAAGAGATGTGACCCTATTATGCTTGTCACAAACTGACTCAGGCATTCTGATGACTCTATCATTGTTATTTTCGCTCTCAGTGGTTGTGCTTATCGGCCTGACACTTGTCGGGGTTTTGTGGCCGCGGGAGGTCTCTGTGCGCGCTCAACTCGCGCTCAAACTGTGCCTTGCGGTCGGGGTCGGCTTCGGGGTTCTCTCTTGGGTGTACTTTCTCCAGTTGTCGTTGTTTGGCCCGTCCAGAAGAGCATTTATCGCGACACAAATAACGCTGCTGGCAGCCCTGTTTGTAACCTTCTTTCTTAGGATGAGATCGCCGAGAAGATCAATTCCAACTGAAGCGGTCGAGGAACAGCCGAGGTTCAAACTGAGAAGGATTCTATCGGTAGTCTTCATCGTCGCGCTGGTCTCGTCCACGGTAGCTCTCATATTCATATCGTTGAAACAACCGCACGGCGAATGGGATGCCTGGGCCGTTTACAATATGAAAGCGCGGTTTCTGTTTAGAGCCGGCGACCATTGGAAGGATCTCTTTTCTGAGCAGATGAATTGGGCCGGTCAGGACTATCCGTTGCTTCTACCTGCGGCCGTTGCCGCGCTATGGACGTCAATTGGCCGCGAGGTCGTCGCAGTTCCGGCGCTGGTTGCTGTCCTTTTCACGCTTGCGTCTATCGGCGTTGTAACCTCAGCAGCGTACGCTCTCCGAACAAGTAGCCAGGGCCTTCTCGCCGGTTTAATTGTGGTATGCACTCCTTTCTTCATAAACCACGGAGCGAACCAGTATTCGGACATTCCAATAGGATTTTTCTTCCTGGCGACGTTCGTGTTTCTTCATTTTCACGATCGGTTCAAACAGAGCGGAAATGGGTTCCTTGTATTAGCGGGCTTAACGACGGGCTTCTCAGCGTGGACAAAGAACGAAGGTCTCTTGTTCATTCTCGCGGTACTCGCCTCGCGTCTGGTTGTCGCGATGAAGAAAAAGGAACTAAATGAATACGCCAGACAAATTCGATTCTATCTTACAGGACTAGCGCCCATATTGCTCATCGTTATCTACTTAAAGATAACGCTTGCTGCGCGCAACGGATTGCTATTCAGCACGGAAGGGCCGACCCTTGCTCAGAAACTGCTGAATCTCTCGAGGTATTTCACAATAGCGGACACGGTTATGACGCACGGGTTGGCCTTTGGGGGTGGGGTCGTCAGCATTGCGCCTCTGCTGCTCTTCTATCTTCTCCTGGTAGGGACCGGAGTGAAGCAAGAGGATCGCCCGAGCGTTGTCGCTTCGAGCCTGGCAATGGCCATCATGCTGGTTGGGTATTCTGCGGTCTACGTGTTCACTCCTCGCGATGTCTATTGGCATCTCATGACTTCAATTGATCGTCTTTTCTCGCAATTGTGGCCAACTTTGGTTTTCGTTTTCTTTCTGGCTGTCAGGACTCCTGAGGAAGCCTTGGCCAAGAAGGGCATAGCGTCCGCGCCTGCATAAGCAATGAAACTCTTGTTCGCAGTCTCATCACTTGATCTGACTCAACCCTTCAGCGCCACGCCCGCGTGGTGGCAGCTCCTTAAGTCGCTTTATGAGGTCGGCGTCGAGGTTGTTGCCACTCCTTACCAAGGCCCGGCAATCGAATCATTGTGGTGGCGGGCCGAACCGAATCCCGCCAAGCTACACGGAGACTTGTTTAAGCTTAGTCGCGATACGCTCAAGAGATTCATCGTACGAGATGGACCAAACCAAGTAAGTTCACAGGAGAGCCTCTCGGATAAGTTCGTGCGCAGGACGGCGCGAACGCTAGTAGCGCCGATTTGGCAACGGCATCTCGATCGAATCTTGACCGCGCAGCCGGATATCGATGCCGTAATCTTTCTTACTGTCCCGCTCAATCAACTCGTTGGGGTCGCGACCCAGGTTCAGCAGAAGCATAACAAACCGGTTTTCTATTATGACGGCGATCTGCCTGCCAGCTTGCCAAACATGCAGGGCTTCGCAACTGGTTTCCGCATCTACCAGGGCGCCGATCCCGCTGAGTTCACGGCGTTCATCAGCAACAGCGCGGGCGCCGCGGAGGCCCTGCGGCAACTGGGCGCGCAAGCGGTGCATGCGCTCTTCTACGGTGTGGATCCGGATGTCTTCAGTCCGATGGACGTCCGCGAACAGGATATCGATGTGATGTTCTACGGCCACGGACGCGAGTACCGCTCGGAATGGATCGAGCGTATGATTACAACTCCGTCGCAGGCCCTTCCCGAGGCGCGCTTCGCGGTGCGAGGTACGAAGCTCGGCAACTTAGGACGCGCAGGGCGGTTGCCGTATTTGAGCTTCAACAAACTCCGAGAGTATGCCTGTCGCAGCAGAATCAATCTGTGCATCACCAGGCACGCGCATGCAAGCGTCTACGCATCATCATCATCGCGTCCGTTTGAACTGGCGAGCATGGGCGCCTGTATGGTAGCGAACCCCTACCTGGGGATCGAAGAATGGTTTGAGCCCTACAAAGAGTTGTTTGTGGTGAACTCGCAAGACGAGGCGATTGATCGTTACCGCTATTTGCTCGCGCACGAATCCGAACGACTGGCCGTCGGACGCGCCGCACGCGAGCGTGTGTTGAGGCAACATACGTTTCGCCACCGCGCGCAGCAGCTGAAGGAGATCATTCGCGGATATTTGTAGAGATGGAAAGCAAGGCGATTTGTGGGACACCGAAGGCTACAAGATAAACCGTGGGTCAGAACACTGATTGAGAGGAATGATGCAAAACATTTTTACAGTGCGCTGCTTCGGAGGCACTTGGGTTCAGGCGCCTTGACTGAGGACATGAGCGTGCTTGTTGTTTGCGGCACGGCTAAAGACAAAACCGTCTTCACTGAGGTTGGGTTCAAAGATGTAACGATCTCAAATCTGGACGCTCGTTTGCCCGCCAGTGAATTCTCGCCTTACAGTTGGAGCTTTCAAGATGCGGAGAATCTGCAATTTCCGGATTCGCATTTCGATTTCGTAGTCGTGAACGCCGGTCTACACCATTGCCACTCGCCGCACCGCGCATTATTGGAGATGTACCGTGTGGCCAAAAGCATGGTGCTGGTCATCGAAGCTCGCGAAAGTTTTCTTATGAAGCTTGCTCTGAATTTGGGATTCGCTGAAGAATACGAGGTATGCAACGTTGTTACTGAAGGGCTTGAGCACGGAGGTGTACGAAATACGATTGTCCCAAACTATGTTTATCGCTGGACGGAGAGAGAAGTTGTGAAGGCGGTCGCCTCTTATGCGCCGCACGCAAAGCCCGAGATAGAGTTTTACTACGACTTGAGATTTCCGTTCACCAGTCTTTTGGATCGCAAACCGATATACCTGCTCGCGGCATTGGCGCTCTATCCCTTTGCAAGGCTCGCGGCAAACCTATTCCCGAAGCAGTCGAACCTGTTCGCGTTTTCCATCAAAAAGCCGGATCTGCCGCGCACATTGGTTCCATGGCTAAAGTTAGAAGATGACGGCATCGCGCTTAACATGCCCTGGATCCACGAAAGATACGACACTCGAGATAAAGACCGATCT
>DASXSR010000036.1:0-13560 GCA_036505875.1 Blastocatellia bacterium | reverse complement strand
CACCTCACTTCAGAAGTTAGGGGTCAGTAAGAACCGAGCCTTGCCTGCGGCTGTGAACTGGCTGATTTCAAGTCTCCGCTTCCACGTCTGCGGCAGTCTACTCAATCAACTTTCCTTTATCTCCCGGGAGAAGCATCTTGCGATGAACCCATAGCGGGGCGTTGCCGTTGGCCAGCAAACGGTCGTGAAACTCCTGCAGCGAGAAATCCACTCCGTGATCTCGCTTGTAATCCTCGCGGAGTTTCAAGATCGCCAGCTTTCCTACTGAATAAACGAGATACGTCGGGTCGAACGTGCCGCGCTCGGCTTCGATTCGCGAAGGAGTCTCGCCCATGTAAGCGTTGTCCATGAAAAACCTGGTCGCCTGATCGACGGTCATTCCCATCGTATGCTCGCGGATCCCGACTACGAAACGACATAACCTCAGAAGCGCGTCGGCGAGCTGGCCTAATCTGATCTTCGGATCGCCGCCGCCGAAGCCTTCATCGATCATCATCTGCTCGGTGTAATGCGCCCAGCCCTCGACGAAGCTCGCCGGAGCAATCGCGGCAACTTTGCGCACTTGCGATTGAACCTTTCTGAGATATGTACCTTGAACAAAGTGACCCGGATAAACCTCATGGATCGACGTCGTCCAAAGTTGCGGATAATTGATCGAGGCGAGATATTCTTCTTTCTGCTTATCTGTCCATTTCGGATCGACGTCGGTGATTAAGTAGCGTGCAGGCAACGGGCGACTCTCGAACGGGCCGGGCGTCCACATGCTCGCCGTCGACCAGCGCATGAAGTCGGGAGTCGGCGCCACAACGGGAGAGTCGGCTGCGGGGAGGGTCACGATCTTCTTCTCTTCAATGAATCGAACGAGCGCGTCGAGCTGTTTCTGCGCTTCTGTGACGAGCGTGCCGGCTTTCGGATGATCGCGTTGCACGTCCGCCCAAACCGCCAGCGGGTCGCGCTTCGGATCAATCTGCGAAGCCGTCTTCTTGAAATCCGCTTGAGTTTTCGAAAGCTCGCGCTCGGCGATCTTGAGCAACGTCTCGATCGGGATGTCAATGCCTTCGTCGTACTTGAGCTTCGCTTCATAGTTCTGTTTTCCAATCGCAAAGGTCGACGCAGCGTCGGGCTTGGTCGATTCGAGATGCTTGATGTAACTTGCGATTGCGTCAGAGGCTGCCTTAGTCGACTTTTTGAATTCGGATTGAATCTTTGGGTCTTTCACAGAGGCGAACGCGCTGGGCAGATCGGTCTGGACAAAGCTCAGTGTTCCCTTGAAGCTGTCGATCGCAACTTTCAGGAAAGCAGCGGGGGGCTTGTGAATGTTAGCTCGCGCCGAATCTAGCAGACGCTGGACCTGCTTTTCTTTCGCGATCACGTGACGAATGCGCGAATCGAGGGGCGCGTATTCGAACATCGCGATCTGCAGCAGCCCGGTCGAGATCGGTTCGTTGTAGACCTGCGGGTTGCGCTCGTAGCTCTTGATTTGCTCAAGCTCGAGCAGTCGACCGCGCATGTTCGACAGTAGAATCTGGTAGTCGAACGTGTCCGAGAGAGCCAGCTCGAGCGGCGGTATTTTTTCCAGTCGACCCTGGAAGCCTTTGATGGCGGAAATCTCGGCGGCGAGTGCTGCGCCGCTGTAATCTTCGAGGTTTCCGTCCCAGGCATGAATTCCGCTCCCGGCCGCAAGCGTCGGGTGTCGCGAATGAAGGTCCTGCAGATACTCGTTGACAAGCTGGGGAAATTTGGCGGCGGCCATTTCGCTCTTTGACTCCGTTTGTTGGGCAGTAGAAGAAAAAACAGGGGGCAAAGCGCAAAGGGCAAACAGCGAATGGCAAAGGGCGAACGCCAATAGAAGGCTTGTAGGGGCGCCCCTCCGTGGGCGCCCCTCTTGACTACTTGAAAACGCGGCGTGGAGAGAGGGGCGTTCACGGAGGAACGCCCCTACATGATTTTTCATTTACGTTTCCAAAAGCTCCTTTGCCCGTTGGGTTGCTTTCACAACCGCTTTGATCAACGTCACTCGCAGTCCACCTTCCTCCAACTCAAGAATTCCGTCGATCGTGCAACCGGCCGGCGTCGTCACGGTGTCTTTGAGCTTCGCCGGGTGCTCGGCCGTTTCGAGCACCATCGAGCCCGCACCGACAACCGTCTGCGCCGCAAGCTCCGTGGCAACATCCCGCGGGAGCCCGACCTTCACTCCCGCTTCGGCGAGCGATTCGATCACAATGTAGATGAACGCCGGACCGCTCGCCGACAGACCTGTTATCGCGTCCATATGTTTTTCATCTGCAATCACCGAACGACCAACTGAATCGAATATGAACTTGGCAAGGTCGAGATGCTCGCGGGTCGCGTTCTTGCCGGCGGCTATTCCGGTCATTCCTTTGTTGAGCAGGCACGGCGTGTTGGGCATCGCGCGAATGACCGGGACGGGCGCGGAGAGATGTTTCTCAATGAACGCGGTGCTGACCGACGCGGCGACCGAGATCAACAGTTGCGACGGCCTCAAGCTGTCGCCGATCTCGGACAGGACAACCGAAACAGTCTGAGGTTTTACGGCGAGTATGATTATATCTGCAGTCGCCGAGGCGACTTTGTTTGAAAGCGTGCCGGCGACGCCAAAGCGCTCGCGCATCAGCTCGAGCCTTTGCTGATGGCCGGCGGTAATTCTTACGTTTGCGATGTCGATCACACCGGCTCCGAGCAGTCCCTTAATCAACGTCTCGCCGAGCTTGCCCGCGCCCAGGACCGCGATTTTCTTGTCCTTTAACATTGTCTCGATGATACCAGCCTGCGTTGGAGAGTGACCAGATGCTTTGATAAAGTTGAGAATTCAATCTTCAGATTGCGGATTCCGATTCGCCAGGCTGAGGCTTGAACTCTGAACCTATCCCATGTCTGGAACTTCAAGTCGAATCTGCGCGGTTGTTGCTGAAGAAAGCACGGGAGCCGCTCGCGAGGCGATGCGTGGCGCGGCAAGAGTTGCTGACCTGGCAGAGCTGAGACTCGACTATCTGCGAGATTTTGATTTCACAAGTCTCGACGCGCTGCGAGCGCTTGTTGAGCAAAAGCCGCTCCCGACGATCATCACCTGTCGAGCAGCGGCCGAAGGAGGCATGCAGCAGATTGAGGATCGCGTCAGGCTGCGCTTGCTCGTAGAAGGCGCCCGGCGGTTTGCAGACTATTGCGACATCGAAGCTGCTCACTATTCCGAAGCGGCCGCACTCTCACCGGACCTGTCGCGGATAATTGTTTCCTATCACAACTTCTCGGAGACGCCGGCGGATCTCAACTCCATCTACGATCGCATAACATCGATGCCTGCCGCTGTGCACAAGATTGTAACCCGGGCGAACAACGTCGCCGACACAACGGCGATGTTTAAGCTGCTCGACCGCGCGCGGACAGATGGCCGTCAACTTATAGCGTTGGCGATGGGGCAACCGGGCTTGATTACGCGCGTGCTTGGGCCAGCGTGGGGAGGCTTTCTCACCTACGGCGCCCTCGAGCCTGGGAAGGAGAGCGCCGCCGGTCAGCCGAGCTGCGATGAGCTGGTGAATCTCTATCGCGTTCATCGAATCTCGCGCCACACGGCGATCACCGGGATTATTGGCTCGCCGATTGGGCACTCGGCTTCGCCGGCGATGCACAATCACGCGTTCGCCAGGCTCGATCTTGATTTCGTTTACCTTCCGTTCGAGGCGAAAGACCTCCTCGATTTCTTTCGGCGCTTTGTAAGGCTTGATACACGTGAGATCGATTGGAACCTTCGCGGCCTAAGCGTCACCATTCCGCACAAGAGCGCCGTGATTCGGCTGCTTGACGAAGTTGACGAGACGGCGCGCAAGGTTGGCGCGGTTAACACGGTTGTTGTAGACGATGGTCGGCTGATCGGTTACAACACTGACGTTCAGGGTGCGATGCAGCCGCTGGAGAAGGCTTGCGCGCTTGCGGACGAGAATTGCGCAGTAATCGGCGGGGGCGGCTCTGCGAGAGCCTTGATCCACGGACTCATCGAGCGAGGCGCGCGAGTTATCGTGTTCGGTCGCAATCCTGCGAGGGCGCGCGAGCTCTCGGAAACTTTCGGCGTTCCCGTCTTGCCGATTGAATCACTCGCATCGAGCGACGCGGGCGTGCTCATCAATACGACTCCCGTTGGAATGCGCGGTCACAGCGAAGGTTTGAGCGCCGCGCCCAGAGCGGCATTGCGCGGTCGCCGAATTGTCTACGATCTGGTCTACAATCCGATGGACACGCAGCTTTTGATCGATGCGCGAGCAGAAGGATGTCAGACGATCAGCGGTCTCGAGATGTTGATCGCTCAAGCCGCGCTCCAGTTTGAGTTGTGGACTGGGCAGAAGCCGCCGACCGGAGCGATGCGCGACGCGGCGCTCGACGGAATCGCTCGTCGAACCGAATAGTTGTGGAATCCCGAATCGAGGAGTGATATGCTTCGCCCTGGACGGCGCTAGAATTCCGTAGCTCAGCTGAGAAGCACTTATGTGCAAGCTCACAATCGCAGCAAACTCTCCCCGCCATTATGGTTGCAATTCAATCATGCTCAGGACAAAGCGAGCGCGGATCAATCAACGGTCAAATCAAAGCAGACGGCAGGCCGGCCATCGACAACCCGGTGATTGCGAATCAATCGACGATCTCTGTAGTCGCCGGATATAGCCAATCAATGGAAGCTCGTTCATGAGTACTGACGAGTTTTCGCCGGAGGTTTCACACTTCAAACAAGGGAGCCGCCAGCGATGTCTTCAAAACCAGCCCCTGTAAAGGAGGAAGCGTCCTTTTCTGTCGGAGTAGGTCTCACCAACGCGTGCAATCTCGCTTGCGCTCATTGCTACCGAGAGGTCGACGGAATTGATAACCTGTCGCTCGATGACATCGAGACGTTGTGCGAGAGCCTACCCGTTCGCGCCATCAATCTGGGCACCGGCGAAAACGCGCTGCATCCGCAATTCAAACAGATAATCCGGTATCTGAAAGACCGCGATTTGAAGCTGACGATAACGTCGAACGGATACAGCATCAGTCAGCTTTCCGATGAAGAAGTTCGCTACTTTCACGACGTCGAGTTCTCGCTCGATTTTCCGACTGAGCGAGAACAAGACTGTTTTCGCGGTGATGGCAACTGGCGCTTGATCGAAGATCAAATGGAACGATGCCGTCGCCTGGGTGCCAGCGTGACTGTTACGGCAGTAATGATGAGCATCAATTACGAAAAGGTAGCTGAGATCGCGCGCGTTGCCGGCAGTCGAGGGGCAGTGTTGCGCGTCAATGCTTACCAACCGGTTAAGACCGATGCTTTTTCGCTTTCCTACGAGCAGTTCTGGGAGGGCTATCGAAGGCTCTTTGCCGAGACGGAAATCATAATCTGCAACGAGCCAATCGTGCGCGCGGTGCTCGGCCTTGGCGGGAGCCGATGCGGTTGTGGAGTCGAGACGGTTAGGCTATCACCGCGCGGCGAGGTGCAGCCCTGCGTTTACTGGCCCGGGAAGAAGCTGACGCTCGGAGACTTGCGACAACTTGGCGCGGCAATCACCCAAAGCGAACCTTTCGCACAGACTCGAGTGTTGCCCGAATTCTGCCGCGGATGTGAATTTGTCGAAACCTGCGCGGGCGGCTGTCCCGGCCGCCGCCTGCTGCGAGGCCGGCTGGACAAGCCCGATGAGTATTGCCCGTTCACGCGCAGTGAGGTCATAAAGCTCGATCATCGAATGGCTCCGAGCACAGACTTGCCCAAAGGCGCAAGCGCCTGTACCACGATTGTGTCTGCGCTGAAGAAGAACGGTAACCAGGGGAGAAAGGAGGCAGCTCAATGAACGGCGACGATCATTCGAAAGAAAGCGTTTCCGAAAAAAGCGCAAGGTATCCGAATGGCGCCGTAAGGCTCGCATTGGTAATCGTTCGCGTCACGCTCGGCGCCATGTTTGTGTGGGTTTTCTTCGAGAATAAGGGGAAGGGTTTGTACACTCCCGACGGCTACGCAGGACTCATCAACTACTACGCAACCGCCGGTCAAGCTCCCGCTTTTTGGAAGAACATCATGCATTTCATGGCGGACCACGCAGGCGTGATGGGTCCTATTCAGGCCGTCACCGAGCTGACCTTTGGAGTAACCCTTGTGCTGGGATTGTTGACGCGTCCGATTGGGTTGGCGGCGTTTGCTTTCCTGACCTCGCTGTGGATTTCCGAATGGGGCACGGCGTGGATTTGGGAATTGCTGGTACCGATGATGGTCGCGCTCAGTTTGGCAGTAGGAGCTGCAGGCCGGAAGTGGGGAATAGACGCAATCCTCGCACGCAAGTATCCGAAAGCTCTCCTTTGGTAGCAACTCGGTGAGAACGAATTATCCGATCCTAACCACCCGATGGCGGACAGAACGGCGCAGCTCGCGCGCTCTGGGAGTAATGGCAAAGGCGCCACGCCCCGGACACGTTAAGACGAGGCTTGTGCCGCCGCTGACTCAGGAAGAGGCAGCAGAGCTCAGCCTGTGCTTTTTGCGCGACACAGCGACAAACGTCGCCGACGTAGCTGCGCGTGAAGTTGCCGACTGCGTGGCGGTTTATACGCCCGTTGGTTCGGAGCATGCGTTTGAAGGCGTGCTCCCCGATTGTTTCGGCCTTCTTGCGCAATGTGGTGATTCTCTCGGTGAAAGATTGTTTCATGCGACTCAGGATCTGCTCGAACTGGGCTATGAGTCCGTGTGTCTCATCAACTCCGACAGTCCGACGCTCCCAGGTGATCGTCTCACGAGCGCGCTTGCAGCCATGTCTCTTCCTGGTGATCGCGTCGTGCTGGGACCAGCCGAAGATGGCGGGTACTATCTGATAGGGCTCAAGGAAGCACACCGCCATCTGTTCATCGACATAGACTGGAGCACTGCCAGGGTTCTGTCGCAAACGATTGATCGCGCTTCAGAAATTGATCTGGAGGTTTATCAATTGCCCTCCTGGTATGATCTCGACGACGTCGAAACGCTTTATCGTCTGTGCGATGAGTTGTTCCGCGGAAATGGAGAGCGCGGGCGCAACAGGTATACCGCGGCGCACACGCGCGACTATCTTGCGCGGCTTCTTGAGAGAGATGATGGCAAGCGCATCTGGCCGGGCGGTTCAGCTTAAGCAGGGAGCTACTCGCGTGACCCGACTTAAAAGCGTGACGTGGCTCCGCCTTGCTCTCGGTCCGAATCTTATTCTCCTCTTGCTGGGAGCCACACTGGCGCTTCTCTACAGGCATGGCCTGAAGGTCCAAGGCGTCGGCACGAGCGGCATATCCTGGTTTATCCGTCTCGCGCTTGTGCAGGGCGTGCTCTATTTCGCCGCGGCGTGGGTCGTCTGGCGCGCTCGACCGTCGCGTTCCACGCTTGTTGTCGTCCTCGTCTTCGGCGCGCTCTTTCGGCTGAGCATCCTGTTTGCGCCGCCGCTTCTTTCAGATGACGTCTACCGTTATGTCTGGGACGGTCGAGTACAAGCCGGCGGTGTCAATCCTTACAGATATATTCCCGAAGATGAGGCCGTGTCGCGTTTCCGGGACGAGGCGATCTATCCAAACATCAATCGTCGTGATTTTGCGCCTACGATGTACCCGCCGCTGGCAGAGGCCATCTATTTGCTGACGACGCGAATCAGCGAGTCGGTGACGTGGATGAAAGCGACGATGATCGTCTTTGAAGGAGTGACGGTGTGGGCATTAATATCCCTGCTCGCCTCGTTCGGTTTGCCGCGCCAGCGAGCCTTGATTTACTGCTGGCACCCGCTCATCGTTTGGGAGTTTGCCGGGAGCGGACATGTTGACGCCGCGGCAATAGCGTTCGTCAGCCTCGCTTTGCTTGCGCGCCGACGTCGCCTGGATGGAGCAACAGGCGTGGCATTGGCTTGCGCTACGCTAGTAAAGTTCTTCCCGGCAATCTTGTTTCCGGCGCTCTATCGGCGCTGGGGATGGAAGATGCCAGTCTTCTTTGCGCTGGCGATCATCGCCGCATACCTGCCATACCTGGGAGTCGGCGTGAAGGGCATGTTTGGATACCTGCCCGGTTACCTTGCGGAAGAAGGAATGCGGAACGGCGAGCGATTCTTTATTTTGGCGCTGGCTCGAAGACTGTTCGGCGCGAATTTTCCGCAAGCGGCCTTCTTCATCCTCGCCGGGTTGATTCTGCTCGGCGTTGCTGTATGGTTCTTGCGCGAGCGAGAACGGACTCAACAACGCTACGTCATTCGAGCGTTCGCACTCGCCGTGATCTTCACGGCCCTGCTCTCGCCGCGATACGCATGGTACTTCACATGGTTGATTTGCTTCTTGTGTTTTGTGCCGTTTGTGCCGGTATTCTATCTTACTGCCGCGGGCTTCATGCTTTACGGATTATGGCTCGGTGAAGCAGAGCGGCGGCTCACGATCGATCTAGCTCTTTACGTCCCATTCATAATCACGGGCTTGATCGGGTTGGGCGCTCGTCGCAGGCAAGGTTCGACAAAGGTCGTCGGTCAAGAAGCAGGTAGTCGCACAAAATCGATGAGCGGTAATTCCCCGGTAAGAGCCCACGTCTCGGTTGTAATCCCCGCCCTGAACGAAGAATCGACGATTGCTAACGTAGTCCGCGCCGTACCCCGCAGCATTGCGAGCGAAGTAATCGTGGTTGACAACGGCAGCGACGATCGCACCGTGGAACGCGCCGGCGATGCGGGGGCGCGCGTCGTGCGAGAATCGCGACGGGGTTATGGAAGCGCCTGCCACGCCGGGTTTCGCGCTTGCTCGCCCAACTGTGAGATCGTCGTGTTTCTCGACGGCGATGGCAGCGACTGCCCGGAACAAATGCATCGACTGGTTGGCCCAATAATCGGGCGAACCCACGATTTGGTAATAGGTTCACGATTGCTCGGACGACGCGAGCCGGGCAGCATGTATTTCCAGCAAGTGTTCGCGGGTCGCGCGATCAGTTTGATCCTGCGCATTCTGTATGGCACGCGTTACACAGACATGGGGCCATTTCGAGCTATTCGACGCAGTGCCCTGGAAGGACTTGGCATGCGCGAGATGACTTACGGCTGGCCACTGGAGATGCAAATGCGCGCGGCGCACTGCGGGCTTCGAGTTCTCGAAGTGCCGGTCGACTATCGACGGCGAGCGGGCGGCGAATCGAAGATTTCGGGAACAGTCACGGGCACGCTTAGAGCTGCAATACGCATCGCGCTTACCCTGGCCCGCGTCGCATTGCAGCGATCAGAATCTCCTAACGACTGGCGCGAAAGACAGCAAAGCACTCAAGGCCAAGGCGGCTGAAGGCCTTGCCTCGAGATCGAGATGGTTCTAGAATCCCGCGGCGAGCAGTGATATGCTTCACGTGACCACCGCTTAGCTTGGTATCTCGGAGAACCTGATATGCGCAGCCTCACAACCGCAGCAGCCCTCCTCGCGCTCTCGTTTGCGACGCAATTACTCGCCGCTCCGGTGTCCGCAGCACAAGCCGAGAAGGAGCGCGGATCAATCACCGGGCAAGTCAAAGTAGACGGCAAGCCGGCCAAGGACATCACCGTGATTGCTAATCCATCAATCGGTGATCCGTCGAAGCTCGTCGAATCAATGTTAAACAAATCGGCATCGCTCAAGGCGACCACGGATTCCGACGGTCGCTACAAGTTTGAAGACGTGCCTGTGGGCAAATACAGGTTGGTCCCGTTCGCGCCTCTGTTGGTCAGCGCTTCAATTGAATACGGGAGCGAAGTTACGGTGACTGCGGACAGCAAGACCGAGGGCATCGACTTCTCGCTGTTACCCGGCGGGGTCGTGACGGGCAAACTAACCGACAGCGAGGGGCGTCCGGTGATCGGAGAAAAAATCTCTCTCAAACCGGTCAAGGATCCAGCTCAGCCGGCTCTCGATGTCCGTCTGCAAGCGGCTGCTGGAGCTTCCGTCGATTCAATGATGAGCGCTGTGATGGGCGGCGGCAGGATGTACACAACAGACGACCGCGGAGTCTATCGCATCTTTGGATTGCTGCCCGGGCGTTATCTGGTCAGCGCAGGCGGTGACTCTGACGTGTTTTCGACGATGTTCAAGCTTCGGCAAAAGAGAATTAAGACTTTTTATCCCGGCGTTAATGAAGAAGCGCAGGCGAGGCAGGTTGAGGTGAAAGCAGGGTCGGAGGCAACTGGAATAGACATACAGTTCAGCCTCGCAAACGCTGGCTTGTCCGTGAGCGGTCGCGTGGTAGACGCAGAGAAAGGCACGCCGATCGCCAATACGATGGTTGCGTATTCGAGAGCGCCAAAGACTCCTAACGTTAAATCGGATAGCGAAGAATCGGGCGTCGACGTTGGCGAAATGAGAGTCGAGGGCCTGGCTGGGACGGGCTTTACGACAACAAACGACAAAGGTGAGTTCCGATTCGGATCAGTTGCGCCTGGAAGCTACAAGCTTGAGGTCACCCAGATCGGCGCGATGACTGGTATAGGCACAAGTGAGTTCTATGGAGACCCGGTCAGCTTCGAAGTGCGTGGCGCGAACGTGTATAGACTGGAAGTCAAGATGCACCGCGGGGCGAGCATCAGCGGCGTTGTTGTGGTTGAAGACGCTGAGGAGCAGAGCGGACTGCAGAGCTTTGGCCGAATCAGTATGAGCGCATCAGTGATGGATACCCAAACCAACTCGCACTCAACAGGCGTCGGGGTGGTGGGCGAGGACGGCACCTTCAGGATCGGGGGGCTCAAGGCCGGGAAGGTTATGATCCGGCCGTTTTCGATGGGCGAGAAACAGGTTGCGCTCGCGCGAATCGAACGCAACAGCATCGAGCTTCAGGGCGGAATTGATATTCAAGCCAACGAGCAAATCACCGGAGTGCGCGTTGTGCTCACCTCAGCCAACTGCGTCATTCGAGGACACGTGACGATTCAAGGGGGCTCACTTCCCTCCGGCGGACGTCTCACGGTAGTGGCGCGACGACTGCACGGAGGCGCGGTCTATCCCTCGGATACTGAATCTGGTGAAGTTGACGCCAAAGGGGACTTCGTGATCGAGGATCTGGCTCCAGCTACCTACGAGGTGGAGGCGTTTGTCTTTATGCCCGCGCGTGAAGGAATGCGAAGCGCGTCTGCAAAGCAGACCGTAACAGCGTCTAAGAACGGTCCGACCAATGTTGAGCTGGTGCTTGATCTGAGCCGCACTGACAAATAGCTGACCATGAGAATCCTCACTGCATTGATAGTCGTCTCGGCACTTGTCGTTTCAGCGATGGCGCAATCGCAGAACCCGCCGCTGGTCACCCCTCGAAATGTCGAGCGCACGGCCCCTGCGCAAGACAAGGCGGTCGGGACCGGTGGAAAAATCAAAGGGCGTGTCGTGGCTGACGGACATCCGGTTGCTGAAGCTGCGATATCGGTCTTCCCGGTGAACATCACTGCGAACATAGAAAGCTTCGTGACTAGTATGTTCCGCCCAGTCAGCATAGATGCGGACGGCAAGTTTGAAGTTACCGGGCTTCGAGCTGGAGCTTACACAATCTCGGCGAGCTCGCCCGGTTATGTCCTTTCTGATGAGAACTCGAAGGCGTTTTATCGGCCCGGCGACAACATTACACTCACGCTCGTGAAGGGCGGAGTCATCACAGGTCGTGTGACCAACTCTTCGGGCGATCCCGTTGTGGGTGCGTTAGTGCGAGCGATTAAGATCCGAGAACCGGATGATAAGCCGGCTCGCGCGCCTGGCGGCGGCATGCTTTCTCAAATAACCGAGGCACTCGGCGCGATGCTTGGGCCTTACAAGACTGACGACCGAGGTATATATAGAATCTACGGTCTCGCGCCGGGGATTTATCAGGTTGCCGCCGGCGGCCGCGGCGCGATGGGCTTCACGTTGGGCGGCGGCAACCCTTACGACGCCGACGCGCCGACTTATTACCCGTCGAGCACACTCGATACTGCGGGGGATGTTGCGGTAGCAGCGGGCGGAGAGGCCACGGGCATCGACATACGCTATCGCAACAACCGCGGCTATTCCATAAGTGGGAGTGTTACCTCATCGAGCGGGGCGTCGCCACAGGGTACGACAGTTCTTCTCACTCGCGCGAGCAATGTGATAGTCGAGGCAACGAACTCCCTGCTCTCTCAAAGCAAAAGCGGTTTTGCCTTTGACTCGTTACTCGACGGCGAGTATGTGGTGACCGCGATGGGCGCCAATGGAAACCTCGGGCTGAGTTCCGATGGCATGAGCGCGTCGCTTTCACAGCCTCGTCGAGTCACGGTGAAAGGCGCAGATGTGACTGGTATCGAGCTCACGCTCGAACCGCTTGCCTCGATTACAGGCCGAGTTGTGCTCGACTCGCTTCAAGACGCAAAGCAGAAAGCAGATTGCAAGACTGTTCGCACACGGCCGCTTGAAGAGATTGTTCTAAGCGCTCGCGATCAGAATAAACGCGATTTGGCCGATGCGATGGTCCTCAACAACCTTTCAAGTTTCATGAACACGACGCCCAGTGATAAGGGCGAGTTCGTGATCAGCCTTCTTCGACCCGGCGTCCAGCGAGTCCAGGTTGAGCTTCCGGGAGAGCACCTGTACTTGAAGTCGATGGTTCTCGCGCAGCCGGACGCGAAGACCAAACCAGTCGACGTTGCGAAAACCGGCGTATCGCTGAAGTCCGGCGATAAGCTGAAGGGATTAGTGATTACGCTGAGCGAGGGCGCGGCGGGATTGCGAGGCAAGATCGTAACCGGCGAAAAGGATACCGAGCCGACTTCAAAGATGAGAGTGCACCTGGCGCCCGCTGAACCCGAAGCGGCCGATGAAGTGCTGCGATACTACGAAGTCGAAGCCGCCGCAGATGGGAGCTTCTCGCTTGTCAACGTTGCGCCTGGCAAATACTGGCTTGTAGCGCGCGAGATCTCAGATCAAGAACAAAAGGAATCCGATCACAAGCCGCTCGCGTGGGACGTGGGCTCGCGGACCGGGCTGCGGTTTGAAGGCGAGTCGACGAAGAAAGCAGTTGAGCTCACTCCTTGCCAGCGGATGACGGATTACGCTTTGAAATACACGCCGCTGATTCCGCCGAAAAGCCCGGCTAAAAAAGCAGCCCTCTGAACTGACAGAGCCGAATAGATACGACTTCAGCAACGACGCCCACGCTGACTTTGCTTGTTGATTAACCGAGTCGGTAACTTGTCATTGCCGAACCGCCAAGCCCTCAGAATTGACAACTGCATGACAAAGCCGGAAACTTCCGTGTAAAGATAATCGAGCTCTCTGGAGGCCACTATGAGACTTCTCCCGTGCCTAATCTGCTTTGCGATCTCAATCACTATATTCGCGCTCTCCATCATCGCCCCCGAAGCCGAAACATTTCGCCCGGTCGTTCGAGGCAAGCGAGGCGCGGTTGCTGCGGGTCAGCCGCTAACGGCAGAAGCCGGGATGCGGTTGCTACAGCAGGGCGGTAATGCCGTCGATGGCGGCTGCGCTGCCATACTCGCAGGCTCGGTAATCGAGTTCTCGCACTTCTCGTTTGGCGGCGAAGTGCCGATCATAATCAGAACCGCAAGCGGGTCGGTAAGCGTGATCAACGGGCAGGGC
>DASXSR010000035.1:0-21438 GCA_036505875.1 Blastocatellia bacterium | reverse complement strand
GGTGGCGCGCCTCCATCCGGAAATCGAGTTCTTCCAGCAACTGGGATTGAAGTTCTTCGTTGAGGTTCCGGAACGTTCCGGGACGCCAAATCGTCAGGAATTCGGCCGTGTTCAGTGCCCAGGCAATGGCGGTTAGATCCGCCATGAATTGCTTTCGAATATGTGGACGGCGGATTTTGACGGCCACTTCCTGCCCCGAGTACAGCACCGCGCGATATACGCACGAAACCGAGGCCGACCCCACCGGCTCGTAGCAGAAATTGGCGAACACCTCTCGCAATGGCCTCTTACATTCATGCTCGATTGAGTCTTCGATATCAGCTGTATCGATTCCGATCTCTATTTCGTCGAGCAGCTTCTCAAGCTCGTCGCAATACACCAGCGGCAGAATGTCGGCGCGCTGGGACAACTGCTGGCCGACTTTGATCATGACGCCGCCCGAGCGTTCAAGTAGGTTGCGGAACTTCTTCGCATTGAGCTTCTGGCGCCTGACAGGGTCCCGGTTCGTGATCCAATGCCAAAAGACGCAGGCCACAAAGTAAGCGGCAACAATGGAAAGTCTGAGCAGCCGCCACAAGACTCTAAGCTTGCTGATCTTGACGTGAGGCGTGTACATCGCCGCCTGGAAGAGACCCTCAGGCTCGTATTTCGGCTGCGTAGTCGCATCCGGCATATCAAGCGGCATATCAAGCATGGTTGCGCGGCGCCTAGTTCTAAGGACCAATTCCTCGCCGGGTAAAGAGCTGACCACACTGACGCTCCGGGCAGCGAAATCGCCGGTTCTCTGGGGTGATTCAGTTCCGTCAGGGTCTATCCGCATAGTCATTGATCAAGTCCGTTGATCTGACAGGTAGCCGGACAAGCCGGGCGATGGCGCCGGCAACAAAGCGGTCAACGCAAGATAATGATTGACGCTTTATGGCCCGTAAATCACGAGCAGGCCACCCTCGCGATGGCGCACGCATCTGGAGAGGACCGTCGTGCTCGAATTTGAGGGACTTAGCGACCCAACCGATTCCTTGCGGCAAAGCCGTCTGCTGCGAACCGTAGTTCCTCGCACTATCGGAACAGGCTGCAGGGGGAAAACGGAGAGATCGGCAAGGGTCTGCGCTTCGGCTTTCTCCTGTAGATTATCACTACTGGAACGAACATCTTGTCCTTGTCTTCGTCCGGAAGCCGGGCGCGAGCATGTTCAACCGCGAGGTCGACTTCAAGCATCAGTTTGCCCGCTCCGTTTTCTAATTTTCTGATATCTTTTCTCTTCTGGCTGCCAAGATCGATCACCACGGGAAGCGTAGTCTTGGCCGCCGTATGATCGGCTTTTTTTGAACTGGTTTCCTTGCCTTCCATTCTATTCCTTTCAATACTGTAAGGTTCAGTTCTTTTGCAGTGAATTACCGCATTGGTTACCGCCGGGATAGAGCTTACCAGCGCAGGCACACTAGAACACTGACGAGGCGACGCTCACGCGGACTCTCGTCGGGGCTTGACGGTGAACCTGCGCCAATTACAAGAAGGGGATAGTCCGCAGAACCGTTCTGATCCCTCGCCTTACCCGCCGCGAGTTGGCTGCCTCAGCGAAATCGGTAATAACGGGCGCGGACTCGGAAATCGTTCGAGCGACGCCTTTGGATACGTTCTCGAAGAAATCCACGATGGCGCCATCCCGCCGTTCGCGCTTCGATTTGTCGCGCGCTTCAATATAGGTGTCTACTCCGCGATCAACTGCTTTGGCGACCCGCCGCACCGACTTGCTCAAACGGTCTTCAATATCGTCTAACCGTCTGGACGTTCGTGACGACCGCCTGATTTTGAGCACTTTCGTGCCTGAATCCGGATGATCCGTGGGCGGCTCACCGCCTTGGCCACTCGGTTTGGGGGCTTTTGGTGTCGATCCCATCGTTAGATTCCTCCTAGCCTTTAGAATTTAGATGCTCCAGCCATTATATCACCTTAGAATTTCATGGATTAACAAAGAACCGAATAAATCGTTATATGATTCAGACCGCCACATTCATTATGGAACTGGACCGTGAGTTTGGAAAAGCAACGCTTAGGCCTTGACGAAAAGTGCTTCGATGGATTGAGTGATGCGACTCTTCCTCATCATCTGCCGACGACTCGGCTGGAGATTGACGAAAAGCGCTTCGATGGATTGAGCGATGCGACCGGCCAGAATGTTCATTAGAATCTAGGCCAATCTGGAATAACCTCCCTGAAAGTATGCGAGCGGCTTACCGTCTGCCGTCTCAGCGGCTTCCACTTGGCCGACGAAGATAGTATGGTCACCGCCGGAGTGACACTGTTTAACCACGCATTCAAGATGAGCGATGACATCATCGAGCACCGGCGCTCCCGTTACGCCGTTCTTGTAACCAATTCCATCGAACCGATCTACCCCCCTGGAGGCAAATCGACGCGATACTATTTCTTGTTCTTCGGAGAGAATATTGACTGCGAAATGGCCACCCTCGCTCAAGACCTGGTGAAAGGAAGCCCTCTTGTCTATGCAGACCAGGACGAGTGGAGGATCAAGCGAGAGGGAGCAAAACGCACTTACAGTAATACCCCGAGGATCGCCATCTGATGAGCCGCTAGTGACCACTGTTACACTGCTGGCGAACCGGCTCATCGCCTTGCGAAACTGATCCTTATCAATTGGCATCATCGCCCTCCTGTGCAATGAACATTGGTTCCGCCACCGCTCAATTCGTCTCAAGCAATGGGCACACTACCGCATTTGGAGGTTAAGCCCACGAGGGGAAGCTGGTAAACAGCAGCAACTAGAATTGAAGACGGCTCAAGGCCCAAGTCCTCCTCCTTCTCAATACCAGGCACGGTGCTCGAATTGGGCCCGAAAGGGATCGAAATCCCAGTTTCCGCCGTTTAGAATCTGGCCGCGTCATATCCCACCAGGGATGTGTTGCGGGCAGGGCGGCTTTTTGCCGACCAAAGCGTGAAGCCGCTCTTCCGATAATTGCTCGGGAACAATTGCTCAATTGGTTAGCAAGCAACGCAGTCAAGGTGGGTCGGGCTGCGCAGCTCAATTCACATGGTGTGCCTAAATTGGGTTGAAAACCGAGTTTCCATGGTTTAGAATACAAATGCGGCATATCCCACCAGGGGTGTGTTGCGGGTGGGGCGGCTTTTTGCCGACCAAAGCGTGAAGCCGCCCTGCCGATAATCTTGCTCAGCTGCCTTTTAATAAAGACAGCTGAATCTAACGGCACCTAGTAACGATACCTCATTCGATCCATTCTCCCGGATCGCGATTCAACAGGATTCCGATGATTTACGATGCCGACCGAAACCTAAGCCGACAACCTCAATTGACATTGGAGGTGATTTTTGGCACCTCCTGACGACGGGCTTCTGACCGTTGGCCCCGTCAGGGAAGAGTTGGTGGTGACTACCAAACCAGCAGAGATTCGTTCCGCTGGTCCCAACACGACTGTAGTCCTTGCGAAGGATCAGCGTCTTCTTCTTGCATTGCTTCTTACTGAAAAGAACAACCTACCCTACACAGGGTCCAGGCGAAGTATAGTTCTGGGCACTTCGAATGTCAAGCATTTTTTTGTAGCATTTTTTTTGTAGAATCTCTGAACTTCTTATGGATTAATACCCCAAGAGTTATTGATAAATGACAATTATCATTCGAGCCGATCTGAGGAACGTTGTATGGTGCGATCAGCGGGGGGGAAGTCCTGTCTCTCCTGGAAAGTAGAGCACTGAAACGGCCAATTGCCGAGGGGCGTCAAATCCTTCACGTTGGCGCACCCGTTCATGACCAAGAGAGGAGTGGACAGATACATGAAAACGTATATGCGTTTCAGTCGATTCTTGGTCACGGTCGTCTTGGCCGTGTCCATCATCGCAGCGATTACTTTGATTTCCAATGGCCAGGTTCGTCTGCCCGCCGCCACCTCAGCCGCCGTTTCCGCCGATTACAATCAGAATACCTCCGCCGCCGACACCGCCGCCCCCGGTAAGACGTTCTATATGGATGAGTTCGAGAGTTTGCGTCGTGAGAGCGGTAAGGTAGCGCTACAACCTCCATCAATCTTGGATTGTCGCGGAGCGAGCGGCGATTAGGGTTCGGACTTGCTGATCGCCCCTGATCCGCGGACTGCGTTCGAGCTGCCACGCCCCTTACAGAACCGATCGAAGCTGCATTTCGTCCAGTGTTGTATCACTCGGAATGCAAGATAAGAACGGTAGTTTTGCATTCAGCATTAGATCGATGATTTCGGTCACACACTAAAGCACGTCGCAGGGAAGATCAGAACCACGAATCGGCTATACTCTATCCAGAGGCCGCACAAGCGTCGATCTGTGGAGCGCCAACGACGATTTGGACTCTAGACTGCTATGAAGATCCAGATAGCACTGTAGATGATTTTGTAGATGGTCAAATCCTCAAAGCTCCAAAGCCCTCTACAGGTTTCTACCGGCTGCCCGTAACTGCTTGAATATAAAAGCTCGATTTTGCGCCGGAATCTGCGAACTTGATGTACTTGCCGAGATCGGACTTCTAAGCAGGGGGTCGCAGGTTCGAGTCCTGCCGGGCGTACCTTCGTTCTTCAATTCGAATATCTTCAAATCATCCTTCCTTGCTGCTTAACGCTTGGTCTATGATCTCGATACGTAATGAAATACTGCCCCACTTGCCAACAGCGGTATCCCCGCGCGCAAAGCTATTGTCGCGTCGATGGTACTTTGCTTGTCCTGGATCCTTTTCAGCACGGTAATCAGAACCTCGACACACATCCGACCCTTGAGATGCCGGGCGATCTCCCGACTGACATTCAAGAGGAAATAGTCGATTCGGGAAAAGACGGGCTGACTGATTTAGAACCTTTTGGAGAGGCAGATTGCGAGTCGGAACTCAAGGTGTTGGGATCGAGTGAATACAGCAAATACTACTTCGATCATACCCGTTTTAATCGTGAGGCCCTGAGCCCAAAAGTGTTCCTGATCATTGGGCGACGAGGCGCCGGGAAGACTGCTCTCTCTCAATTCTTTTCTTTTCAGCAACTGATGCCCAGAGTAGCGACTATTGAGGTCGACGAACCGGCAGCCTTTCAGCAGTTGATGTCCAAGTTGGCCGAGAGCGCGGCGAGCAGTCGCGAAATTGCCATCCCCAGGCTCGTCAAGATATGGGAATTCGTTATTTGGTCAACCATCTTCTGGCAGCTCCAGGACAGGGACTCTCGAATCAAGGCGGCCGTCCTGTTCACAAATCAGACCGATCACGTGTCCACCTTCATCAGACAGGTTCTCAAATTTCTGGTCTCCAGGTTCCTAGACGCTGACGGCAATCTCGCCGACGAGCTGGAAGATTTCATAAGCAACGAAATGGTTCAGAGAGCGAAACGCGCGGTGCTGGACGTGGTAAGGGGAAACAAAGTAATCATAGCACTGGACACGATGGAGAATTACGCGGTGCGAGATGAGTCGATGATGCGATCGATGGGCGCGTTGATACAGTGCGCTTCACGATTCAGCAGAAACTATGCGCGCCACGGAATCTATCTGAAGGTCTTTATCATGGCGGAGATCTTTCCCTACTTGAAGGAAGAAGTTTCGCTGAATCCGCTCAAGTTCATTCACGACGAAATATATTTGCGATGGCGACCGAAGGACCTGATGAGGTTGATAAGCTGGCGGTATGATCGATACCTGAAGAAAAACAATTTAATAGCACCGTCAATCGGCAAAGTCGACTGGGACAATCATCACGACGTCTTGAAAGGGAAATGGGAGCCCTATTGGGGCAAGAAGCTTCAGACCAGACTGGGGTTGATTGAGGAGACTTTTCCTTACGTGCTTCGGCACACCCAGCTCCGGCCTCGCCAGTTAATCGTCCTGTGCAACTCAGTAGCCAAGCGCGCTCAAGACGGAGAGACATTTCCAAAGTTCGGGCCGGACAGCATCATTGAGGGAATTCAGCGCGCCGAGAAGCGATTAGCCGAAGAGGTGATGAATTCCTACAGCTCTGTATATCCGGGAGCCGCGCGTATCGCAGAAGCGCTATCTGGACTTCCATTGATATTCAAAGGTAATGAGCTTGACAAGCGCGCGCCACAAACTGCCTCTCAGTGGCCGCCGGGCGAATACTCGTCGTACGCCTTCCGCCAGTTTGTGTCCGAGCTTGGGATCGTGGGAAGGGTAAGAAATGTGAGCGAGAAGACTGGAATCGTCGAAGCTGATTTCGAATACGCCGGCGAAAGTCGAATTTCTTTATTAGTAACCGATCAGTGCGTCATTCACCCGATGTTCTATAAGAAGCTAAACATCAGGATGACCAGAAACCTATGCGTGTATCCCTTTCCCGATCACGAAGAATTCAAATTTGAAGTTGCTCAAGCGCTATGATGGCAGGCACCCCGCCGGGATGCGCTACCCTCGTGCGCCAAACATTAATCTGTTCTCACCTTGCCCAGGCGTAAGCTTCTGATCGAGGGTCCGCTCCCGCGCTCAGCACTCCAGTGCGCAGGTCCACCACAATCCCCGCCAGTGAACTTCCCGTCCACGGGCCGTTAACCGTCAGCTTGTGTCCTTTTGCTTTGAGTGCATCAGTAACGGATTGCGAAACACGCGACTCGACCGACAGATCGCCCGGGTGCATCGTGTGCGGAAAAGGCGATGCCGGAAAACTGCGCGTCGACCAGTGCGGAGCTTCAATCGCCTGCTGAATGTTCATTCCAAAATCAATCATGTTCAACAAGGTCTGCATAGTCGCCAGCACCTGATTGTCGGCGCCCGGAGTGCCCATCACCATAAGCTGTCCGTCTTGCATGACCAACGTCCCCTGCAACGTGCTGCGGGGCCGCTTCCCCGGCGCGAGCGCATTCGCCTCGCCTGCTTCCAGCGAATAGTAATCTCCTCGGCAATTGAATATGAATCCCAGCTCGCCCATCACCACACCCGTGCCGAAAGCGCTGTGAAGGCTCGGCGTTAGCGTGATCATGTTTCGCGACTCATCCACGACGGCGATGTAGCTCGTGTCGCCGTCGTGATCGGCATCGCCTTCGGTCGTGACCTTGAGCGGACGATCCATCGCCGGCGCGCCCTTGACGAATTTCTCCGCAGTGCCGGGCCTCAGTTCAAGGGATGCCTTGTCGGCATCAATCAACTTGCGCCGCTCGGCGGCGTATTCCTTGGAGAGCAAACCCTCGTACGGAATGCGAATGAAATCCATATCGCCGAGATACTTTTCTCGATCGCCCATCGCGAGCTTTAACGCTTCAACGGTTGTATGGATGTAAGCCGCGCTGTTGTGGCCCATCGCTTTGAGGTCAAAGCCTTCGAGCATGTTCAGCGCGAACAGTTCCGTTGGTCCCTGGCTTGCGGAAGGATTTTTGTAGATCTGATAGCCGCGATAATTGGTGGAGACTGGCTCCTCGACTTTGGCCGAGTAAGCGGCGAAGTCTTCGTAGCGAAACAGCCCGCCGTTCGCTTCCGAAAACGCGGCCATCTCTTTCGCGATATCGCCTTTGTAGAAACGATTGCGCGCGGCCTGCAGCGCAGCGCGACGACCCTTGCTCACGTTTTGCTTTTCGGCTTCGACCAGTTTCTTGAGCGTGCGCGCCAGCGCCGGGTTGCGAAAAATGTCGCCCGCTTTCGGAGCCTTTCCATCCGGCAAGTAGATCTTTGCAGTTGTCGGATACTTGGTGATCTTTCGACTGGTTTGAATGGCGCGCGCCATAAAGTTACCGATGGGGAAGCCGTTCTCAGCGAGATCGATCGCTTGTTCGAGCACCTTCTCGAAACTCATCGTGCCCCAGCGATCAAGCATGATGTACCAGGCATCGACAATCCCCGGCACCGTGGCAGCGAGCAAGCCGTCGCTTTGCGGCAGCTTGCCGCCGTTATTCTTCTTGTACCATTCGATCGTCGCGAGCTTCGGCGCCGTGCCTTCAGCATTGAGCGATACGACTTTTTTCGTCTTCGCATCGTAAATCAGGATCACCGCATCGCTGCCGATTCCGTTCATCGCCGCGTCGACGACTCCGAGCACCGCCTGTCCGGCGACTATTGCATCGAATGCGTTGCCCCCGGCTTCGAGTATTCGTTCCGCCGCGCGAGTGGCTTCAGCCTTCATCGCCGCAACCGCGTAATGTCGCCCACGGATGATTGGACGCATAGTTCGGTTCGGCGCGTCCTGTTGTTCAGCATCCTGGGCTTTTACTGGATGAATAAAGATCAAGCATAGCAACACGAGAGCGATTAGGGTTCGATGCGGCATGCGCATTGGGCACCTCCTTCTATGGCGTCTCAACCTGACTCAACGTACTGTCTCCACTGGCTTGCTGGTTCGCGGTGCTTCCGGCTAAGACCGGTACTCCGGACCTCGTGCCTGCCGCGCACATACTCTCATGAATCGACGCAACACGCACGTGAACGGACATCCGAAAACGGCATTTGGTGGTTTCTCTGCTGGCGTCAGGCAGTTGATACGTTAACAGGACCATGCGCGGCAATGCCGCGCGGCTTTTGATTATAGACGCCCGTTGATCGCGGCGATCATCTCGCGCACTGCACGCTCCATCCCAACCAAAGCAGCTCGCGCGACGATGTTATGTCCGATGTTTAGCTCCACGACGGGATGAATCTCAGCAATCCTGCGAACGTTTCTGTAAGTCAACCCGTGTCCGGCCGCGACCTGTAGCCCAAGCTCCCCCGCACGCTTGGCGCACTCCGCAATGCGCGCCAGTTCGGCTGCGATCTCTCTTTCTTCCGCGAGGCGCGGCGGATCAGTCAGATCGGAATATCGCGACGTGCATATCTCAATCTGGCGGGCTCCGACTCGGCGCGAAGCCTCGATCTGGGCTAGATCCGGATCGACAAAAATGCTGACCAGCACGCCCGCATCCGCGATTTCGCGTGCCACGCGTTCAATCTCTGACCGGTGCGAAACGACGTCCAGTCCACCTTCAGTGGTGATCTCTTCTGCGCGTTCGGGCACAAGCGTCACCGTGTTGGGACGAATATCGCGCGCGATCCCAACCATCTCTTTGGTAGCAGCCATCTCCAGATTCAAATGAGTCTTCACCACTGCCCGTAGAATCCGAACGTCTTCATCCTGGATGTGACGCCGGTCTCCTCTCAGGTGAACAGTGATTCCGCTTGCGCCGGCCAGATCCGCGAGCACTGTCGCGGAGATGAGGCTTGGCTCCCAGGTGCGGCGCGCTTGCCGGATGGTCGCGATGTGGTCGATGTTGACGTTTAGCCGAATCATACCTGCGCTCCAGTGCCCGCCTCGCCCGTTGAAGCCTTTGCATCAACTATGGCGGTTGCGTCTGACGAATCATAACGGCCCGTGAGATCGTTGAGCCTGATTCGAATCAAATCAGCAAACATTTCGATCGAATCGCGAATATAATTGAGCTTGCCTTGCAACTCGCCACCCTCGCAGTGGTTCCAAACCACCGGCACTTCAAGCAAACGCAGGCCGCGCTTTTTGGCGATGTAAAGCACTTCCGGGTCAAACCCGAATCCGTCGATGCTCTGAAGCAGGAACACCGGAAGGGACAACTCTCGCCGGAACGCTTTGAAGCCACACTGAGTGTCTTTAATTTTGAGCCCGGTGATCGTTTTCATGAACAGGTTGAAGACGCGCCCACCGAAATCGCGAAGCAGGGGTTGATGAATGCCGATCAATTCACGGTTTAGCGCGCGAGAGCCGAAGGTCACGTCGGCGCGGCCTTCGGCTATCGGATCGATCAGCTTTGGCGCTTCGGTGATCGGAGATGAAAAATCAGCATCACTGAATAAGACTATCTCGCCAGTCGCTTCAGTCAGTCCGCGCTTGACACTGTAGCCTTTGCCGCGATTTGGCTTGTTGATTAGCAGTCGCAGCTCGTGACCGGCTTCGGCGTATCCGGCTTTGTATTCTAGCGCGCGCGTCGCAGTTTCATCAGACGAGCCGTCATCGACTACGATCACTTCCGCGCGATACGGCTGCGCTCGGAGAAATGACAGTACAGCGTCGAGGCTTCGCCCGATGCGTTTGTCCTCGTTGTAGGCGGGGATGACTATAGACAAGAACGGGGCCATGGCATTCGATCTGAAGTTTCGAATATAGCATATCGAAGCGAGTTAGTCGCGCAGAGCTTGGCATCATCAATCTGATCAAAGATAATCATCCATCCGACAACATAACGAAGGAGACTTTGATGGCAAACAAAAGGAGCCCCTATCGCTGCGTTGGCGCCGCATTATTGATAACACTTTGCCTCTCGCCGGTAATGTCCCACCCGCAGGACCGACTGAAGACAATGCCCGGCTACGACCGCTACGAGAAGATGTCCAAGGAGATTCCCGGCTCGGTCAGGTTGGGAGCTCTGAACGTCAAGTGGCAAGACGGCGGAAAGTCATTCGACTATTACAAAGACGGTAAGACCTATCATTACGACATCGCGACGCGCGCGACCACCGAAGGCGGAACGGCGCCGGCGGGCGCCGAGCAGCAGGGCAGGTTCGCGGGCCGAAGACCGCCCGGCGGACCTGAGCGCGGCCGGCAATACTCTTCCGCTGAATCGCCCGACAAAAAGTTCAAGGCGATATATCGCAACCGGAATCTTTGGCTGAGTGATGCAAGCGGCGGCAATGAAATTGCCATCACGTCTGACGGTAACGAGAAGACTCGAATCAAGTACGCAACTGGAAGCTGGGTTTATGGCGAGGAACTCGATCAGATCAGCGCGATGTGGTGGTCTCCCGACAGCAAGAAGATTGCATTCTATCGCTTCGATGAGAGCCCTGTACCCGATTACTACTTGCAGCTCGATCAGACAAAGATTCAAAGTAAGATGGACGCTGAGGCCTATCCCAAAGCGGGAGTGAATAATCCGATCGCGGATCTCTTGATCTATGACGTTGACTCGAAAAAGACAAGCAAGCTCGATGTTCGCGACGGCAAGCAATTCGACAACTCGGTCGTCGGGCATTACGTCTACAACGTCCAGTGGTCGCCCGACGGAAGCGAGCTTCTGTTCGATCGGACGAATCGCCGGCAAAACATCATGGAGTTGACCGCTGCTAATCCGGAAACGGGAAAGTGCCGAGTCGTGGTTCACGAAGAGTGGCTCCCAAGCTGGACCGAGAATCACCCGCCGATGAAGTTCCTCAAGGACGGTAAGCGGTTCATCTGGGAGTCCGAGCGGACTGGCTGGAAGAACTTCTATCTCTACGACCTCAGCGGCAAGCTGCTGGCGACGCTGACAAATCATCAGTTTGAAGTCGGCGCGATCGTGAAAGTTGATGAGGATTCGAATCAGCTCTATTACATGGCTCGCGACGGCGACAATCACATGAAGCTGCAGCTTCATCGCGTCGGGCTTGATGGCAAAAGCGACAAGCGACTCACCGATCCGGCGTTCAATCATTTGGTTGATTTTGCGCCCGATAACCTGCACTTCATCGACATCGCGCAGGCCCACGATGTCCCGCCGACGACCCGGTTGATGGACGCCGAGGGAAAGGTTGTTGAAGAACTGGCCAAGAGCGATACGACGAAGTTCGAGACGCTCGGTTTGAAGCGCGTCGAGTTGATCAAGTACAAAGCAGCGGATGGCGTGACTGAGCTTCATGGCTTGCTTCACTTCCCATCGAACTTCGATCCGAACAAGCGCTATCCGCTGCTCGTCAGTGTGTACGCCGGGCCTGCGACCAACGGCGCGCGTGAGGTATTTACATTGCCGAGCACGCTCACCGAATATGGCTTCCTTTACGCGACACTTGATTCGCGCAGCGCGGGCGGGCGAGGCAAGCGGTTTCTCGACGCTCTCTACCTGAAGCTGGGAACGGTCGAAATCGACGATCAAGCGGCGGGAGTGAAATCGCTCTGGTCGCGGCCTTACGTTGACAAGAATCGAGTTGGAATCTTCGGCACGTCGTATGGCGGTTACGCTTCGGCGTTGTGTCTGCTGCGCTATCCGGACGTGTTTCAAGCGGCGTCGGCCTCTTCGCCTCCGACTTCGTGGTATCACTACGACACGATCTACACCGAGCGTTACATGTGGATTCCGCAAGAGAACAAAGAGGGATATGAGGCGGGCAACGCCATGAATTTCGCCGACAAGCTAAAAGGCCGACTGATGATCTACTACGGCACGGCTGACAACAACGTGCACCCGAATAATTCGATGCAGTTGATTCAAGCGTTGCAGAAGGCCGGGAAGAGTTTCGAGGTGCAGGTTGGTCCCGACCGCGGTCACTCCGGTCTTGGCCAGGAGCGAATGATGGAGTTTTTCATCGAGAATCTGGTGATTAATGGCGCAAACGCCGCGGGCGGATCGAGTCATTGAGCAAGACCGAAAGCGACGAAGACACAAAGGCACAAAGTTTTGTGGTCCTTCGTGTCTTGGTGACTTTGTGGCCAAATCCAGTCCAGTAGTATCATGAACTTGTCATGAAGTGCCCAATCTGCGGAAAGCCAACCAAATGGAAAGACAATCCCGATCGCCCGTTTTGCTCTGAGCGCTGTCGCATCATCGATCTCGGTCGTTGGGCGGGCGAGGAGTATCACGTTTCGATTCCGCTTAGGGACGTTTCAGAGAACGCTGAGCAACAGAAGCAAGATTGAATTCGGTGACTGAAGAGAACACCCAAAGTTTTTGGACGCCTGGCCGCATCATCGCAACCGGCATCGTAGCCGCTCTGATAGCAACGCTCGGCTACACGTTGTTGTCAGCTCGCTCCGAGAAGAGCGACGCGAAGTTGGTGCTCCCCGGCGCCCAGGTTTCAAACTCGCCGGCAGCAAGCATGCCTGCCGACTTCGAGATCCGAACGGTCGACGGCCGCACCATCAAACTCTCGGATTATCGCGGCAAGGTGCTGGTGATGGACTTTTGGGCGACGTGGTGTCCGCCTTGCCGGCAAGAGACTCCTCAGCTGGCGCGCATCGCGCGAGAGAAAGGAGATCGAGGCGTCGAAGTGATCGGCCTGCACATCGACGATCGAGGCAGGTCGTCCCCCGGCGACATTCGCAAATTCGTCGACCACTACGGCATCGGCTATACGGTGGGAATGGCTACGGATGATATGTTCATCGCTTACCTGGGCACGGAAGACGATACGATCCCTCAGACTCTGGTATTCGGCCGAGACGGCAAATTGATAAAGCATCTGATCGGCTATAGTCAGTCGGACGGGAAGGCGCTTGATGAAGCGGTGAATCAAGCACTGGCGGGATCGTAAAAGAACGCTAGCCGCGCTGCCCTTGAGTCGCAAAACAGATTTGTTGTACAACGAATTTGTTGTCTGAGATCCTCCCAGTGGAACCACGCCTAAAGCTTCTCCGATGTGAGGAAAGTGGTTATGTTTACCAGAATACTTCTGACGTTCTCGCTAGCCGTCATTCTCTTCGCGTCGATCGCGTCAGCCGCAGATCCGAAGGTCACCATCAGGGAATACGACACCAAGACGCCCACCGCGTTTCCGCACGATCCGTGTGTGGCTCCGGACGGCGCGCTCTGGTACACCGGTCAGCAAGGCAACCTGCTCGGACGGCTTGATCCGAAGTCCGGCGAGATCAAAGAGTATCCGCTAAAGACTCCAAAGTCAGGACCTCACGGGTTGGTCGCCGACAAAGAAGGCAACATTTGGTTCACCGCAAACTCGAAAGCCTATATTGGTAAGCTCAATCCCAAAACGGGAGAAGTTACCGAGTATCCGATGCCCGACCCGAACGCTCGCGATCCTCACACGCCGGTATTCGATCAGAAGGGGATTCTCTGGTTCACGGTTCAAGGAGCGAACTTTGTCGGCAGACTAGACCCGAAGACCGGCAAGATCGAGTTGAAGCAGTCACCAACACCCGACTCTCATCCGTACGGAATCAGGGTCAATTCTAAAGGCGTTCCTTTCTACTGCGAATTTGCCAGCAACAAGCTGGCGAGCATCGATCCGGCGACTATGGCTATAACCGAGTACCTGCTTCCCGAAGGCGCGCGCCCGCGACGGCTCACAATCACGCCCGACGATATGGTTTACTACAGCGATTACTCGCGCGGTTATCTCGGACGGCTGGATCCCAAAACTAAGAAGGTCGAGGAGTGGCCGTCGCCGGGCGGCGATAAGTCGCGGCCTTATGGCATCGCAGCGACCGCGGATGGAATTGTTTGGTACAGCGAATCAGCCGTTAAGCCAAACACACTAGTCCGATTCGATCCGAAGATGAAGACTTTTGCCCACTGGCCAATTCCGTCTGGCGGCGGCGTGGTTCGCCACATGGTCGCAGCGTCAAAAGATACTTTGTATCTTGCGTGTAGCGGCGTAAACAAAGTGGCTGTTGTCGAGATCGGTCATTGAGGCCGGGCGAATTAATCGCTGGTAACAATTCATTCCCTCGGACCATCGAACTCCAGGTACCATTCGCCGTCTCCGGCGTGGAGAATGTCGAGCACCAGCCCGTCCTCAGTCAGAATTCTATAATGCCGAGTGTCATCTTTGCTTCCTAGAGACTGTTCGACCGACTCGCTGAGCAGGCGCGCAACGACATGCTTTTGTCCATTGATCGCGACTCGCCGAGGCCGTTCGTCGGCTCGATGCCCGGCATAACATTCAACTGAAATGCGACGCATAAACGATGTGTTCGTGGTACGGCCTTCAGGCGGAAGTTCGTAATCTCGGTTGCCTCATCAGATGGAGATACAAGCTTCCGCCTGAAGGCCGTACTACAAACCTGAAGATGCTCACTTCCCCGGCGCCCAGTATCCCGATCGCGCCCGGACCGTCGCCTCCTTAGCGCGAGTCTCAACCCGTATCGACCGCCACTGCCCGTCGTGAGTCTTATTGCTTGGGTAATAGCCGATCGAATACTGCGTGCGCAACTCGTCGCCAACCTGTTTGTAGACGCCAGTCAAATCAGAAAGCGTTTTCACCGGATACACGCGCCCACCCGCGCGCTCGGCCAGTGCGCGCAGCTCCCGTCTGGAAAGCTTGTAGAGTCCCGCGTTGATCTCGCGAATCATCTCGGGAGTCAGCGTCTCACGTGGGCGAAAGCGCTGCATCGATTCGGCGTCGTACTCTTCAAAGTAACGATCGATCTGGCTCTGCGAGAAATTCACATAGTTCGGATCGGTCTTTGGCTTGAGTAATCCTTGAAGCGTAGGTTCCTCCGTGTTCAATTCGAGGAAATAAACCGACGCGTCGGACTTCTCGACGAGCGGCGCGATGTCTTTGAACTTCATTTTGCTCGTCGAATCAACGCCGTCCGACATGCACACGATGGCTTTTCGTCCTTCGGCCTGCTTGAGAGGACTCTCTTCGACCGCAAGATACAACGCGTCATAAAAAGACGTGCCCGTGTTTGTAGTGAATCGTTGACCCTCGTCGCCTTCGGTCGTCACGATGCGATCAATCGCGGTTGAAACCTCCGCGCGAGGATCCGTGAACTCGGCGATCATCTCGACCTCGCGACTGAAAGCAATCACCCCGACGCGGTCATCGAATCGAAGCTCGCCCAGGAAGTTTCTTGCCGCGCGCTTCATCAAAGCGATGTCCTCGCGGGTCGAGCCTGAGATGTCCAGCAGCAGCAGCAGAGTGAATGGCTCCTCGCTTGCGGCGAAGTGGGCGATCTTCTGTTTCACCCCGTCTTCGTAGATCGCAAAATCGTCGGGCTTGAGTGATTTGAAGGCGTGTCCGCTGCGATCACTCACCGAGGCGCTAACAGTTACGAGATCAGTCTTGAGTCGTATCGGTTCGTCCTGATCGCGCTGAGTCGTTTGTTGCGCGAGCGTGCCAAAATTAAAAATGACAAGCAGAATAAGCAGGCCGGACCCCGACTGACGAGCTTCACGCATTCAAAACCTCGAGATCGTTGATGAATCAATCCTATCTCAGAAGATGCTAAATGAGAAACGTGATGCGTGAAACGTGATGCGTGAATTACCGATCACTTTTAACGCGTCATGTTTCACTTCTCACGCGTTGCATTTCGACGCGTGTGCTGTCAGCATCGATAGCCGATGAGCCGACGCAAGCATAAGGCCTCGCCTCAGCCGATCAGGATTGGAATCGACACCGGCGGCACTTTTACCGATTTCGTCGTAGCGCGCGGCTCTCGCCTCACGTCCTTCAAAGTCTCGTCGACGCCGCATAATCCCGCAGAAGCGATACTCGAAGGCATCGCGCGAATGATCGCGGACGCCTCGGTAAAATCTTTCGAAATCGTCCACGGAACTACCGTGGCAACTAACGCATTGCTCGAGCGAAAGGGCGCACGGACGGCGCTCATCACTACCGAAGGCTTCCAGGATGTGATCGAGATAGGTCGACAGGCTCGTCCCGATCTATATAACTTGATGGTTACGCGGCCGGCGCCGCTAGTTGCTCGCGAGTTGCGATTCGGCGTCAGTGAACGTGTAGGCCCCGACGGCTCCGTGATCGTGTCTCTTGATCAAGAATCGCTCGCGCAAGTCGCGGAAAAAATTGCCGCTCAAAAGCCAGAGGTCGAATCAGCAGCCGTATGCTTACTCTTCTCCTTTGCGAACCCCGCGCACGAGCAACTTGTAGCTCGCGCACTCGAACCGATCGGCATCCCAGTCTCGCTCTCACACCAGATTCTGCCGGAGTATCGGGAATATGAGCGCACCTCGACGGTAGTCATCAACGCCTATCTCGCTCCGCTGATGTCGAAGTATCTGACTGCGCTGGTTGATGGGCTGAAGTCCGTAGTCCTTAGTCCATTGTCCGTAGTTAGTAGCAATAAATCGCGCGCCGCCAACTATGGACTACGGACTACGGACCACGGACTCCGAGTCATGCAATCCAACGGCGGGTCGGTGTCTGCCGCTGCCGCAGCAGCACAACCTGTCCGCGCGATTCTTTCTGGTCCTGCAGGCGGAGTCGTCGGCGCATTGCGAGTCAGCGCGGCGGCCGGGGTACGCGACATCATCACATTCGATATGGGAGGCACTTCAACTGATGTCGCGCTCTGTCGCGGAGAGGCGCGCACTACGAATGAGGCCCTTGTAGCCGGTTTGCCGGTAGCGGTCCCCGTGATTGACATTCACACGGTTGGCGCGGGTGGCGGGTCAATCGCACGAGTTGATGCCGCCGGGGCGTTGCGAGTCGGACCTGAGTCGGCAGGGGCTGATCCAGGGCCGGCTTGTTACGGACGAGGCAATGAAGCGACGGTGACCGACGCTAATCTGGTGCTGGGAAGATTTGGTGGCGCCGGTCTCCTGGGCGGCGAGATGCCGATCGACGCCGCTCGCGCGAGAGCTGTGCTTTCCAGGCTCGCGGATGAGATGTCACGTTTTGCCGGCAAGCGGATCACTGCCGAGCGCGCAGCGCTCGGAGTGATCCAGGTCGCCAACGCAAATATGGAGGCTGCCTTACGAGTTGTGTCAGTCGAACGCGGGCAAGATCCGAGGTTGTTTACCCTGGTGAGTTTCGGCGGCGCGGGCGGACTGCATGTTTGCGAGCTGGCATTGGCGTTGCGAGTTCCGCGAGTTGTCATTCCGCGCTCGCCGGGCACGCTCTCCGCGCTTGGAGTTTTGCTTGGCGACGTAGTCAAGGACTATTCGCGCACGGTGATGCTGAAGGCGTCGGGTCTGAAAAAGCGAACGATCGAGCGTGGATTTGCGGAACTCGAGCGAGATGCGAGCGCTGAGCTGAAGCGCGAAGGCTTCGACAAAGACAGGATCAAACTCGAGCGGTCAGTAGCGATGCGATACATCGGCCAGTCATTCGAGATAGATGTCGCGTGGAGCAACCGTTTCGAAGCCGGGTTTCACGCTGCGCATCGCGAGCGCTACGGTTATGCTGACAGCTCTCGGCCGACTGAGATAGTTTCGTTGCGCGTGCGCGCGACTGGCATCACCGAGAAGCCTCGCTTGAAGCGTCAGCCATCCCGACGCGTCCGCCGCGCGACACCCGCCGGCTTAGGTCGAGTCTACCTGACCGAGCGCGCCACGCGAGCGCCGATTTATAGTCGCGAGTCTCTGGGCGCCGGAACTCGCCTCGCGGGCCCTGCAATCATCACCGAATACAGCTCGACGACGCTCATACCACCGCGGCACAGACTGCAAGTGGATCCGTGGCTGAATCTTGTGATCGAAGTAATATAGAACTTCAGCCTCTTTTCATACGACGAGACGCAGACTAAAGTCCACGCTACTTTACCTACGCGGATCGCTGTGATAATTTCACCAACCTGAAGACACGCTTAGGAGGCGTTATGGACATCAAGGAGCGAGTTGTTGGAGGAGTCAGCATTCTCGACCTTTCCGGCAAAATTGTGCTGGGCGAAGGCGATCTCCAAGTGAAAGAGAGAATCAAAGACTTGCTGAGCGACGGACAGCGGCGGATATTACTAAACCTGGCTGAGGTCAGCTACATCGATTCGGCGGGGCTTGGCGCGCTCATCAGCAGCTACACCACGACAAACCGCGAAGGCGGGAAGCTGAAGCTGGTGAATTTGACCAAACGAATCCAGGACCTTCTGGCCATTACCAAGCTCATCACCGTCTTCGAGACTTATGACAACGAGAAGGATGCTCTGGCTTCGTTCGGCTCTTAAGCTGAATAGGCTGAATTCTGTGCTACGGCTGTTGCGCCGCAAGCGCGCGAATTCGCTCGACGGTGGCCTTCATCGCAGGATCCCCCGACGCCGCATAAGCCTTCTCGTAGATTCGCAGCGCCTGCTGATACTGCTTATCGCTTTCGTAAACGTAACCCAACTCTGAGAGCGCCGGAATTGAATCCGGGGTCAACTGGATCGTAATCTCGAGCGCTTCCATCGCCTTCCTCATTTGACCGCTGCGCGACAACGCAATTCCATAATAGAGCCAGGCCTGGCCGTTGTCCGTGTTCGCTCGCGCGAGCTTTTCGAGAGGCCCGACTGCGCTCGCGAACTGCTTTGCGCCGAGATAAGCGCGGCCCAGAATGTTGGCCGTCTTCAGATCGTCGCGAACGGCTCTCAGCTTCTCACCAACTTCGGCGGCCTCCAACCACCGCGCGTCGGAGTTTGACTTGCGCGCTTTGCGCATCAAGCTCTCCGCCAGGAGTTCCATCGCCGCCGTGTCTTCAGGGTTACCTTTGACAGCTTCACGTAGGGCGGCGATCGCGCGGTCGTCATCTTCACGTTTGAAATAAATTGCGCCGAGATAATAGCTGTTTGCCGCGTGCTCTTTTGATCGCTCGGCGCTCGGGTTCGGAGATTTTTCGGTGACTGTGGTAGCGAGCAAGGATTGCGCTTCATCGTAGCGTTCCAAAAAGAAGTACGACCGGGCGAGCGCAGTTCGAGCGCTGGGATCAATCTCGCGCTTCGCGTTTGAGTTGATCTGAATGTAGCGTTCCAGGGGATCGAGCGCCTTGTCGTAACGGGCTTGCAAATAATGCGAGATGCCAATCGTGTACCAGGCTCCGGCGACGTCCGGGCTCGACGGCGATTGGATCTCGAGCAGATCGATCGCGTGCGAAAGCGGCAGCTCGACGCGGTCATATCGCTTGAGCTTGAACTCGCACAAGCCGATGTAATACCACGCGCCCGCCGCGTCGGGCCGTTCCATCACGATGTCTTGAAACTCGGCGAGCGCAGCCTTGTAGTCGCCCTTGTTGTAAAGCGCGACACCTCGATCCCAGTCCGAAGCCAGAATGCTTGTTGCCAGAAGGATGATGACTGAAATTGTCGCCCGAGCCCGATTCACCGCCAGTTGCATCAGTCAGAATTATTGCACGGCTGCATTTTGCTGTCGAAGGGGGATTTATCGATAGACGGTCTGTGATCTCTATCGCAGACTATGGTTTGGAAAACAAGATCGGCTGCGTCGCGATTATTCCCTTGCTTTCTTGAATCGTGATCGCTTGATTCGCATTCACGTCCTGCAGCTTATCAACGCGACCGCTGGGCCAGGCGACTTCGATGCTTGCAATCTTATCAGCTTTGCCGAGGCCGAAAGTCAACGGCAGCTCGCTCTGGGAAGCAAAGCTCGATCCCGATTTCACTACGCCCCAAAGCTTCTGTTGAGCCGACACCTTCAAGGTGATCTTCGCGCCAATGCCGTCGCGGTTAGAAGCTGTTCCAACTGTCTTAATCCGCAGAAGATTGTTTTGATTGCCGCCGTCGTTTCGAAGCAGCCGCGCCTGCCCGTTGTTGCACGTTATCAGCAGATCGAGATCGCCGTCGTTATCGAAATCGCCGTAAGCCACGCCGCGCGCGACCATCGCTTGTTGCATCGCCCGACCGAGCTTCGTCGTCACTTCTTCGAACCGCTTCTTGCCGAGATTGCGAAACAGATGCGGCGGCTCAGCGTAGGTCACCTTTTGCTGAACCTTGTTGATGTCGTCCGACACGTGCCCGTTCGCGGCGAAGATGTCCGGCAACCCATCGAGATCATAATCAAAAAAGAAACACCCAAACGTAAGCGTGAGCAGCGAAGCCTTGCCGATCGTCGAGGTCGGGGCTTCGTCGATGAACAAGCCCGTGCCTTCGTTGTGATACAAGGCCATCATCTCGTTCGAGAAGTTGCCGATGATCAAGCTCTGCCTGCCCGAGCCGTCGTAGTCCGCCGCGTCGACTCCCATGCCCGCGCGGGCGACTCCAGCCTCGCTGAAGGCCACGCCGGCGGTCATCGCGTTGTCGGTGAAGGTCCCGTTGCCGTTGTTGCGATAGAGTTTGTTAGGCTGTGTGTCGTTGGCTACGAACAGATCGGGCCACCCGTCGTTGTCGTAATCGAGCATCGCCACGCCGAGCGATTTGCTCGTGGGATCGTACAACCCCGCGCGCTGAGTGACGTTCTCGAAAGTTCCGTCGCCGCGATTGTGATAGAGCGTCGAGCTTTGACCCTTGTACGACTCAGGCGTGCAATAAGACTTATTCTTGCCGTCCAGTGTGCAGAACAGGTCTTTGTCGATCGACCATTCGACGTAGTTGCAAACGAACAAGTCAAGCTTTCCGTCTTTGTCGTAGTCGAACCATATTGCGCTCGTAGAAAAGCCGGGATCGCCCACGCCGGCTTTCCCGGTCACGTCCTGGAACTTGCCGTTGCCCAGATTGCGGAACAAATGGTTCCCTCCGAGACACGTGACGTAGATGTCATCAAAGCCATCGTTGTCGTAATCGGCTACGGCGCACCCGATGCCGTACATCTCGACTGCGAGCCCGGCTTCCTTGGTCACGTCGGTGAAAGTGCCGTTGCGATTGTTGTGATAGAGCGCGGGATAAGACTTCGGCCCGGCGTGCCCCGGCCAGCTCATCGAGTTGACCAGCAGGATGTCTTGCCAGCCGTCGTTGTCGTAGTCGAGGAAGGCACCCCCAGAGCCGACAGTTTCAGGGAGATACTTCTTGCCAAACGCCCCACTGTTGTGTTTGAAATGAATCCCCGCTGGCGAGGTAACGTCAGTGAATTGAATGGGCCCTGAATAGCGTGGCGCTTCAGTGGCTTGCGGAGCTTGCACCTCGGCTGCCGACTGATCGGCAGATGA
>DASXSR010000034.1:0-18269 GCA_036505875.1 Blastocatellia bacterium | reverse complement strand
ACACATTAAGAAGTAGGCGATCCGCCTAAGGAGGAAAACGCAATGAACGGAGACGACAGAGAAGGAAAACTTGGCTTAACTCTGCTGGATGCTCTCGGCGATAGGCTCGTAGGGAGGGTAAGCATAAGGTTGCAACATCAGGTCCTAACCGACAATCAAGTATTCAACAATCTCGACGCGTCCAAGAAGATCAACATCACAAATCTGTTTGGCGCCCCGCAAGGTCTTTACCGCATGGAGGTAGACCCGCTGGCCTATTTCCCCACTAGCCAATTCGTCAATCTCAAGGCCAGCGGCGTAACCGACGTGGTCCTCACTTTTGCTATCAATCCGGACAAGGTGAAAAGCGTAGAGTTTCCCGACTATTCGACCCTGCCGGATGCAACAAAGACGCTACTCGAAAACAGCGACAACGTACTCTCGTTTGAGGGCGTGAAAGGCGAAGAGCTTTACAACGCACTGGACGATATTCGGAGAGCAAATGTGCTCAACCTCACTCTGAAGTCCGCGTTAACTCCGCTTGGCAATGGCAAGACCGTCCTGCCGTTCCTTCAGACCATAAATGAAATTCGAGGCGATCGGTTTTTCGTCGTCGCGCCAAGAGAACTCCGACAGGAAACTAAGAACGCTGCGGTCGCCGGATTGTTTAACGACGCGCCCGATGTTCTTCACACTCCGCCGCCCGGATTCGAGCGCGCCGGAAGCTTCAAGACTCCCGATAAGTATGGCAACCTACAGCTCACTTTCTTTTCGAGTGGAGATGACTTGATGGTCGACATAGACATCGATCCCGCGTCAGGGTTGGAACATCTCTTCCAGGTAATCGAGCACGCTATTACCGGGATCCAAACGCATCCGTACGCAGTTCGCGATGTGTTGATCGAGTTTCAAGAAATCGATCCCGGATACCGCTTTGTAGTCTAGCAAGATGACAGCGCCGTCACTTCGTGGGAGGATTTTAGTTCTTTGTTCTCGTCACACAAGTAGCCCTCCCACTTATGGTGGTAAGCGTCGATTAGGCCTTAGTTGAACAAACGATAAGCCCAAAGTATATTCATACGCTGGGTCTATCAAGCGTATGTGCAACAAGCTTTTGGTTATTGGACTCGATGGCGCTTCCTTCGATGTTCTCGATCCGCTAATCGAGAAGGGTCATCTTCCTAACATAGCAAAGCTGATTGCCGAGGGCGCGCGCGGAGATCTCGAAACGACCTTTCCGCCAATCACCGCCGTTGCCTGGTCCTCGTTTGCGACCGGTAAAAATCCCGGCAAGCACGGGATTTTCGAGTTCGCAAGACGCGACCACAGTTCAAGGCGCGAGCTCGCGGTCAATGCGTCGTTTCGTCGAGGTCGCGCGATCTGGGACCTGCTGGGCGACGCCGGCAAGCGTGTCATCATTCACAATTTTCCTTGCACGTATCCGCCACACGCGATCAACGGGCTGATGATTGCCGATTTCATGACGCCTCGCGGCCGCCGAGACTTCACTTATCCGGCGTCATTGCTCTCCGAGCTCGAGCGAGAGTTCGGACCTTATCAGCTGCATCTGTCTCAAACCTATGCCGACGGCAATGTCGACGCCGTGCTCGACGAGTTGTTTGATGAGCTTGAATACAAAGCTAAGGTCGCCGAGTATTTGATGACCCGGTATGAATGGGACGCGTTCTTTCAGTATTTTTGGGGCACAGATCGCATTCAACACGAGCTCTGGCATATCATCGATGATCAGCATCCCAGGCATAAGAAAGAAGAAGCTGAGATTTACCGCGACCGAGTCTACGAGTACTTCAGCAGAGTTGACGAAGTCTTAGGTCGCTTGATCGAACTGGCAGGCGACGACTCGCTTGTAGTGATCGCATCAGATCACGGATTCGGGCCTGTTCACAAATACTGTTCTCTAAACATCTGGCTGCTTCAAGAAGGCTTTCTGAAACTGAAGAGCGACCTTATCACGCGCGCGAAAAAGCTGATGTTCTCGCTGGGCGTCACACCAGAGCTGGCGTTCAAGTTGGCGAGAAGGATCCCATCCGACCGGCTCCGCCCGGGACGCGGGATAAGCTCTCGACAAGGAGCATCAAGCTTGCTCGGCAAGTTTTTCTTGTCTTTCAACGACGTCGACTGGAGTCGCACATTGGCTTTTTCGAAGGGCAACTACGGACAAATCTACGTCAATCTCGAGGGCCGCGAGCCTGATGGCGTTGTCCCCGAAAATCAGTATGAAACCATACGCGAGCAGATCATAGAACGCCTGAAAGCGCTTGAAGACCCGCTGACTGGAGAGTGCTGGGCTGGTAGCGTGTTTCGTCGCGAAGAGATTTATGAGGGACCGCTGATCGGAGACGCTCCCGACATCGCTTTTCTGCCGGCCGACATGCGTCAGTTGCCACTTGGCAACGCCGACTTCACTTCAAACAAGTTTATGGTCGACGCGTTCGGGATCTCGGGCTGCCATCGCATGAATGGAGTGCTGATCGCGCGCGGCGCTTCGATCAAGCGCTCATGTTGTGTGGACTCCGCGAGCATCTACGACATCGCGCCGACGCTCTTGTACCTGCTTGACCAAAATGTTCCCGACGATATGGATGGCCGCGTACTATCGGAGGCGATCGCGGAACAACACCTCAGCGCCAACCCGATGAGGACCGTTACCGCCTCTACGAATGGTCGCGCGAGCGAAGTCGAATTCTCACCCGAAGAGAACGCGGACGTACTGGAAAGACTGAAGCAGCTTGGTTACGTCGGCTGAATGCTGGACAGTCAGAAATGGATACAACGCAAATCCTCAAAGAAGTAATACGGATTCCGGGCGAGTCCATTCTGCGGGTGTACCTTGATAATCTTCCTCGACTCGAATTCCATCCGGAAAAAGTCCGCCGCATTCTGGTCTTCGCCTATCACGGATTAGGCAACTTTATCATGTTCACTCCGGCGCTGCGGCTCCTGCGCGAGCGTTATCCCGACGCCAGGATTGATCTTCAAGCCGGCAACAATACAGGTTGCGATGAGGTGCTCGCAGGCGCCGGACTGTTTGACAATATTTATAATCTCCCCTACTCGGCGGGAATCCGGCGGTGGGTAAGACGCGCAATCGAGGTTCGCGAGACGCAGTACGATTTGACGATAAATGAATTACACAGTCACTCGTGGCCGCTGACGCTGTTGATCGCTGCAAGCGGCGCGCCGTTCAGGCTTGGGCACGTTACCAGCCCGGGCTGGTCGCGACGCTTCAGCCGCTACAGCTTCGCGTTCAACATGCCGGTTATGATGAGAGAAGATGAGCACGAGATCGAGCGCTACATCGACCTGGTAGCCAGAGTTGGAGCGCGAAGGATCGACGCTTCCGAAGCGAGGACCTTCGTTCACCTCGCAGATCGAGACCGTGAGTTTGCAGTTCGCTTTCTGGCGAACGGCGGCGGCAATACTCCCCGGACGACCATCGGTTTTCAAGCTGGAACATCGCTCGCGATGCGATGGAAACAATGGCCAATCGACCGCTACCGCCAGGTGATCGAGAGAGTCATAGCACAAAGACCGGGTGCGCAAGTCGTTCTTTTTGGCTCAGCCTCCGAGCAAGCGATGATCAACGAGATGTCGCGCGGGCTGAAAGGCAGAGTGTTGCTGGCGGCCGGACAGACTTCAGTGAAGCAGGCCGCAGCTTTGATCGAGCAGTGCGATGTGCTTGTGTGCAATGACAGCGGGTTAATGCATGCGGCGGTTGCCGTCGGGACGCCAGTCATTGCGATTTATGGTCCCACGGACATCCGCCGCACGGGGCCGCTCGGGGATAAACACGCCGTGATTAGACACGATTTGCCTTGCAGCCCGTGCTTCAAGCTCGAAGGACCCGGCCAGGTGCACGCTTGCCCGCATCACGACTGCCTTATGACGATCACACCTGACGAGGTATTGAGTGCAATCAATAACGTTCTTAGGTCTTGATCGCCGCGGTGTTCCTTGCCCGGCTCTCCAGCCCGCCTGTAGAATTAGTGACTTTTGACAATCGAGTTTCGTGACTAAATCGTGACCCTGTCTGATTGATAAATGAAACACGTTGCAATAATAACCATCCTGACTCTTCCTTTGATTTCGGCTGGCTGCTCTGCTTCGAAGAGAGCGCACGCGGCAAAACCGGAGATGACGCGATGCCAAGAAGCTCTGAACACGATTCCCGAGGTGGCGGCCTCAACCAATTCGCGAGGAAAGCAAACGGAACCTGCGGAGCAGCCGCTCCAGGGAATGGAAATCGCACTGACTATAAACCGGATGGTGCGAAGCAAGCCCGATCCCGATGAGGATCGAGATGACTGGTGTTACACCGAAAACAAACGCGACAACTTCGATAAGATCGTCACTGCCCTGCGAACAAACGGGTTGCCCCCGACGGTGGACTTTCTTTCCGGAGAATCGCTCGAGCGAGACCTGCAGGAGGAATGGCTGCGCAGCGGCAATCTGATCGGCTCCATGCCCTATTGGGAACGTCCAGTCAAGAAAGAAGCCGCGGACGAGATCATCCATAGCATAGCTCGCAGCGAAGCGGCGCTTGCGCCGTTGTGGAACAGTTTTGAAAGAAAGGTAAAATACTTTCGATACCCGGCGCTGAAGCTGGGCATGGATGTCGGGCGGCCCCGCAAGATTCGAGCTTTTCTCAAGCAGAACTCTTACGTTGAAGTTCCCGCGACTATAAACCCGCGAGACGATAAGTTCAGCCAGATCTACTGCGCCGCGCTGGCTCGCGGAGACGTCGTCTGCGCAAACTTCACCGCCGCCACTTTTAAGTCGCTGCTCCTGGATAAGACGTTGAGGGCGCGCGCCACGGCCTACAAACTGGCCGGTCGCGACGTGAAACACATATTGATGTTTTCTGCAAACCAACTTACCTCTGATTTGTTGGACGAAATGCTGAAGTGGTACAAGGCAATGGGCGTACGATTCATACCTCTGGACGACGCGCTGCGAGACCCCTTTTATGCGGTCGACGATGTCACCAACAGGGGCAATGAGATAATATGGGAAACCAGACGAGCGCAATTGAATCCCGAATCAGAACAGTAATCCGATGAGCAAGCGGTCAAGCATCAGCGTTTTCTTTCCGGCGTACAATGACGCCGGCACTATCGCCACTATGGTGGTGCTGGCGGATCGCACACTCAGAAAGCTTACCGACGAATACGAAGTGATTGTTGTTAACGATGGGAGCCGCGATCACACGGCGCTGGTGCTATCCGAGCTGCAGTCGGTCTATCCGAAACTGCGCGTCATTCATCATCCAACAAACAGGGGTTACGGAAGCGCGCTGCGAACTGGCTTCGAAAGCGCTTCTAAGGAGTGGGTTTTTTATACCGACGGGGACGCGCAATACGACGTGCGAGAGCTGCAAAAGCTCGTGCCGCTTATGACCGATGACGTCGACGTCGTAAACGGGTACAAGATCAGCCGGTCTGACCCGTTGCATCGCGTTATCATTGGCGACATTTACTGCTGGATAATCCGGCTCGCGTTTGGAATAAAGATTCGAGACGTCGACTGTGATTTCAGGCTGGTGCGTCGCGCCAGCTACAACCGCGTGCGGCTTCTTTCGAGCAGCGGAACGATCTGCGTTGAGATGATCAAGAGCTTTCAGGACGCCGGTCTGCGATTCGCGGAGGCGCCGGTACACCACTATCATCGCGCTTACGGCAAGTCCCAGTTCTTCAATTTCAAACGCCTGTTCAAGACCTTCACGGACTTGAGCCGCTTGTGGTGGCGCCTGGTTATAATGCGCAGAGCGCAGATCGTGCATCCAGCGGAACGGCAATCCGATCTATCCGACCTATAGGGCCCATTTACTCGCATGCGAGACGAAGAATACCGGGCGATGTTCGAACTTGAGGAGCGCCTGTGGTGGTACCAGGGCATGCGCGCGATCACAACTTCCTTACTCAGCCGGAGCTTGAGCTCGGGCGGAACGAAACGCCTTTTGGATGTGGGCTGCGGGACGGGGTATTCGCTTGTCTGGCTGCGTGAACGTTTCAGTCTTGACGAAATCTATGGCGTGGATTTATCGCCGCGCGCCGCGGAGTTTTGGCGGGCGCGCGGACTGAATACTATCGCGTTGGCTTCTGCTGACAAGCTGCCGTTTGGCGAAAACAAGTTTGACTTGGTGACTTGCTTCGATGTGATCTATCAGCTCGACGATCAACGCGCCAACACTGCCGTCTCTGAGATTCATCGCGTGCTGGACAATCGCGGGATGTTGTTCATTCGCGAGCCGGCTTATCAGTGGATGCGAGGCGGTCACGACGTGGCGGTTGGAACACATCGCCGATTCACGCTCGGCAAGTTGCGGCGGCTGCTGCGATCACACGGGTTGGAGCCCAGGCGCTCAACATATGCCAACTCGTTGCTGTTCTGGGCGGCGGCGCCTCATCGATTATTATCGAGATTGAAGGGCAGCACCGAATCCGACGTGAAGCCCGTGGCTGGTTGGTTGAACAAAACCCTCGAGGCGGCCCTCAAGCTCGAGTCGCGAATGATGCGCCGTCTTTCGTTCACTTACGGATTGTCTGCAATCATAATCGCCGAGAAGCGACGATGAAGTTTCGTTACCTTGACTTTGCGGCATTCGCGCTCGTGCTTGCGGGTTTCCTGTTCGTCGCGTCTGAGCGCCTGGGGATCGTGCCGGTCCCTGAAGGCGACGAAGCCTTCACCCTTCAGGTTCCGTATGAAATGCTCTATCGCGGCAAGTTGGCGTTGCCGATGCTGCGCTATCTTGGCGGCAACATCGAAAACGTTTGGCACTCGTTCATTCCTCTCTATTTTGTTCTGTTGACTGGCTTCCACAAATTGTTTGGTTTCGGTTTAGTTCAAGGCCGCCTGTTCAATTTGATAACCGCCTCATTCACGCTGCTGATGGTTTACTTGATTGGCCGCCGTCTCTTCAACTGGCGAGCGGGGATTATATCGGTCGTCCTGCTTGTGGGCGATCAAACGTTTCTCGAACGCAGCCGCTTGTTGAGAAGCGATTATGCTGCGGCGACATTCGCGCTGCTAGCGTTCTACCTGTACGAGCTGGCAGAGCAGCGCGGGAGTTCACGTCTTTATATCGCGTCGGGGCTGGCGGCCGGAGCGGGAGTGATGTGCCACACGAACATCCTCTATATGCTTGCCGCGATCTGTCTTTTGATCCTGCTAAGAGAAGGACGGCGCGCGTTGCGGTGGAGGAAGCTGTACTCGTTCGCGGGCGCGGCGTTAGCGATGATGGCTTACGAGATCATCTACGACCTGATCGACTACAAGAACTTCATGCTGCAAAACCGGGGAGACGACGTGCACTTCAGGATTCTCACACGCTCAGGTTTGTGGCAAAACCTGGTCGAGGAGCGTACGCGATACGCGAGATGGTATTCCGGCGGCGTGATGTTTCCAGGTCTTTCTCAAGTCACGCTTCACATATTTCAAATCCTAACTGTTGTCGCAATTGGCTATTTGATAGTGACGTGTGCCCGGCGAATCAAACGCTGCGACTTTCTGTCCGACCCGAGGGCGCGCGTATTAATCGTCACTGGGGTGGTCGTTCTTTTCCACGCGTTGATCGTCAGCCATAAGCGAATTTATTATCTCGCGCACCTCGCACCTTGGTTCGCGCTTTGTGTCGGCATAATGTTACGCGACGGGTTGGATCAGCTTTCGAGACTCGATCGAGCAAGCTGGCCCCGCGCAAAACTCGCCTTGCGTGCTGCAATGATCGTGGTAGCGGTCGCCGCCGGAGCTTACCTTGTTCAGCTCACGAGGCAAGCACGAGATTACCTATCAATGGTTCGCAGCCCCAATCTCGCTTCGTTTGAAGAGTTCACAACGGTGATTCGAAGCATTATTCCTGAAGGTCTCTGCCCTGTTGGGGTGAAGAACCCGAGCGTGTGGCTTGCTTTTCCAGAGTCGGATCGGTGCTTTGCCACGATCGAGAGCCGGATGCGAGCGGCTGTTGATATCGACGGCAAAGACTACGCTCTGGTGACGCGGCTCAATGCGATTCCAGAGCAGGTTCAGAAGAAAAGCGAGGCCGGTGAAGTACCAATCGAACGGTATCATTTGCTTGGCGAAATGACGGGAACGCCGTACGGCAATCTGCTTGTATACTACACCGGATTCGATCCACGTTATCAGACTCTCGGGCCGAGGCGATTTAAGTTCTTCGACGAGCAGAGAGGATACGTCATCATCCAGGAGCCAGAAAAGACTCAATGACCTATCCCAGAAGAGTCAATACATTGGCCGTCATCACAGCTGTTGCTTTCATTACCGGCGCTGGAGTGATGTTGCTCTACAGCCCACTCCGTCATATGGAGTCCGGTGATTCGGCAGGCTATGACTACATGGCGCAAAGCATATTGCGCGGGCAGGTTCCTTATCGCGACGCCATCGACAGCAAAGGGCCGGGCAGCCTTTATCTGAGCGCGTTGGTGATGCTGGTCGGCAGAGCTTTTGGCATTCAGGATATCATCGCCGTGCGGCTGTTTTACGTTCTTCTTGCGGGAGTTTTCTCGGCACTTGTGTACCTGGTTGCTTTGGCCTATCTGCGAAGTCATCTCGCGGCGACGATCGCGTTTGCGATTCCGCTCGTATCTGAACAGTTCGCGGAAATGGTCGTGGAGGGAACACGACCAAAGATACCGATGATCATTTTCGGGCTGCTGGCGTTGTTGCTTATCGCTAAAGACAAACCTTTCTGGGCCGGGTTTTTCTCGATGCTTTCGTGTTTGTGCTGGCAACCGGGGCTTGTCTTTACTGCCGTTTCGGCGCTGATGTTCTCGCGTTACTTGACAAGCTGGCGCGACCTTCGGGCGCTAAAAGCCCTGATCGGCGCGGCGATACCGCTTGCAGTTGTCGTCTCGTATTTTCGGGCGGTCGGCGCGCTTGGAGACTTGTGGACCTGGACGGTCCATTACAACTATTCGGTTTATTTGCCGGAGGCGAAGGTACCCGCAACCGTTGCATTGGCTCAAGTCTGGCGTCTGTCGAGACTCGCGATGGGCGCCAACATTATTTGGGTGGAACTGAGCATAGCTGGTCTAGCGATGTACACTGCAAGTCGGTTACGGGCAAGACTCAAAAGTAGAAAAGTTATCGCTCCGCCAGAGTTGTTCAAAGATGCCATCGTAATTCCCCCGCTGGCTCACCTGATATTTTCGATGGTCAACTGGCAAGGCGAGGAAACTCTAATCATATTCTTCCCGTTCATTGGAATGTTTGCCGCATACTTTGTCTTAACGATTGTGCGGATTGTTGGTTCGGCTCGCTTCATCAACCAGAACCGAAACGCCGCTCGCGCGATGAGATGGTCGCCCGTTCTCGCCGTGCTTATCATCGGCGTATCGATTGTCAGACATGCTGCCGCATATAGACTGGCGCCTGGCAGGACGCTGCAAGATCAAGCGGCAGCCTTCGAAACGGTGTCGGAGATCCTCGGGCCAACTGACAAGGTATACGTTCACGGAACAGTCGAGCTGCTGGTGTTTTTGAATCGCCCGAATATGAATCCGTACATATTCCTGCCTTATGGCAAGGATGACTACATTGCATCTAGGCTCCCAGGCGGATTCAACGCGATTGTGGATCAGATGGAGGCCCAGGCTCCAAAGGTAATAGCTCTCTCCCGGCTGCGCACTGTGTCGCATCGAGATGAGTTGCTTCAGTGGGCTGCAGAACATTACGAGCCGTTTCCTCTCGACTTCGGGCATGACTCGGTGTACGTTCGCGCGCACAGGTGATCGCCGATAGGGTTGGCCACAGCCAGCCGCTCTAAGATGGATACAGTTTCCAACATCAAACCGACAGCAGTTTCTAGCGTATGGTTTGGATTAACGGCCGGCGAAAACACTCGGAGGTTTTTGATTGCCGCCTTCCTGGTCGGCGTTGCCGTGACCTTGGCGCATCGGCCCTGGCGTCAAATTGAGATCGGCGACGAGGCGATCTGGGACTACGTCGCGCAGTCCATAGTTCGCGGGCAAGTACCGTATCGGGACGTGGTGGAGATAAAGACTCCGGGAAGCGCATACCTGAGTGCGTTTGCGATGGCGATAGCTCGGCCGTTTGGTTTTCGAGATGTGTTAGCTGTCAGGGTGTTGTATTTCCTAATGGTCGGACTGATTTCAGCGATCTCGTTCGCCTTAGCCGACATATATTTCCGAAATCGCGTTGCAGCGTTGATCGCCTTTCTGATACCGCTTGCGTCGTGGCACTTCCCCGAATGGATGGCGGCCGGCACCGAGCCGAAACTGCCGATGACTTTGTTCGGGTTGCTTTCGCTGTGGTTGCTGGCCAGGGACAAGCCGTTTTGGGCAGGCCTTTGCTCGATGCTGTCATTCCTTTGCTGGCAGCCGGGACTACTCTTTACCGGGACGCTCGTACTCGTTTCGTCCAATTATCTGACTACGTGGCGCGACCTTCGCGCGGTGAAGGTAATGCTTGGCGCGCTCGTGCCGCTCACGATTCTGGTTCTTTATTTCGGTTGGGTTGGCGCTATCGGAGACCTGTGGCAGTGGACTATCGCTTACAACTACGGAGTCTACGCGCCACAAACAACCAGAGGCTTGAGCGACGCGCTGGCTCATTTGTGGAGAGTATCGCTCAGGGTGTTCAAACTTGAGATTATCCTTGTGTTCATCGGCGTCATCGGTATGGCGATGTTTGCGATTGAGTCCGTTCGCGCCAGAATCGGGCAAACTGAGCGCTTCGCGTCGCGGGACTTCAGAACTGCTCTGCTGATTCCTCCGTTAGTCTATCTGGCATTTTGTCTCGTCAACTTCCAGTCGGGGCCCGATTTGATTCCTCTGTTTCCGTTCATTGGACTCTTCGCTGGATTTGGTCTCGTGAAACTCGGCGAGTCACTCAAGCCACTGCCCAGCCTCGCGTTGATCGTTATCTTTGTTCTCGTTCTCTTCCGCGCCGTAATCTACAAACTGGAGTCCGGGATGACGCTCCAAGATCAAGACAGGGAATTTGCTGAAGTCTCAAATGTCTTAGGCCCAGGCGACAGCATTTACGTTCATGGAACAACAGAAATACTTGTATTGCTGAATCGTCCGAATCTCAACCCTTACATATTTTTCGATCGCGGCAAGGATGAATGGCTTGCGAAGGGGAAACCCGGCGGGTTCCAGAGCGTCATCGAGGAGATGGAATCGCGCGCGCCGAAGATTGTAGCTCTGTCGCGAGTCGGCAAGGTCGCGCATCGTAATGAGTTGGAGCAATGGGTGATTCAGCATTACGATCGGCTCGATCTGCATAACTATCGAGATATCTATATTCGGAAAGGCTCTTGATCTACGCATGTGCGCGACTGGACTTGAGATGAGTCCCGACCCAACCAAAGTAAAACAACCGATTGAGACTTTGTTCACGAGCCGCAATCTTGTTTCGCTCCTCATTATCGCGTCGTTAGGCGCGATCCTTGTGCTCCCGCTTTTTCTGCGGGGCTTTCCGGACGGCGATGACATAAGGCATCACTACCGATGGGCCTATTACTTTTGGGAAGAGCTAAAGGAAGGCGTCATCTATCCGCGCTGGCTTGCCGGAGCCAACCGGGGCTACGGCAGCCCGGCGATGTTCTATTATCCGCCGTTCACGCTTTACGTCGTGGCCGCTTTCAACGTTGTGGCTCGAAATCTGTTGCTGTCCATCAAGCTCAGTTGCGCCCTCGCGATGATCGCATCCGGCGTATCGATGTACAAGTTCAGCAGGCCGATGCTTTCGCGCGGAGCTTGTGTAATCGCGGCCATGTTGTACATGACCGCGCCGTATCACATCTTTGAGTTGTGGCGGGTAAACGCTTTGTCGGAGTTTTGGAGCCTTGTTTGGATACCGCTCATTCTTGACGCGGTGAGGCGAATAGCACAGGGGCAGGGCTGGCGCGCCTCGGCTTATCTCGGGCTGAGCTACGGGCTGCTGCTGCTGACCAATATTCCCATTTCGCTTATTGTAACCTTAATCCTTCCGATATTCGTCCTCATACTCACTCGCGACAAGCGCAATCTCGTTCAAGTTGGCGTTGGCATCGCGCTGGGACTTGGCATCAGCGCGATCTTTTTGGTCTCTGTTGTATTCGAAACGAAATATGTTCACATCGATCGCATCCTGGAGGACAGGTACTATCAGGCGTTTGCGTTTGAAGACTTCAGCGCTCTCTCGTGGGCGAATCTGTTCTCGCCTGCGAATTATCGTAAATTTGGGGCCTACCGCAAGGAGGCGAATCTGACCTCGATCGGCGTCACGCTGCTCTTCATTTTGGCCTCCATCGTTTTGATGATCGAGCGCCGAGTTGTGCAGCAAGATCGGGCACGTGCGACCCTGATTCGCGCGACGTGGATCGTCGCCTTTGCGAGCGTGCTGATGACGACTCGAATCAGCGAACCGTTGTGGAGAGCGATCCGTAGCCTTCAATACTTGCAATCTCCTTTTCGGTGGCTTGTGCCCGCCACGTTTGCGACGACATTGTTGACCGCCATTGCTTTGCACATCGGCAGGAGCGCGTCGCGACGCATTGTGTTCGGCAGTTTGCTTGGCACAGCTATTTTGATCAACATTGGATTTAGCGCTCACATCGCCACTCAACGGCCGGTCCCGCTGGAGAAGCTTGAAGCTGAGCGTCTCGATAAAGACGTTCCCGAGTACGCACCATTATGGTGGGATGAGCAATTCCACGAAGAGCTCGAGCAATCGGCCGCGGTGGTTGACGACGGTGACGCCGACCTGCAGGCGATCGACGATTCGGGCGTGAAACAGAGCTATGAGGTCAACGCAAGAACCCAACTCACAATCAGGTTCCGATCAGTGTTCTTCCCGGGGTGGGCCGCGCGCATCGACGGCAACCGCGTGGGTGTCCAGCGAAGCAAGGAGGGCAATATTCAACTGATAGTCCCACCAGGCGAACACATTGTCACGCTCAGGTTTGAAGAGACCTGGCGGCACGTCAAAGCAGGCATTGTATCGGCGGTCTCCGTCCTTGTGGTTGGTGTGATCTTCTGGAGAGCGCGCCGCGCCACTAGCAAAACATAAAGCATTGAAGTCATTCGCGACGGTTTGAAAACTACGCGGCGCGCTTAACTGTCGACCGAGACACTACCTGCGTCGACTTGCGATGTGTGGGCCTTCCGACGCGCGTTTCGATACCTGCTTCCGCGCGATGAATCCGTCTCCACGCTGACTTCTCTATCGAGGCCACTCCTTGTCTGGTGATGCCAAGCATCGCCGCCACCTCCGCTCCCGTATGCGTACCATCGCGAGCGAGTCCCACACGCAACACGATTACCTCTTGCTGCCGCGCCGTAAGCCGGTGCAGGTGTTTGACCGCCAACAGTTTCACCAGCCTCAACTTTTCTGCTTTCGCCTCGCGTCTTTCACGTGCTGCGCTTCTTATAGCCGCAACTCCGTCACTTAGTGGTCTGCATCCCCGACAGTGAACAATGCCTTCGGCGCGCTGCTGTCCGCAGGTAACGCACAGCCCGAGCGACTTACGTCTGGCTGTTTGCTCTTTCGTCCGTCTTCTCAGATCGGCGAGACACGGGGCGCAGCAAGTTCGCTCGGCGACGGCTGGGGCCTTTCCGCACGCTGCGCAAACCCCCGCTCTCTTGCGCTCCAAGCTCTTGCGACGATGCCACTGAGCTCCGCTGGAACTTGAGAGCTTGCCTTTCAAGTGGACTCTTGACGATCCAGCCATGCAAAAAGAGGGAGGGCACGCCGAAGCTTTGCACCGGCTGGGTACAAAGCTCCACCCCGAACGTGCCCTCCAAGGCCGCTAAAGGAGAAAATGGGAACTCTCCGCGTGCTCATCTCTCGCTTCGTCCGCGCAATCAAGTGTAATCGCGCATCCTAACAATTGTAAGCACGCTGACAGTAACGATTTCGAAACAAAGTATTACATAATACCTTTCTTGGAGCAACAAGAAACAGGTAGGGAATATTGCGGTTGTTGTTCTGAATCTTACGATCCTTAGAACGTCACTGCATTGCGCTTTCCAATCCTGGAATGACGGCGAGGGTTTTCGTCACGCAGCCGACCGATTCGAAAAACGCAATAGTGTAAGCCTGAGACATGCTAAGATAGCACGCTGATCCGTATGCTGACCGGCGCTGTCGAGCCGCGCAAGAGAGAAAGGTTCTTGGGGACGAAAAAGATAATTCGGCATTGGGATGTCCTCTTGATGCTCGCAGTGGTGTCCGCCTTCACTTTTGTCGCGTCACAGCGTCTGGCGACCGCGCCCGCACCGGATCTGGCCGATGAGCCGATGATGTTACAGACCCCGTACGAGCTTCTTTACGAAGGGAAATTTGCCCAGGGAATGTATCGGTTCCTCGGCGGCAACATCGAGAATTCGTGGCGCTCGCTTGAGCCAGGCGTGCTTTTGATGTTGGCTGGTGTGTTCAAGATTTTCGGCTACGGGCTGCTTCAAGCACGAGCGTTCAACCTAGCATCAGCGGCTGGCATTCTCATAATTCTATTTTTTATTGGTCGCAGGTTGGTGAACCAGAAGGCGGGCTTTGCAGCAATCGTGTTGCTCGCGTCCGATTTGACCTTTCTGGAACGCAGTCGAATGATCAGGACCGATTTCGTTCCCGCGATGTTTGCGCTTCTGGCTTTCTATCTCTACGAGATCGCCGAGGATAAAAAGAGTTGGGGTTTCTATCTCGCTTCCGGCGTATCTGCGGGCCTGGGAGTGCTTGGCCATCCGAACGTTCTTTACGTCGTTGGTGCGATTCTTCTATTGATGCTAATGAGGCGAGGCTTTAAAGCACTAGTAAGCAAGCCCTTGCTTCAGTTCATCCTAGCAATGTTCGCAGTCCTCAGCTATACGATCATCACCGATCTCTTGCACTACAGCGAACTTCGCTTGCAGTACCGCGACGACGAAGTTCATTTCGGACTCTTGTCCGGCGGCTGGACCTGGTTGAGCAACATCCTAGCCGAGCCTGAACGATATGTCGGCTGGTACACTGGCGCCGGTCTGACGTTCGCGAATGTGCCGCTCACGCTTATCCATGTTTTTCAAGCATTAGCAGCCGCCGGGATTGTTTATCTGATTGGTCGCGCGCTGCTTGGAAAGCGCATCTCTGCCGATCCCCGCAACCGCATTCTGCTTGTTACGCTTGTTTCGATCTTGTTCTTTGCGCTGATCTCGCGAAAGACAAATTTCTACCTCGTTCACATCGAAACCTGGCTCGCGCTGTGCGCGGGCATATTGATCGCGGATTCGTTCGACGGGGTTCGAAAGTGGCGATCCTACAATCTCCGATATGCTGGATTGCTATCCGGAATTCTGGTTACGGTCGCGCTTGCCGGGTTGGTTGTTTACGGTTTCTTGCTGGCGAGACAGACGCGAAGATATGTAAGAGAAGTCCGTAATCCCGACCTCGCAACATTTGAGGAGTTTAAAGAAGTGATCCGCAGAGTTGTCCCAAATGGCGTTTGCCCTGTTGCGGTGAAGGCGCCTGTGATATGGCTGGCGTTCCCGGAATCAGACCGGTGCTTTGCTACTATCGAGAAACGAATGCTTGGCTCGGTAGATTTATCGGGCAAGGAGTACGCGCTGGTGACGAAGGAGAAGGGTCCCGACAACTGGGCGAGGGCGCTCATCGCGGATCACCACTTGTTAGCGCGACTGATCGACTCGCCCTACGGAGACCTGTCGGTGTATTACACAGGGAGCGATCCAGAACTATTAAGATTGCGCCCAACCATTTACCAGTTCTCGGCGCGATTGCGCGGACATACCAGTTACTCTGAATAATAATACATGCACGTCAGAGAGAAGATGGCTGCGACCTCCCCGGCCGCACAACAGATTTGGAAGACTGTATGGCGTCCTCTTCTGGTCGCGTTGATCATCGTTCTAATTGCAACGGCGGCATTCATCCCTGTCTATCTAAATGGATTTCCCAAAGGTGCCGATATCAAACATCACTACCGCTGGAGTTTCTTTTTCCTACAAGCGATTAAGAAGGGATATCTGTATCCGCGCTGGCTCGCTGAGATCAATCGCGGATACGGCTCGCCCGTGACTCTGTATTATCCTCCACTTTCGTTGTATGCCTCGGCGGTTTTTGGCTCAATCACGGACACGCTCACCTCGATTTCACTGGCTTGTTGGCTGGCACTGGTGTTTTCCGGTTTCGCGATGTATCGGTTCAGTCGATTGCTCCTCTCGTCTGGGCACAGTTTGTTTGCCGCCATTCTGTACATGCTGGCGCCGTATCACACGTTCGATTTGTACCGGGGGAACTCGATCGCCGAATATTGGAGCTTCGCCTGGATTCCTCTTGTGTTGTACTCGACGCATCGAATAACGTCGACAGACAACTGGCGAGCTGTGGTTTATCTCGCTTTCAGCTACGCCCTTCTCTTGTTGACCGACCTTCCAGTGTCGTTTGCGATCACTCTTATCTTGCCCATCTTCCTAATGGTCCTGTCGCGCAAAGCGCGGGACTGGATTCGTGTTGGAAGTGGTCTGGTCCTCGGACTCGGGATGAGCGCAGTGTTTCTCTCTTCTGTTCTGTTCGAGAGAAGATACGTGGATCAGAGCCCGCTTCTCACGAAAGGGTATGATGAGACTTTTCTGTTCGAGCGACTGAGGCAGGTCGTACACACAAACCTGCTCTCGCGAGCTGCCTACCGTGGGTATGCGGGATATTTCTTGGAAGCTGAGCTCGTTGCCGTCGCGCTCCTGCTCTTGTGGTTGTTGAGCATCCTGCTAGCTTGGAGGGGGACGCGGATGGAACAGGGTCCGCGGCGACATCTCTTTCTCGCCCTTTTAATCACTGGCAGCCTCAGCTTCTTGATGACGACCAGGCTTTCTCACTTCATTTGGAAGTTGGTTCCGGAGATGCAATACCTGCAGGTGGCGAACCGATGGCTGATAGTTGCAACGATTACTACAAGCGTTGTTGCAACTGCCGCAGCCTTTAAGCGGAGGGCGTCGGTCAGAACACGAACAGTTGCTTTAGCCATTTTGTCGCCAGCCATGCTTTTAAATTTGGTCATTAGCGCACACGTAAGCACGCAAAGGACTACCGAGGGCGGCGAGACCCTCGCCGCGACTTTGTTGCAGGCAGACACCGAGGAATTCTTTCCGCCGAAATGGTGGGACCGGGCGTGGAACGAAGAACTTGATAACGCTCCGCTCGTCCTGAACGAGGGTGATTGCCGGCTGTCTCTAATCGAGGACAAGGGTCTTGACAAGAACTACAGTGTCCAATCTAACACCGGCTCAATCATAACGCTGAAGCCGTTGTATTTTCCGGGATGGAGTGCGAGGCTTGATGGGAAGCCGATTGATATCGAACCTGGCATGGGAGGTCACATCCAACTTTCTATCCCAGCCGGAGATCACCGCCTTGAACTGAGCTTCGGAGACACGCGAATTCGCGCAATGGGGAAGGCTGTGTCTGCAGTGAGTCTGAGCTTCTGCTTGATTCTGGGTTGGGCTACTCACCGCAGCAAGAAAACGAGACTCAACGAGTCTCTCTGAAGTATCGGAACTCAAACATGTTAGAGGCCCAATCAACAGGCAAAGCCGTTCAACGTCCGCAGATCAAGCTTTCGAAGAAGAAGAAGGTTCTCTTTACTGCCGTGATCTTCGTGGTCTTCCTGTTCTTGCTCGAAGGTTCGTTGAGACTTATCGGCGTCAAGCCTCCTGAGGCGGGTCTGCCGGTAGGAGTAGGTTTATATCGGCCATCGAATAACTCGCTGGGCTTTGGGTACACTCCAGGCTGGGATGGCATGCACGCAGGAGGAAGGGTTCATATCAACTCGGCCGGTTGGAGAGGCAGGGATTTCGCGCAAGCCAAGCCACCCGGCACGTTTCGCATCCTTGGCATTGGAGATTCCTTCACTTTTGGGAAAGCCGTAAATGATGAGGACGTCTTTCTTGCGAAGCTTGAAACTATCCTCAACAGCGATTGTGACCCGAAGTTTGAGACACTGAACGCAGGGCATGAGGGCATCAATACAGCAGCCGAGCTTCAATACTTCAACGAATATAATATGATCAAGCTCGCCCCGGACGTTGTCGTGCTCGGCTTCACCGTAAGCAATGATGCCGAGCTGACTCCCAACCGTCGCGCATATCGCCAGCGGAAACGCACTGCGAGTCTGCCATTAAGAATTACTGAGAGTGGTTTGTTCCGAGATTTGTCCGAGAAAACTAGGATCGCCGGGCTCATGGCGCGCGGCGCGGAATGGGCCAGCAGCAAGGAATTGAGCAGAATAAATGCTGAAGTGATATTAAGCAACTATGAAG
>DASXSR010000033.1:0-22811 GCA_036505875.1 Blastocatellia bacterium | reverse complement strand
AATCAGTACAGCACGCAATTCGATGCTCCGACGGAAATCATCGTCGTCGACGATGCGAGTACCGACGCGACGGCGCAAGCGCTGCTCGCTTTGGGATTTGAAGGAGCGAAGCGCCGCGACACCGATGACGAGGAACTCATTTTGAGTCTGATGGTAAACAAAACCAATCTCGGTTTTGGCCCGACATGCAACCGAGGCATCGACGCGGCGAGTCACCCCCTGGTCTTTCTTGTCAATAATGATGTCGATGTCGAGGTGAACTCGATCGCGCCTCTGGTTGAGAACTTTGCGGACGCGGCGGTGTTTGCGGCGCACTGTCGAGTCTTCGATCTCGAAAGCGGACTCGAAGTTGGAACAGGAAAGCTGGGCACTTTCTCGCGGGGATTCATTCGCGTTCATCGCAGCTATGTGCTGCCTGAACCGGCAGCCGATCTGGTGGGCTCCGAACGATACTCGATGTTCGCAAGCGGGGGCTCGTCGATGTTCGATCGACAGAAGTTTCTGGATATTGGAGGCTTCGACGAGTTGCTGGCTCCATCATATTGGGAGGACGTCGACATCAGCTATCGCGCGTGGAAGCGCGGACTCTCAATCGTCTACGAGCCCCGGTCCGCCGTGCGCCATCGGGTTTCGTCGACGATGCGCAAAGTGAATCAGCGGAAGCTGCGACGGTTGCAGCAGCGAAACCGTTTGATTTATCACTGGGTAAATCTGCACGACGGGTGGCTGTTTGCTTCGCACATCGTGTGGGTTGTGTTGCTGAGTCTCAGCGCTCCTCTCAGACTTCAATTGGGATTTCTGTCGTCAGTGTTCGCGGCCCTCAAGCGGCTTCCTCTGATTCGCAAGCGGCGCATTGAGGAAAAGCATGCGGCGCGGCGAAGCGATCGCGAAGTATTCGAGATCTTCAAACTGCTCGAGAGCCGGACTAATGTGTTGGCTTACGACGATCGCGCATTCACACCGCGCGAGCCGCTACCGTAAGCGTAGCTCCCTTGCCAAGCGCAGTCATCAACGCGTCGAACGGCCTAATCAACGGAATGGATAAGTAAAAGAGCGCTCGGTCCACAGCGCCGGAACCGGGCCCGGCGAGTTTTGACTTAAGGCTTTGCCGGAGCGCGTGTGAGTTGTGCGACTTCGAAAAATAAGTCGCGCGATAAATCTCAAAGCCCGCCTCCTTCAGCAATCGATCCAGTGTTGATCGCGTGAAGTGATACCGATGTCGCGGCGCGTCCAGAGCAAACCAGTCACCGTGAAAGATTCGCGCCTGATAACTCGCCGCGTTTGGAAGTTGCACGATCACGGAACCATCTGGTTTGATGACGCGTCTAGCCTCGATTAGGTTTGAGCGCGGCTCATTGGTGTGCTCAAGCGCCGACCAGAAAGTCACAACATCAAAAGAAGAGTTTGGCAACGTCGAATCGATTAACGAGCATTTGAGTACGCGACCGCCTCCAATCGCGCGCTCGGCGGCCGTCGCCGCGGATTCGCCGGTTTCGACGCCGAACCGGTCCCACTTCGCCGAGTCCAGCGCTCGCAGGAAGAATCCTGATCCGCATCCGACATCCAGAATCCTTCCGCCTGCGAGACCACATCGCGCAAGAAATCGTGTCTTTTCAGATTGAGACGATTTGATCCACTCCTGCGTAGGCTCTGCGGTGCCGCCCCAGTAATCATTCCCGTAGAACCTTGCGAGCTCTAAATCGCTCATCTCAGGCAAGGTTCTCAATACGCCGCAGCCTTCACACTGGACGACGTAGAACGCCTCGTCTGAGTTGCCGAGGCGATCTCTCGCGGTGTACAGTTCGCGCGCGGAGGTCGAGCCGCACAAATCACATTCGCGGTTCGATTTGACTTGCGATTGCGAGACCACGTTCGGACAGATTCTATTCTGAGCACGCTAGTCTTCACAAACCAAGTGCTGTGCTCGATGAGCTAACCACACGAAAGAAAGAGGAAGCACTAATGTTTAAGTATCTAAACGCGGTGATCTTGCTGGTCTTGATCGCGACGGCGCTCGCCGAGGCCAAGGAAAAGAAACCGGCAAAGCCCGGCGCTGAAGAGGTTCGCAACGTTCTGGATCGCCAGGTCGAGGCGTGGAATCGACGCGACCTTGAAGGGTTCATGCAGGGTTATTGGCGCTCGCGCGATCTGACCTTTTATTCAGGCGGCACGGTCGTGTCCGGTTGGGAGGAGACACTCGCGCGGTATCGCAAACGCTATCAAAGCGCCGGAAACGAGATGGGCTGGTTGGAATTCACAGACTTGAAGATCGAGCTGCTTGGTCCGTCGGCGGCGTTCGTGCGAGGCCGGTTTCATTTGAAGATGACCGGCAGTGAGTCAGGCGGGCTTTTCACTCTCACGTTTCGAAAGTTCGCCGACGGCTGGAAGATCATCCACGATCACACGTCCACGTCTTAGCTCAGAACTCGTAATCGACGGACCCGATGGCGTCGCAGATTTGCTTCAGCTTCAAAACCAATTCGACGTGATCGTCGTGGCGCGCGTAAGTGTCAAGCGCCGCGAGGTCGTCGTAAGTCGCGATCTCTACGGCATCCCAGGCTCGAGCCGAATGCATGATGTCTTCGCCGATTTCGAACGAGCGAATGACATCGATCTTGTCGGGCAACGCTCGAAGCTGGTCGAGAACCGATCGACGTTCCAAGACGGCGACTTCAGGTTTGAATTTGAAGAAAACAACGTGTTTGATCATGGTCCCTACTTAATCAGATTGGTGTAGAGCGAGCAAGAGCGATAACGCCAATTAGTTTAGTAGTCATTCACGCGAGCCTGCGATAATATTCCAGCACCGATGTCTAAGATCAAAGTATTGCCCGACTCGCTCGCCAACAAAATCGCCGCAGGTGAAGTCGTCGAACGCCCGTCTTCGGTCGTCAAAGAGCTTCTGGAAAACGCGGTTGATGCTGCCGCGCGAACAATCAACATCGAAGTCGAAGCCGGCGGCAAGCGATTCATTCGCGTGATCGATGATGGCGAAGGCATGACGCGCGACGACGCAATCATCGCCTTCGAACGACACGCGACCTCGAAGCTGCGGTCCGCCGAAGACCTTGAAGCGATCAACACGCTCGGGTTTCGAGGCGAGGCGCTTCCTTCGATAGCCGCAGTCTCTCGACTATTCCTGCGCACCAAAACAGCGCTGGACACTGAAGGCACCGAGGTGGAATTCAACGGCGGGAAGCTCATTGCCGTACGCGATATTGCATGGCCGGATGGCTCCGAAGTGGAAGTGCGCGACCTCTTCTTCAACATTCCCGCTCGCCGCAAATTTCTCAAAAGCGACGCAACCGAGAGCTTTCATATCACCAATCTGGTTCAGCATTACGCGCTGGCCAACCCGGAATTGTCGTTTTTGCTGGTGAGCAATGGCCGAGATGTGATCCGCGTAACCCCGGCCGGGTCACTGAAAGAGCGCGCTTATCAAGTGCTGGGCGGCGCGCTTCTGGACAAGCTTGTTGACGTCAACGTCGAGGCGAACGGACTTTGTGTTACGGGCTTTGTTTCAAATCCGCAGGAGCAACGCTCGTCGCGCGATGCACAATATTTATTCATCAACCGCCGATTCGTTCGCGATCAATTAATAGGCCGTGCGCTCGGCGAAGCTTATCGATCGATGATGCCTTCGGGAACCTATCCGGCAGCCGTTTTGTTCATCGATGTGCCCCCGACGGAAGTCGACGTGAATGTTCACCCGGCGAAAACGGAGGTGCGCTTTTTGCACGAGGGCGCAGTTCTGGCATTTGTCCGCGATGCTGTCGTGGAAGCGTTGCGATCTACGCAGCCGATCGCGCAAGTGCCTCGAAAGGTCGAGCCCCAGAAGACGCGCGCGGCGGTAGACGTATCAGCGAGTCGCACGTTCGCACCGGCGCAATTTGAAACTGCCGCCGAACCGATAAGATCTACAACCGTCGCCAGTCGCGCCGCGGCAACCGAGCCGACTTGGAACCGCAATGAATCAAAGCCGCGCGAAGAAAAGCGCCGCCACCAAGACTCAACCGGTTGCACAGATTCCATCACGGGCGGTTACGCAGACGACTCGCCTGATTTTGCTTCGTTTGGTACCGAGGCGCGGCCGCTTGAGCCAAGCGCGTTGCCGGGACTGGGGCACGGAATCAAGCCGCTCGGCCAGATTCGCGACAGCTACATAGTGGCGACCGACGAAGAAGGTTTGCTGCTGGTCGACCAACACGTGGCGCACGAAAGGATTCTGTTTGAGCAGTTTCGTGATGGGCGGTTCGCTCGCGCGGCGGGTTTGCAACCGCTGCTGATACCGGCGACGCTTGACTTGTCGCCGGCTGAGATTGAAGCCTTCGGGATAATTCAGGACGAGCTTGAAAAGGTCGGCATTGAGACGATGCAACTATCAGGACGTACCGTTGCCATCAAGACGGCGCCCTCGGGAATCGGATCGGACGATGTGTTGACGGCGGTGCGCGATCTGTTGGCGGTAGTCGAAAGCGAGCGGCGAAGTTTAACACTCGACCGAATACGTGAGCAGATCGCTGCTGAGGTCGCGTGCAAGGCCGCAATAAAGATCAACATGCCGCTCACGCCTGAGAAGATGCAGTGGCTGATCGACGAGCTAATGAAGACTGCCAACCCGATGACTTGCCCTCACGGGCGACCCATCATGATGCGGATGGAATTGCGCGACATTGAGCGAGGCTTCAAGCGGCCGGTGTGAAAAAGAAGTCTCGAGCCCTCGTCACTTTTGTCCCTTGCGTCCCTTATGTCCTTGCGCGAGAACATTTTCGTAACAAGCGGGACAAATCCCGTGACTGAATTCAACATCGGCATGTTTGCTGATGTAACTGTCGACTTGCTGCCAGTAGTTCTGATCGTCGCGGACCTTTTTGCAATAAGAACAAATCGGCAGCAGCCCTTGTAGGTGATTCACCCGCGAGAGAGCGCTCTGTAATTCTACGACCCGATCAGCGAGATTCCTTTGAAGCTCGGTGATTCTCAAGCCAACCTTGATCCGAGCTTGAAGCTCCGCGCGATTGAATGGTTTTGTAAGATAATCGTCAGCGCCGGCTTCAAGTCCTTCGACGATTTCCTCTTTCTCGCTTTTCGCAGTTAGCAGTATCAGGTAGGTTGGTGTTGGGGTTTGGATGGCCCGGGCTCTGCGGCACACCTCTACGCCGTCGATTCCCGGCATCATCCAATCGAGGATCGCGATCGGTGGCGTCTCGCGTTGAAGCGCTTCCCATGCCTCGCTGCCGTCGCAGGTAACAATTACCTCATATCCCCACTTGATCAGGCTCAATTCAAGAAACACGCGGGAAACGGGGTCATCTTCGGCAATCAAAGTCTTCATTTCGATTCCTTCTCCACGAACGCGGCCAGGTCGCGCTCGAGTCGTTCGATCTCACTTTGTAGAGTCTCAACGGCGGCAAGAGCATCCGACAGGTTGCCGCTTCGTGCGATCTCCTCGAGTTTCGCCGCTGCCTGGACAGCCCGTTTCGCGCGAAAATTGGCAACGGCTCCTTTAATCGAATGGGAAACGATCTCAACGGTTTGGCATTCACCGCGCGAAATGGCGTCGCGCAATGTGGACAACTGATATGCAGAGGAGCCGGCAAGGACTTCAGCCAGCTTCCTGACAAGCTCGATGTCACTGTTGAGATCTTTCGCCAGGTCCTCCGCAACCGCGCGACCATTGTCCTCAGGTCGCCAGTTGCGACTCATGGCGAATTCAATAGCATTGAAAAGCTCTTGGGATTGGATGGGCTTCGGGATGTAGTCGTCCATACCGGCTTCGATGCATCGCTGGCGGTCTTCCTTCAACGCGTGAGCAGTCAACGCAATGATCGGAATATGCGCCCCGGTGTTGCGCTCTTTCTTTCGGATCGCAGCCGTGGCTTCGAAGCCGTTGATTTCCGGCATCTGAAGATCCATAAGCACAGCATCAAAGTGCTGGGTGTCCGCCAACGAGAGCGCTTGTTTTCCGTTCTCGGCAATGACCGGCGTATGACCCCACTTGGTGAGTAGCCGCCTAATGAGTTCCTGATTTACAAGGCTGTCCTCTGCAACTAGAATTCGCGCGGGGTGCGCTGTCTGATTACTTACGTTCGCGTGTTGCCAGCCTTCTACCGGCGCGAACTTGAGCGTGCGGGAGGCGGGGAGCGTGCACTGGATGGTGAAATGAAATACGCTCCCGCGATCGCCGATTGACGGTTGCTGGTTGAGAATCGCGGACCTCTCCGATCCGCATTCATCAACCAGCCTTCCGGAGTCCGCTGGACTCTCAACCCAGATTCGGCCGTTCATTGCGCGAACCAACTGCGTCGAGATCGCCAATCCCAATCCTGTGCCGCCGTACTTGCGAGTGGTTGAGCCGTCAACCTGGGTGAATGCCTCGAATATGATTGTTTGCTTTTCAAGAGGGACCCCAATACCACTGTCTCGCACGCTGAAGTGCAGCACTACCTCATTGGCAGTTTGAGATTCAGTTTCAACTCTAACGACAACCTCGCCGAGCTCAGTGAACTTGATCGCATTACCAACCAGGTTCATCAACACCTGACGGAGCCGGCCGGCATCTCCGACAATCACGTCGGGAGCGCCCGGATGCGGGTGATAAGCCAATTCGAGCCCTTTCTGATCCGCCCTGACCGACGAGGCTTTCATCACGCCATCGACAGTGTCCTGTAGTCTGAATTCCTCGCAATGAAGCTCGAGCTTACCAGCTTCGATCTTCGAGAAATCGAGTATGTCATTAATGATTCCAAGCAGTGAGTCTGCGGACTGCTTGACCAAACCTAGGTACTCGCGCTGCTCAGCAGTGAGCTCTGTGTCGAGCGCAAGCTCAGTCATTCCGACGATCCCGTTCATTGGAGTTCTTATCTCGTGGCTCATATTGGCGAGGAACTCGCTCTTGGCGCGGCTGGCGGTTTCGGCTGCGTCCTTTGCCTTCCTTAGCTCCACCTCGGCGCGTTTGCGCTCAATAGCCATTGCCACCTGAGTGGAAACAAACACCAACATGTCCTTGTCATCATTTCCAAACGTGAGACCTTCGGTGTGGCTCTGAATGACCAGGACCCCGATGATCTCATCCTTCGCCTTTAGCGGAACGCCTATCCAATCGACCGCCAGCGTGCCTATCAAATCAGCCTTCCCATCTTCTATCAGCTTCCTGGTCACTTCTGGTGGAGCGTGCAGAGGCTCTCCTGTTCGCAGCACGTAATCTGTTAATCCTCTTCCCAGCTCTCTCGGAGGGGATTGCGGGTCACGCTCGTCAACATAGTACGCAGAGCTGAGCATTTCAGTAGTCTTGTCGTAAAGAGCTATTCGAAAATTGTTGACTGGCATAAGCTCGCCAACTATTTCGTGAATGGAGCGAAAGAGCTCGTGAAGGTTCTCAGCATTGTTGGCAGCTTCCGAAATTCTATATATTGCCGCTTGAACTTTTTCTGCCTGCTTGCGCGCGGTGATGTCGCGGACTGCTGCCACTCGCGCCAGGCTCCCCTGAAACAGACAGTCTTTACCAGACACTTCAATATTGAAGTGGGTTCCATCTGCCTTTTGCCCGACTACTTCGTACAAGCCCCCATTTCCACTGTTGATGTTGGCAAGCACAAGAGGCCTGTGCGCAGGCGCAGTAAGCTCCAAGATATCTCGCCCGATTAGCTCTTCCACTTTGTAGCCAAACATTTCCGCGTAAGCGCGGTTGGTATCTCTTATCACGCCATCCTGATGGAGCACGATGCCATCAAACGCGGAGGCGGTGAGTTCCCTGTATCGCTCTTCACTTTCACGCAGCGCTTGCTCTGCTCGCTTGCGCTCGGTAATGTCGTTAGCCAGCACAAGTCGGGCTTGCCTCGCGCCAAAGCTCAGCGTGTATGACGTGATCTCGACGTCGATGATAGTTCCGTCTTTCTTTCGGTGACGCCGAATCCGTGGCATCAGCTCTGCGCAGCCGCGGCGAGAGACTGAATCAAGCAGCGCGGATACATCCTCAATCGGCCGGATGTCCTTGAGGGTCATCGCGAGAAACTCTTCTCGTGAATATCCGTAGTGGCGACTGGCGGCTTCATTGACGGCGAGAAACGAGAGCGTTTCGGTATCGTAGACCCACATGGGTTGCGGGTTGCTCTCGAACAAGAGACGGTAACGTTCTTCCGACTCGCGCAAAGCTTGCTCAGCTTGAATGCGCTCGGTCACGTCGAGCGCGAGCACGAGCCGGGCGCGCCGGTCTCCGAAGCTCAACTCGTGTGATGACACTTCGACATCGATGATAGACCCGCTCTTCGTTCGGTGTTTCCAAATCCCCTCAGCATCAACCAAGACTGGGGCATTCATTGCGTATTCGATAAGAATTGGAACGTCTTCCGCAGGCCGAATCTGAGCAATAGTCATGCTCAGGAATTCTTCTTCTGAATAGCCATAGTGATTGATGGCGGCGTCGTTCACCGCAAGGAACCGAAGCGTCTCGCTGTCGTAGACCCACATCGGATGCGGATTGCTTTCGAACAAGGGGCGGTAACGCTCCTCGGTCTCCAGGAACGTTGAAATGGTTAGAGCTGATTCGGTAATAAACATTATATTAGATTAGTTGTGACTAAAGTCCTCGATGCGGCATCAAGGGGAGCCATCCACAGCAATGAATATGCCGTCTCACTCCGCGCGCTGGAACTTAGCTAATGTGACGATAAAGTAGGGACCTTCGGATGCGGCAACAGCTGCCCGATGCATGATAAGCGGAGAAGTGCTACAACTCAAGAATCATGAATGCGGAAGGGCCGGGCAGTATCAAGGTCTCGAGAATCACGCATCGAGCGCGTGCCGCACCTTATCGGCCAGGGACGAAGGCGTAAAGGGCTTACACAGGAACGAATCCATCTCTTCACCAAATTTGCCGTTTGGAACCAATTTGTCGGTGTGGCCCGAAGCGAAAAGAACCTTGACCTCCGGCCTCATGCATAGCACTCGATCCGCGAGGGCTTTACCCCCCAGTTGAGGCATAACAACGTCAGTGAGCATTAAATCTATTCTGTCGGCTTCGTGCTCTTGAATCAGTTCCAAAGCTTCTTCGCCGTTTGACGCCTCCAGCAAAGTGTAACCTAGCTCGCGCAGGACACGCCCTGCGAACTTGCGAACCAACTCGTCGTCTTCAACCAGCAAGACGGTCTCGGTGCCGCGGGGAAGTTGGTTCGACTCCTCACGGTTCGGCGGTTCAGCTTCTTGCTCGACGCGCGGCAACCAGACCTTGAAGGTTGTTCCGCGACCTCGCTTACTAGAGACCGAGATATGACCCCCGCTCTGTTTCACGATCCCATACACAGTCGACAAGCCGAGTCCGGTGCCCTTGCCTTGCTCCTTTGTTGTGAAGAACGGCTCGAAAATGTGCGACATCGTTTCCGGATCCATCCCTGCTCCGGTGTCGTTGATTGAAAGAACCACATATGGGCCAGACGGGATTGGCGGGTCGTGACCGGACCCGGTCTCCAGCTCGAGCACGGTGGTTTCGATCGTCAATGTTCCGCCTTCATCCATTGCATCTCGCGCGTTCACTGCAAGATTCATAATGACCTGCTCGACATGTCCCGGGTCGGCTTTGACGTGAGCCCGGTCAGAGGCAGGTTTTATGATCAACTGGAGGTCTTCGCCTATCAATCGCTGCAGCATCTTCTGTAGTCCGCAGACTGAGACATTCAAATCGAGCACTCTCGGCTGAGGCACTTGCTTGCGGCTGAATGCAAGCAATTGATTCGTGAGTGCGGCAGCGCGAAGCCCCGCATTGTTTATCTCATCAATCTCTCTGCGCATCGGGTCGTCGCTTGACAGACGCCCTAACGCGAGCTGACTGTAACCAATGATGGCAGTCAACAGATTGTTGAAGTCATGAGCGATACCGCCGGCCAACCTCCCGATCGCCTCCATTTTTTGTGAATGACGCAACTGGTCCTCAAGCTGCTTGCGCTCGCTGATGTCGCGCGCGATTGCCTGAACTCCGACGGGCTGATCGCCTTCATAAATAAGCCGGGCGTTCACTTCAACTGGAAGCAGGCGGCCGTCCTTGGTGATGATTTCAATCTCGTACAGCCTTGTTTGCTCGCCCCCCGTTGTCTTGTTGGAGACGGACTCGCTGACGAGTGCCAGGTAGCCCGGGGCGGTGATAGTACCGATGTTCATTCCGATGAACTCATGGCGGGCGTAACAGGTGAGCATCTCGCCTCGCTTGTTAATGGAGGTGAAATAGCCGTTAAGGTCGTGGGTGAAGATCATGTCATTGGCATTTTCGAAAAGATCTCGGTACCGCTCTTCACTTCGACGCAATGCGCCCTCTGCGTGACGACGCTCGTGCAGCTCAGCGGTCCTCTCTTGCACCTGGCGTTCAAGATCGCGTTGAGTATCACGGAGCCTGACCACCATTGTATTGAATGCCTTTGCGAGCTCTCCAAGCTCATCGCGTGTCGACACTTCGACCAGCCGCGAATGACCGCCCGCCGTGATCTCCGATGCAGCCTTCGTGAGCGCATCTAGCGGTCGCGCGATGCTGCGACTTAGCATCGAAGCGCTGGCCAGGCCTATCGCAAGTATGATCAAGCCGACCACCGTCATTCTCCACACCAAGAGGTCTGACTGAGCAAAGATCGGCTCAGTAGAGAATTCAAGCAGCACATACCACGGCGTCCCGCTGATCGGCCGCGAGAGCGCAACGACCGAATGATTCTCTTGGCGAGTATAATAAACAACACCTTTCGCTGACCGGACGTCCAGCGGCGGGGCAGAGGCAGCGCCAACAAGATCGGTCCACACGTCTCCTTCGTTGTTTCCGATGTAGAGCGCGGCCGGAGTTCCCATTGCGTCAACGAACTGTTGCCGTGCTTCGACTGTCGCGATTAGTCTTCGCCATTTGACGAGGTAGCCAACAGATCGACCGGCATCGTCCCTTATTGCGGCTACAATTGGGTATACAGCCTTGTCTCCGATGAGCCTGATTCCGCCAATTGTGCCGGAGATGGGGTCGGACCCTGACTGCCTGATTTCCCTGTCGAGGTCCGCCGATATCGGCGGTGAGTCTTCAGGCAACCTCACTACAAGTGAGTGATTTGCATTCCAGAGCTCGATTTGCAAGCCATTCGGATCTTTCGGCGGCAGGAACTGCTGCAGAATTCGGCTCACCTCAGCGCTTGGGCGGCCGGCACCTGAATTAAGAAAATGCGGAATATCAGGATCGCCTGACGCTAAAACCATCGCACTCGCAACATTGTGCGCGGACTGCTGCAGAATAGCAGCAACGTTGGTGGTCAGCATGCGCAGCCTCGCGCGGCTTGCCTCGAGCGAGGACTCCTTCACATCGTCGTAGGAGACCCAGACGCATGTAACAATCACGCCGAGCAACAGCAACCCCATCATTAACGGCAGGCGATTCTTAATGGTCAGCAGTCGGACAACTCTCGACCGCACAAGCATAGGCTGCGGCCCGCGTTTTGATACAGCGCGTTGCGATTCGATGCTATTCATCGGTCGACTTTGATCCAGAATTGGTTTCTAAGATCAGCGTATTATGGATTCCGGCGTATCTAGTTGAGGGACATTCAAAATCGCGCGAACAGATCCGCTCCTTTACCTGGGGTTTAGTAAAAGGAACTTTCGCTACGATTCAAGGCGAGTCTAGCCTTTAGAGAGATCGCTTACAATCGGGGAAAACCCTAGGCGCGTGAGCCGTGACTCGTAATGCGTGATGCGTGGCGCGATTACAGATCACGAATAACGAGTCACTTCTCATTGATCCAGAGAGACCAGCCTGCTTCGTATCGCGAATCGCACCAGTCCCGGCACATCGTGAATATCGAGTCGTTCCATCAACTGCGCTCGATGGGTCTCGACAGTCTTTACGCTGATCTCCAAAATATCTGCGATCTGCTTTGTGCTGTGGCGCTCAGCGATCAATTGCAAGATTTCGCGTTGACGAGGAGTCAACTGTCCTATCATTGCCCGGCCGGGGCTGACGTGTCCCGCCCGGTCCATTACGATGTGTTTTGAGACGAGAGGGCTGAAGTACTTTTCGCCACGCCCAATCGCATTTATCGCTCGCTCTAATTCAGCGGCGGCGCTGCGCTTTGGCAGATAGCCGACGGCGCCCGCATTGATTGCTTCGAGCACATACTCATCGTTGGAATACATCGAGAGGATGATTACGCGAACACCGGGAAATTCCTTTGTGATGCGAGCCGTCGCGTCCAAACCATTCAGCCTCGGCATCGCGATATCCATCAAAACCAGATCAGGCGCCTGCTCTTTGACAATGCGAAGCGCTTCCCGACCGTCTTCGGCCTCCCCAATTACCTTCGCCTCGGGGATCCTTTCAACAAGCGCCCGGATGCCCGCACGCACCAGCGCATGATCATCCGCCAGCAGGATTCTGACATCGCGCAAGTAGGGACTCCTCTCAAACTGGGTGAGAGCGGTGGGTCCCAACCAAGCCCACTGTTAACACCCATTCGCCCATTACTAGAGTCTTGAATAGTTAAAGCAAGTCCTGGCTGTATGAAGCCTTTGCCCGGGAAATTCGAAGCAAATCTTACGCGTATTTGCGGGCGAGAGCAATAAGGGAAATCCTTAGGCTTTTCGGTTAAGCGGCGCCGCACGCGACTCTGAACACTGAATCTTTTCCACCAACGGAAAACTCGCACGAACCTCAGTTCCGCGACCTGGAGCTGATTCTACTTCTACGGCTCCACCGACGGCGACTGCGCGCTCGCGCATGCCTTGCAAGCCGAGACTCGCCTCGGGGCCAGTACGGTTCAGCGCATCGGCCACAGTAAACCCCGAGCCATCATCCCGGATGGTGAGCTGGAGTGTTTGATCCGAGCGCTTGAGTTGAACCAAGATTGCGCTGGCATTCGAGTGCCTCATTACGTTCGTGAGCGCTTCTTGCGCGATTCGAAAACACGCGGTTTCGATCTCGGCAGAGACGCGCGTCTCAATCGAATCAGCCTTGAAGCATCTAAGCAACCGCGCCCGGCTGGCCACTCGTTCAACGTACCACCGCAGCGCTGCCACCAGTCCAAGATCGTCGAGGAGTGAGGGGCGAAGTTCGAGCGACAAATCATGCACTTGCCCAAGCGCGTCTTCGATCAATGCAAGGTTCTCCTCAACGCGCTCTGCGGCGAAGGCGCTTTTCAACGAAGGGCGCAAAGTTTGAAGGCTGATTTGAACCGCGGTTAGCGCCTGCCCGATCTGATCGTGCAATTCGCGGGCCAGGCGTTTGCGTTCGGCTTCCTGAGCATCTATCAAGCGGTGCGAGAGCACCTGCAAGCGACGCCGGCTCTCCTCCACTTCCTCAAATAACGTCGTTTGGTGAATCGCAATTGCAGCTTCGGCGGCGATCTGTTCGAAGAATTTCGAGTCATCCCCAGTGAACGGCTCGTCGCCGCGCTTTCGGGACAAGCAGATTGCCCCGATCACAGTCTGTTGCCATTTGAGCGGAGCTGCGAGCGCCGGACCGTGCCCCTTGCCTTCAAACAACGAGAATCGCCCCTGCAACTCGCTGTAATCCGCTACCGTCTGCACCTCACCGGTCAGCACAGCCTGGCCAGCAAGCGCTTCGACTTCGTTCAAACGCAAACCGATCAGTTCACCGTCAAGCGCAGCAACAAGATCGAGATCAGCCTGTTCGCTCTCACGGGTGAAGATGCAGCAATAGGTTGCGTTAAGCAGCTCGGCGGCCCGACGCGTAACCACGTCGAGCACTCTTGTGAGGTCACTCTCAGCGCTGATTTCCAGCTCGATTTCGTGAAGGGCTGCAAGCTGAGCGGTTCGCCGACGTAACGTCTCCTCGGCCCGTTTGCGCTCCGTGATGTCTTGCTCGATACCAATGCTCGTACCATCTGAAAGGCGGACTCTGATCCAGCTTGTGTCTATTACTCGACCATCTCTTACAGTGGGTTTGAAATCCGTCCATGCTCCATCCGATTCGGTTATGAATCTCAGGACTTGTTGCCGCTCACGCGGATTTGGATAGCACTCCTCTAATATATCCAGCCCCTCCTGTCTCATTTCTTCCAGAGACCACCCAAGTGTGCGCTCCCATTCCTGGTTGACCAGCTTTATGCGGCCATCTTCACCGGCAAAGCTGATCATCAATGGGGCGTGATCGAATATCTTCTGTAGAATCTCTTTCTGTCTTCTCAGCTCATCCTCAGCAAGCCTGCGCTCGGTTGTATCGCGTCCCACGCCGACAACCCCCACGACCTCGCCGTTCAGGTCGCGGATTGGTGACAAACAAGACTGAAAATGAAGCTCGCGCGGAGCGTTGGGAGGCGACCATTCATAGATGACTCGCTCGCCCGCCAGCGCCCCGGCGAAGGCGTCTTCGTGGATGCGACCGGCTTCAGCCCCGACGATTTCGCTCGCGGTCTTGCCGATGAAATCGTCGCGTTCAAGACCAAATCGCTCTATCCAGCTTCCGTAGACGCCTGTGTACCTTCGCTCGCGGTCGAGCGTGAATACAATGTCGTCCATTGAGCTGACCAGCGTGCGGAAACGCTCTTCGCTATTTCTCAATGCAGCTTCTGCCTCGCGACGTTCTGTCACATCCACCCACGAGCCAATTGCCTCGACTGGAGCTCCAGAATCATTCCGCAACAGCACCGATTCGTCGTTCAGCCACAAGTAGCCGCCTTCTTTGTGTTGGAAGCGATACTCCATAACGAGGCGGTCGTCTGCGAACAGACGCGGAACCTTTTCCATCACTCGAGCCCGGTCATCGGGATGCAGATGATCTGCCCACCAGCCTTCCGTCAGGGCTTCGCTGGGTGTGTAACCCGTCAGCCTGGTAATGCTGTCGCTGATCCACCGCGCGGCAAGGCTTTTTCCCTCAAGTCTGAGAGAGTAGATTATCGCCGGACTATGTAGTAAAAGATGCTGGAGACGCTCCTGCGTTTCGCGCAGCGCCTGTTCAGCTATTCTTCGTTCAGTAATGTCGAATGCGGTTCCGATCACGGCGGGCGAGCCCTCATACTGGAGCGGCGCCGCCGCAGCGTCCAGCCATCGCATCTGGCCGGCCTTGGTGACAATCTTGAATTCATATCGGGCCGGAAAGGATTCGCCACGCTGCCGCGCGAGCCCCCTCTCCTTTACCAGATCTCGAAACTCGGGGTGCACCACGTCCCAAAAAGACATCCTCAACAACTCCTCGCGATCGTAGCCGGTCCGTGCTTCGGTGGTTGGGTTAACGTAGACAAGCTTCGAATCCCGATAAATGAAGATCGCCGCAGCAGCGGTTTCAGCGAGCGCGCGGAACTTCGCCTCGCTCTCGCGAAGCGATTCCTCAGCGCGTTGTCGTTTAGCGATCATATTTAACAGTATCGGAATTGTTACAAACAGCCCTATGCTTACCAGTATTCCAGGCTCTTCCCCAGCTCCGCTAATCAAGGAAATGATGCCTGCGTCCCTCGTGCCGGCGAGTGTGATTCCGTCGCGCAACGCCGCAAGCCCGAGCACGACCGTCATGAACACGACACGCCAGTCTTGCAGCCGCCGAATCAGGACGATTGACCAGGCGACGCCCCAGGCGAGAGCCGCGAGGCGAATCACTATTGACACCACAAGGAGCGGATTCATAGGCTACTCCTTCCGTAGATTAGAGCGAAGAAGACAAACAGGAATGTGCCGTGAATCGAAAACTGCGGGGTTCCGCGATCCCGTTAGGGCCAGCTTACTAATTGGGAGCGAGTCCGATCAAATCTGTGCTAACACCGACTTAACGGCTCCGACTATAGCATTTCGATCGATGCCGTACGCCGCGAGTAGCTCTTCGGGTTTGCCCGAGCGCGGAACTTCCCGCACCGCTAATTGATGCACGCGTATCCCGACAGACGAAACCGCGCTCGCAACCGCATCTCCGATTCCGCCCCACGCCGCATGGTCCTCAACAGTGATGATCAGATTGTTGGTTTCGCTGCCGGATTGCCGCAATGTCGATTCGTCGATAGGCTTCACCGAAAAGAGATCGATCACACGCACCGCTACGCCTTCAGCCTTGAGCCGATCATACGCCGCAATAGCTTCAAACAGAGTAATGCCGCTTGCGACGAGAGTTGCCTTATCGTCATCGCTTCGCTTGATCACCTCCGCATGACCTATCGCGAACTGTTTGTCTGCCGAATAAATCACCGAAGTCTTTGGCCTGCTTGTTCGGATGTAAACAATCCCTCGATGTTCAGCCGCGAGTCGAACCGCGTGCTCGGTAGCGACCGCGTCAGACGGATACAACACAGTCGAGCCTTCGATCGCCCGCATCATCGCCAGGTCCTCAAGCCCCATCTGCGAAGGTCCGTCCTCGCCGATCGACACGCCGGCATGCGAGCCGCACAGCTTCAGGTTCGCTTGTGAAACCGCAGCCATCCGAATCTGATCATAAGCGCGAGTCAGAAAACACGCGAATGTTGACGCGAACGGTATCTTGCCCATCGCGCTGAGCCCGACGGCGGCTCCAACCATGTCTTGCTCGGCGATGAACGATTCGAAGAAGCGGTCCTTGTGCGCCTTCATGAACTTCTCTGAATAAGTCGAGTTCTTCGTGTCCCCATCGAGCGCCACGACAAGCGGGTTTTCGTCGCCGAGCCTGGCCAGGGCTTCGCCGTAAGCTTCACGAGTTGCGACTTGCTCCCCTTCTTTATATTCACTTATTGCGTCCGCGCTCTTAGCGGCTTTGCCTTCGCTGACAACGTTCGTTGCGCTTCGCCCCTCGAGCGGTTTCATCTTAAGACCATCGGCCCCTTCGACTGTCGGCTGTAGCTCGGCGAGCGCGCGTTCAAGCTCGTCGCCTTTCTTGAGAGGCTTTCCGTGCCAACCGTCCTTGTCTTCGATGAACGAAACGCCCTTCCCCTTCTTTGTTGCCGCGACAATCACCGCCGGTTTTTCTGTAACCGACATCGCCTCATCAAGCGCCGCGATGATCTCCGGAATATTGTGCCCGTCGATACTCACGGCGTGCCAGCCGAATGCCTCGAATCGCCGCCTGTAAACCTCAGTCTCGTGCCCGTACATCGTGCGCTGGCTCTGCCCCAACCCGTTCACGTCTACGATTCCGAGCAAGTTACCAAGCTTGTAATAGGACGCGATTTCCGCGGCTTCCCAGATCGCTCCTTCTGCAACCTCTCCATCACCCATCAACACGAAAATCCGGTTGCCCGTCTTATCGAGATACTTTCCGTTCAGCGCCATTCCAACGCCGCACGACAGACCTTGACCCAAAGAACCTGTTGCAACTTCAACCCACGGAAGCCGCGGAGTCGGATGGCCCTCCAGCTCGCTCGTGAATTGGCGAAGCGTTTTCAATCGCTCGACTGGAAACGCGCCCGCCTCCGCCCACGCCGCGTAGAGCAGCGGCGCCGCGTGACCCTTTGACAGAACGAAGCGATCGTTCATCGGGTTCTTCGGATTCGCGACGTCGTAACGCATCGCATAGAAGAACACGGCTGCCGTGAGGTCCGCGGCGGACATGCAGCTCGTCGGATGTCCGGAACCTGCTTCCGAGGTGGCGATTACAGAATGAATGCGAAGCTTGTTGCCCATCGTTTCAAGGGCTCGAATCAAGTCTTTGTCGGTTCTGGCAGCTTGTTCCATCTCTCAACTCCCGCAATGAAGTATTGAAGGTTCGGAATAATCGACCGATCGCCCGCCACAAATGCTCGGTCCGCTAAGGTAAGTCTCAATATACACAACGCGCATCGCGGGTTCAACGCGACAGAAAGCCTGCTTGACACTGTTTTACAGCTCTGCCTAGGCTCTGAACTGAAAGGAAGACATGAAAACGGCATCTCAACAAATCGGAACGACCAAAGACGAAGCTGAAAAGCGAGTGGCTCCCGGATCGTCTCATTATACCCCTCGTCGCGGGCTTAGCATTCCGGCGATAACCGTGCTCGACGAAAATGGCCGGGTCATCGAAGACCAACAGCGCAACCTGTTTCGATATCTCGCGCAGGATGGCCTGGGCGCGGACATTATCTTTGCGGCGGGAACGACCGGCGAGTGGAACCGAATTTCAAATATCGAACGCCAACGTTTGATTTGGATCGCTACCGACGAGGTCGCCCAAATCAATCAAGAGCTGGTTAACCGACGGCGTCAAACGGTAGAAGCATGGGTCGGCGTAACGGCGACAACTCGAAGCGAGACGCTTGCGAATCTTGATTGCGCGCTCGATGCGGGAGCCGACGCCGCAGTGATCGCGCCGCTGTCGATCTCAGACCTCGGCGACTTGGTTTCGTTCGTTCAGCGCGAGGTGAGCGATTTGTTCGGCCATCGAGGCCGCTGGCTGCCGGTGTTTCTGTATGACAACGCGGACATCGCCGCAGACCCGCGCCTTCCGCACATCCACACGCGCGATGTCAAGCGGTTGAGCCGGCTCCCGTTCATCTTTGGAGTCAAGGTGTCGGCCCCTCGTCGCGTCCTGGGAAACTACACAAAGGCCGCGGCCCACTTCAAAGACAAAGGCGAGTTTGGAATCTACATCGGCGACGCGATGCTGATGTTTCAGGCGTTCAAACTTGAAGAGGGATTCGTGGGCCGAGTGCGAGAATATTGGAATCGTTACCTCCTTCACAACGAGCTGCCGATAGGTGTGGTATCGGGACCGGCCAACGCGCTGCCGCGAGAATGGCAGCGCGCGTGGCGAGCTTGTTACGCGGGCGACGAACAATTGATGGCGATATACGAATCGGCGTTCGATCGGTTTACGTCCGCGTGCCACTTCACGATAGGTGGAAAGCGAATCGACAAAACCATCGCTTGCTTGAAAGAGGCGCTCAAGATCGAGGGAGCGATAAGTTCGGCCTTGGTCGCGAAGGGGACTCGCGCACTTGAAGAAGCCGAGCGCCGGGAGTTTCGATCGCGCTACGCAGAGATCGAAGATAGCCTTGCAGCCACAACAGATCCAGTTTGGCACTCAAGCACGCAAGTCGTTTAGCGGACAACATCCTGTGTGACCGCTGCCGTTGACACTCGCAAGATGCCAACGATACTATTTCGGTTACGAGTTCAAGCCTAGAATTCTTAACGAGGTAATACTTCAACTTGGGCAGAAAGAACCGTTCGCGAAAACAACGTGAACGCCGGCAACCCGTCTCAAACGGCGCCGCGCGCCAGTTTAGCTCCTCGCGCAACTGGATCATCGGTCTGATACTGGGCGTCACGTTTCTAGCGTTCTCCAACACGGTTTTGAACAGCTTCGCTTACGATGACATCACTCAAATAGTTAACAATCCTTTCATTCGCGATCTCGGAAACGTTCCTAAAGCGCTGGTTACCGAAGCGTGGTACTGGCGCGCACAACAGGACAAAGACCCTAACGAACAAGACAAGCCTTCCACTCCATATTATCGCCCGATAGTAATGATCTACCTGATGATCATGTGGAAGCTCTTTGGCGCATCGGCGCCTGGATGGCACATCTTCAACATATTGCTGCACCTGTTGGCGGTGTATTTTTCTTTTCTCATCTTGGAAAAGGTCACAAAGGACCTGCGTCTCTCGGCCATCGCTTCGCTACTCTTTGCGGTCCACCCGTTTCGAAGCGAGTCGATCGCCTGGGCGAGCGGCGTTACCGATTTGTTGATGGCCGTGTTATTACTTCCATCGTTTTTGCTCTACGTGCGGTATCGTGAGGAGGGAAAACCAAACCTATTAATAGCCTCGTCGCTGCTCTTCCTCTTGAGCGCGTTCACAAAAGAGCCGGCCGTCGCGTTGCCAATCTTCCTGTTCTGCTACGAGATGTTGATCGCGAACCGGGATAAGCGCCTGATTGAGAGGATCAAGCCTGCAGCAATCTATGGCGGGGCATATCTCTTGGTAGCAACGGTGTATTTTGTTGCGAGGTATTACGCGCTTGGGTTCGCGCTCAATAACTCCAACTTCAAGTCATATCCGCTGCAGCAGATTGGGCTGACCATCCCGCTGGTCATCTGGAAGTATATCCTTCTACTGGTTTGGCCTATGGAGCTTTCGTTGTTTCATGGGGTCACCATGGTCAAGTCCGTCGTCGATCTTCAGTTTATCTTGCCGTTTGTGGGTCTGATTCCTTTGGCGTTCGGCCTTTGGAAATTGCGGGGATCAATCATTGCGAGATTCGCAATACTGTGGTTCGCGGTGAATCTGCTCCCAGTGCTGAACCTGAGCGCGTTTGCCTCGGAGTTTATGGTGCAAGAGCGCTATGTGTATGTCGCGTCGCTCGGATTTTCGTTGCTTCTCGCGTTGGCGCTGGTAAAGATCCCGTTTCAAAATTGGCTGCCGTTCAAGAACCGACTTACGGCTCAAGTTGCGGTGGTAGGCCTGCTGGTGTTCTTGCTTGGCGGCAAGAGCTTTGCGCAAAACGCAACCTGGCGAGACGACATGACGGTTTGGTATCACGGCGTTGAGACTGCCCCCGAGCAGGCGATGTCACATTACATACTCGCGCACAAACTGATAAAGCTTGGAGAATACGCAAAATCCGCCGAGGAGTTTGAGGATTACTTAAAGCTGAATCCAGACAATGCAATCGCTATAACCAATCTCGCGTCCGACTACCTGCTCAAGTACCAATATCAAGCAGTGTCAAATCCAGGTACGGCCGACCGCTCGATCCTTGACCGCGCGCTCGAGCTCACTCAACGCGGTTTAGAGCTCAATCCCAGGTTGCCGTCTCTCTGGGACACGCTCGGCACGATCTATACCTTCGAGACGCCGCTGAAGAACTACGATCGCGCCATCGCTTGTTACGAGCGCGCGCTCAGTCTCACGCCTGGAAACTCAAACGCACTGATAAGCTTTCATATGGGTGGAGCGCTGGTCAAAAGGGGGGATCTCGATAACGGAGTGAAGTACCTGCGGGCAGCGCTGGAGCAAGAACAACGCCTCGCTGACGCGCACAAGTTTCTAGCTTACGCATACAAGGCGAAGGGGCAATTTAAGGAGGCGGCCGATGAGCTTGGCATTTATCTTCAGCTTCAGCCGGACGCGCCGGACGCTTCCCGCGTGAAAAACGACCTCCAAGACCTGCGGGCGCAGTTGCGAAGTTCATCGCCGCAGAGTTGAGGGGGCGGAAATCGGCTATTTTCTGGCTGCCTCTTTGAGAGCGGCTTCTATAGCCGCTTTCAAGTCTTCACGCGTTCTGGCGCGAACTCGCTTCCCATTGATAAACAAGGTCGGAGTCGAATCTATTCCAACCTTTTCGCCATCGACCAAATCTTGTTTGACTCTGCCGGCGTACTTGTGCGAATCCAGCGCCGCATCGAACCGCTTTCGGTCAAGCCCCACCTGACTTGCGTATTCCTTGAGCTTTTCAGTTTCAAGCGCCTTCTGATTCTTGAACAGCAGTGCCGCGTACTCCCAGTACTTCCCCTGTTCTCGCGCGGCCTCCGCGGCTTCCGCCGCCTCGAAAGCATGCTTGTGCTGATCCAGAGGGAAGTTGCGGGCGACCAGCTTGACCTTATCGCCGAATTCTCTTGCAACCTCCTCCAGATCCGGCTGGGTTGCGCCGCAGCTCGGACACTCAAAGTCGGTAAATTCGATTACCGTCACCGGCGCATTCGTCCCGCCTTTCCACGGGCGATCTTCGATCGAGATTTCGAAAACCGGCGGGTCGGGAGGTCTCAGGAACACCTGGACTGACGCCCTGCTCCTCAAACGCTCAGCATAACTCGACGCTGCGTTGCTTTGCTCGCGATTCTCCAAGTACTGGACGATTTGAGCGCGCACTTCGGCGAACGTTCCGTTTATCTTGTTCTTGTTCTCGTCGTAGAACTTCCGCGCGTCATCGTCTGTGATCTTTCTCACTCTCGGCGAAATTTCCGATTCGTACAAGGCATCGGGCGTCTTGTTCTGCTTCTTTGCTTCCTGATCGAGGAGCAAATCGTTGATTCTGAGGTCAAGCTCTTTCTTGCGCAGATCGTAGATCTGCTCCTGGACGCTGAAGATGATCGGCTTCAACGCATCTTCGATGTCGCCCGACGTAATGGGTTTGCCGTTGACAGTCGCAAAAACCCGAGCGCGCTCGGCATCCGAAGCTGGGGGCGTAACGGTCTCGACCAAAACTTTTACCTGCGCCCGGCCGCGAAGACGCTCGGCCAAGTTCTTGGCTTCCTCTTGTTCTGCCTGGCTGCGGAGGTAGTTGATGATCTGATCTTTGGTGTCCTTGAATTCGCCTTCGATGCGACCCTTGTTCTGATCGTAGAACGCGCGAGCTTGAGCCTCGGTCGGCTCCTTCATCTTTTTGATGACTTCTCTTGCCAGAAGCTCGTCACTGGCGATGCCAAGCCGTTTAGCTTCGGCGTCAAGCAACCTGGTATTGATCTGCAAGTCAAGCTCGCGATTTCGCGCCTCAACCACGCGGTCCTGAATCGCTTTGATACGATCTTTGATCGGCTCATCTACGTCCTTTGAAAGAACGTTTCCGCCGTTGACGCTGGCAAGCACGGCGGGCGCGGGGTTAATCTCGCAGCCACAATCAGCCGGCGGCTTCTCGGCAGGCTTCGACGACGATGCCCTGGCAGGAGATTGACCACTGGATGTCTGGCTGCGCAATGGCCATGCGCCGTCAGGTTGTGCAACCGTCAGGGCAGTCATTGCGCTTACCAGGAACAATATGAATCTTCTCACTGGGGCCTCCGTTGATTTAACTGGGATAAAACAGTTTGGCAGTTGGAACAACGGGATGGCAAGCCTACGGCCGCTCCCTGAACCCTCCGATCAGAGATCGCCATCCCTGGCTTGATCAATTCCGCGGAGCGCTGCTTTTACTCGCCGCCTCAGTGATCACTTTCACAAGCGTCGCGGTGGGCGCGAGTCCATACGTCCGT
>DASXSR010000032.1:0-27773 GCA_036505875.1 Blastocatellia bacterium | reverse complement strand
GGCCGACGACGTTATCGTGACAGTTCCTAACATGCGGCTCATCAACAAGGCCGACGCGACCGGAATCTTTCGGTCCGGTCATATGAAGTTTCACCGTTATGAAACTTCAGAGATTCGCATTCGCATCTATGGTGACGCTGCTGTAGTGACAGGACGCCTCTTACGCACCCGCAAGCTCAATGATCAAAATGTCGAAGATAAGTGGCGATTCACGAAGACGTACATTCGCCGCGATGGTAAATGGCAGGTTGTCGCGTGGCACGCTTCGACGACCGCGCCCTAACCAAAAGGAGAGTTCTGTGAGACGCTCACTAATTGTTCCGTTCCTCCTGCTGATCCCAGGTTTTGCATACGCGCAGACTCCCGTCCCCGAGATGAAAGCCGACGCGGACGTCAACTTCCTCAAACTGCCGCCCGACCTTCATCTTGGGGAAGCGACCGGCGTCGCGGTCAATTCGAAGGGCCACGTGTTTGTCTTCTCGCGCGGCAACACAACCGGCCCGGCTTATGGCGCGACGGCAGCCCAACTGCTGGAATTTGACCGCAACGGCAAGTTCATTCGCGAGATCGGCAAGAACCTCTACGCGTGGTCATACGCGCACGTCGTTCGGATCGACAAAGACGACAACATCTGGGCGGTGGATAAAGGCTCGGATATGGTCATCAAGTTCAACCCGGAAGGCCGGGTGGTGATGGTGTTCGGGCGCAAGAAAGAAGCTTCCGACGAGGCGGCGCCGTGGACTCGCGTCACGCCGCCCCGTCCCGCGGTCGACGGCATGTTCCGACAGCCAACCGATGTGACTTGGGACACCGAGGGCAACATCTTCATCAGCGACGGCTACATCAACTCTCGCGTGGCGAAGTTCGATAAGAACGGTGAATGGGTGAAACAGTGGGGCGATCGCGGCAACAAACCCGGCGAGTTCAACACTCCGCACAGCATCGCTTCGGACGCCAAAGGAAACATCTACGTCGCCGACCGCGCGAACCGCCGCATTCAAGTGTTCAATCCCAACGGAGATTTCATTCGAGCGATCACGATCGATGTGCCGTTCGATCCGAAGCTACGACCGGCAATGGGCAACATGCCTGCGCCCGAAGCGGCAGCAGGGCAGGCTGGCGCGCCGTGGGCGATTTGCATCACGCCCGGACCGAATCAAGTCTTGTTTTCATCTGACGCGTATCCTGGTCGTCTCTACAAGCTGACGCTCGATGGCAAGGTGCTTGGAGTCTTTGGCAGGTCAGGCAAGCAGCCCGGCCAGTTCGGTTGGATACACGAGATCGCCTGCCCATCGGAGAATGAGATTTATGTTGCCGAGCTTTTGAACTGGCGCGTGCAAAAGCTTAACCTGCATCCGGAGTCGCGGGCTTCGTCCAGCCGGTGACTTTTATCGGCGTTATCGGGCTACGCGCCAGCTCGACCACCACGCGCTCTTGGCGTTGCTGGTTGGCCACCTTGGAGTTCTAACCGGGATCGCGCGTCTGTTTCAGGAACAGACTGACGGGTTCGCCACAGACTGAGGCGCACTTGTAACTTCTTTCGGCCGGGTCGTCACAAAAGCCTCTTCGCGCTCAAGAGCGTCGTAGCAGAATCGGTATTCTACGTCGGAAACCGGCATCTCATCTCGAACGTAATGGAATCGGCGGGGGCGCCCTCGCCGTTGGCGTGGAATAACCCAAGGACGAATTATCTTGAGCGTTCTTTTCGCGAGGGAAGTCACACGTTCACCGGCTGCGACGAACGCTCGCTGGGCGTAATCACTAAATATTGTTCTTGCACTGTGGAACTAGATCAAGCATAAGAGAGTACATCAGAGTTGATGTTTAGAAGGCTCTTAGAGCGCCGTTGGTTTCGGGTTGTTCTGATTCTTGCGGCGTGGACCATCTTTGCGATTTTTCTGTCGAGCCAGATGTATCTTGCGTACAGCCGCGGCACGACTCCGATTCGATATCAACGCATCTTCCTGGTCGAGTTGATCTACGCTTACATCTGGGCCGGGTTGACTCCGTTCATCCTACGGCTGGCGCGACGCTTCAGGATTGATCGAGACAAATGGCTTCGGGGATTACTGGTTCATCTCAGTGCTTCCCTATTGATCGGGGTTGCAACGCGAGTATTGCACGACTTGATGCTCTTCTTGTTTCTCGCCGATTCCGGCCGAAGCTTCTCGATCGAAAGACTGCTATTGAATGTCTACTTCATGACGGACTACGGCGCGATGGTTTATTGGCTGATTCTTCTTATCAGCTACGCGTTCGACTACCAACGGCGGGTCCAGCAAGGTGAGGTGCGCGCGACGCGGCTGAAAGGTCAACTCGTGCAATCGCAACTTGACGCCCTCAAAATGCAGCTTCACCCACATTTCCTGTTCAACACTCTCCACTCGATTTCGGCGCTGGTACACAAGGACGCCAACGCGGCTGACCGTATGATCGCAAGGCTAGGAGACTTCCTGCGGCAAACGCTGGAGAACGCCGGCACCCAGGAGGTTTCTCTTCAGCAGGAGCTCGAGTTTTTGAAGTGCTATCTTGATATCGAACGCATTCGTTTCGAGGACAGGCTGACCGTCCAAATTGATATCGAACCGTTGATTCTTGATGCGCAATTGCCGAACCTGATCCTGCAACCGATTGTCGAGAATGCTATTCGTCATGGCGTCTCTCGTAGAACCGGTCCGGGCCGAATCGAAATTGAAGCGCGACGATTGAACGGAACGCTCCAGGTTCAGGTGACAGACAATGGGCCAGGACTTCCGTCTAGTTCAAACTCAGGCAGCCTGGTCAAAGATGGCGTGGGGCTCGCGAACACACAAGCCCGATTGAAACAACTATACGGCGAACATCAGCGCCTTTACCTCTCCAGCACCGCTCGCGGCGGTCTCACCGTAATCCTGGAAATCCCCTTTCGCGAACCGGCGAAGCAAAAATGAACCCGGGCGGCGGTTTGACGTTTAAACCGGCAAAGGGAGTTTACCGCATGTCACGAGCTACGTGTATCCGAACCGTGATTGCCGATGACGAATCGCTTGCCCGTGAGCGAATTCGCGATATGCTGGCGTCCGATCCGACGATCGAGATCGTAGCCGAGTGCGCTAACGGCGAGGAAGCAATCGATTCCATTCGACGATACTCTCCGGACCTGGTATTTCTCGACGTCGAGATGCCCGGCATCGACGGCTTTGCTGTTCTGGAAGCTTTACCCACCGAGAGCTTGCCGACGATAATATTTATTACGGCTTACGATCAATATGCGGTCCGAGCATTCGAGGTCTACGCGCTGGACTATCTGCTTAAGCCGTTTGATCGCGAGCGTTTCGAAAAGGCGGTGAGTCGGGCGAAGGGCCAAATCGCACGCGAGCAAAGCGACGCACTGAGCGAGCGAATCCTGAGAGCAATCGAAGACATCAAAGCCAAGCCAGTTCATCTGGATCGGTTGGTCATCAAGCTGAACGGTCACGTCTTTTTCATGAAAACAGAAGAGATAGACTGGCTTGAGGCCGAAGGCAACTACGTTCGTCTCCACTCCGGCAAAGACTCTTACCTGTTGAGAGACACGATAAGCGCGCTGGAATCACAGCTCGATCCGAAGCGCTTCATACGCGTACATCGCTCGGCGATCGTCAACGTCGACCGCATTTCGGAACTGCAGCCATGGTTTCACGGCGAATACCGCATCATCCTTCGCGAAGGTGTTCAACTGACGCTCTCGCGCACCTATCGAGAAAAGCTCCACGAGTTGTTGGGTAAGCCGCTGTAAGCCTAGCGCGCTTCGTCACGCAAATCGGTCTTCCCATCACCAAGGCTTCCGTCTTCATCACATAACTGTTCTTCCAAGAGTAAGTCGCACCTAAACTCCGACCGTAGCGGGCGCGCGTTAGGAGCGGGAACGCGCGCCTTAAAGCCGGGCGCCGTCACGCGATGAGCCATCGCGGCCAATGGTGATCCCGCTGGAGATTCATATGAAACGGATTGTGCGACTCATTACGGCGGCGCTCTCGCTTGCGGCGGCCGCGATTCCGGCTAATAGCCATAACCTAACCATTGTTTTGCCCGGCGCGATACTGGACTTAGTTACGCACACCAGAAAGTCAACCGGCTTGCTTCGCCCGGTGAGCACCCTGGATTTCGTCGTATCAAAGTTCGACGGTAAGATCACCAAAGCATTCCAAAGTGCCTGGCAAAGATCGGGCGGCGGAAGACTATCGGTCGAGGCTGTGGTTGTGATCCTGCGGATGGCTGACGGAACCTTCCTTGGAAGGGACATGGGCGCAACCAATGAGTATATGCGCTTCACTTTTGCATGGCACCCGGCAACAATCGCGATCGTACACACTCATCCAAACAGTTCCCCGCCTCGGCCTTCCCACGATGACATTGTTGCCGCCGACAAACACGGGATTCCTGTTTTCACCATCACGAGCCGCGGAATGTTCGTGTACGATCCCGTCGCGAGGAAGATCAGCCAGCTGATGGACAACCTTGACTGGCTTGATCAATCCAAGTGGAACAAGTCCGCCTCTCTCCGGAGGTAAGACTTGTCAGCTACGACGTGTTCTTCAACAACATCCTGGACAACAGCGCCGCATCGTCGCCCAATTTGTTCGCCGTCAGCACGCTTGGATCGAGCATCGGAGGTCGCGGCTTTGTTAATGTCGGCGTCGGTTCGCTGCCAGACACTGCTCTCCAAATCCAAAAGCCAGCATCTCAACGATTCTTCCAAACCTGCGAAACCCATGACTCACACCTGGAACTTCGGGAACACCGCGTAGCGGTGGCCTATCGATAGCTGGAATGGTTGGAAAGGGAGATGATGGACCGCGTTAGCGGTCACCTTTCCGATGGCGGCTGGATCGCATTCGTGGGCTATCGACAGGTGACCGCTATGCGGTCAAGCAACTGTCGGTGTCACGAAAACTATCGATAGGTCACCGCCACGCGGTGTACAACCTCACCGATGGAATGGGTCGAGAAATTGTTAGACTTCGGGTTCCATTAATGCTACAGTTTGGCCATTCAACAGCCTCAGACACCCAACAAGGAGGAGTCTGATATGAGAAAGCTTTGGAAGCTCGTTGGTCTCGCAGCGTTCGTGATCATCGCTGCTGCTCTCGCAATTCCTGCTGCGGCTGATTCAAACGAAAACGCCGTTCCAGCAAAGCCAACCTTCGCCAGGGACATCTCCCGGATCTTTCAGGAAAAATGTGAAGAGTGTCATCGCAAAGGCACTGCTGCGCCGATGTCGCTAGTGACTTATCAAGAAGTGCGGCCGTGGGCGAAAGCCATCCGCGAGCGCGTGATCACTCGCAACATGCCGCCTTGGCATATCGACAAGACAGTCGGCATCCAAAAATTCTCGAACGACCGCTCGCTCTCCGATGAGCAGATCGCGACACTCGTCAAGTGGGTTGATTCGGGCGCGCCGATGGGCGATCCGAAGGACATGCCTCCTCCAAAGCAATGGCCGGACACTCAGAGTTGGGTGCTGGCTAAACAGTTCGGTCAGCCCGACCTGATTCTCAAATCCGAAGACTACACGATGCCTGCGCAAGGGCAGGACGTTTGGTTCAGACCGATCACGGACGTGCCGTTAACTGAAGCGCGATGGGTGCGCGCGGTCGAGATGCGACCGGGCACGCTGGCAGGTCGCAGGATTATGCACCACGTTCTTGCGGGCTTGATTCAAGATGAACCCGGCGCTCGTCCGGCTCGCGCGAATGCCGACGATGGCAACGCTACTGACGCCAACACATCGGACAATTCTAATGCGGGAGTATCAGGGCCTGGGTTGTTGATGGAATGGGCGATCGGGAAGAACTACGACATCTATCGTCCGAACACCGGCAAGCTGTTGCTGCCCGGGTCGCGCATTTCGTGGGAGCTTCACATTCACGCGGTCGGCGAAGAGATTCGAGATCACGCCGAGCTGGCGGTGTATCTCTATCCTAAGGGCGAGACGCCCAAGTATCGCACGCGCTTAACCCTTTTTGGTGCGACGGGGAATATTAGCGCGCGACTCGATATCCCACCAAACACAATCGCGGTAACTCAGGGTTATCAAACACTGCGACAACCGGCGAGGCTCGAAAACTTCCAGCCGCACATGCATTTGCGCGGCAAGGCGATGTTGATCGAAGCGATCCTGCCCAACGGCACGGTTCAGACGTTGAGCTACGTCAACAATTTCAACTTCAACTGGATGAACAACTACATCTACGCTGAAGACGCAGCGCCGGTGCTGCCGAAGGGAACGATCATCCACGTCACGGCCTGGCACGACAACACGACGGCCAACAAGAACAATCCTGACCCCGAGCAATGGGTCGGTTGGGGCGACCGCACGGTCGACGAGATGGCTCACGCCTGGGTGAACGTGACTTATATCTCTGAAGAGGACTATCAGGCGTGGTTGGCAAAGAATAAGCCGGACCGACCGGCGTCGGCCTCTCGGCAATAAGAGCCTGCTAAGTTTAGCTCACCAGAATGAAGGTGAATTGGACTCGCGACACCAGCCCAGTTGCGCGAAATTCATAGCCGCATCCGCTCACTCTGAATAGCAGGTTCTTGTAAAATCGAAGCGGTTGGTGCACAAACGCATGTCAAGGAATGTATGGCTATCCAGTTCATCATAAGCGGATACATAGAGCTCGCTATCGCTCAAGCAGAATATGACAAGCTGGAAGACGGTTCCTTTTCAGGTCGGATTCCTTCATGCCAGGGTGTTATTGCATTTGGATCCACGCTTCAGGAATGCGAAACCGAATTGCGCTCGACCTTGGAAGATTGGTTGCTAGTAGGCTTTAAGTTGGGAGACGCTCTTCCCGTCATTGATGGAATCGATTTGAACAAGGAGCCGGAATATGAGCCGGTGGGCAGCTTGTAAGCGTAGCGAGTTTGTCCGCCGGTTAAGAAGACTTGGACTTGATAGCCCACATTCTGGAACGCGGCACCAGTTCATGATCTACGGACAGGAGGGTAGCAGATGCAGTCGCGCGTGCCAGTCTTTACTTTGATTACCCTCGTGATGTTCGCAAGCTCGAGTCTTATGGCGGGGCAGCAGTTGCCGATGGAGCCGCCGCACGCGACCGGGCAGAGCATAACTGGCGCGTTCGAAGGGTGGTTCGCAAATCAAGACGGCACCTTCAGCCTCCTTCTCGGCTACTACAATCGGAACACAAAACAAGAGCTTGACATTCCCACCGGCCCGAACAATCGCATCGAGCCGGGCGGACCGGATCAGGGTCAACCGACTCACTTCCAGACCGGCAGACAGTGGGGCGTTTTCACTGTGACTGTCCCAAAGGATTTCGGAAACAAGAAGCTCACCTGGACAATTGTCGCCAACGGCCAGACCACTGTGATCCCGATGAGCCTCAACACTCTGTGGGAAGTTTCGCCTTTCATAGAAGCGAGCAGAAACACGCCGCCGTTCATCAGCTTTGAAGAAGGAAAGCTCGGCGTGCAAGGCCCGCGTGGCCACAGCACGACTCTCGCGAATACGCTGCCCAATCCGCTGACGTTGAGTATCTGGGTTGCGGATGACGTCAAACTTCCGCGCTCGGCGACTCAAGGTTTGATCAGGACTCCGGTTACCGTTTCATGGAGTAAGTTTCGCGGATCGGGCAACGTGACCTTCGCGAATAACAAACCGGCGGTGGAAAAGACAGAAGGCAAGTCCACGCCCGCGCTACCGTTCAGCGGCAAAGCGACGACTACAGCCACCTTCAGCGAGCCCGGCGAGTACGTATTGCGGATTGTCGCCAACGACGCGTCAGGAGACGGCGGGCGCGGGTTTCAATGCTGTTGGTCGAACGCTTATGTGAAGGTCTCGGTCAAACCGGGCGCACCAATGTCAAATGAGAAACAGTGAGGAATGGCAACCGACAATTGGAAATGCGTTATCTTTTCGTGCAAGGAGTTGACCAAGTCGATTGACCCGAGTATTGAGTTGCAGATTCACCAACACGGTTGGCGGATTGACCGCGGAGCGGTCGCCCATCGATAGGCCCAACGATCATTGCACCTGGACCGCATAGCGGTAACCTATCAGCGGACCAAAGCGAACGTTCATCGCTAATCCGACACGCCAGATTAACATTCAGGCGGCCTTTGTCGTCGATCCGGTGCTGCTACTGACAGGTGACCGCTACGCGGTCCGGACGAATGTTTGGTCTGTGTTGCTATCGACAGGTTACTGCTACGCGGTCCGCGCGCCAAATGAGTTGGAGGGCTTACCGCGCTCGCCTGAGAGAACTTTACCAGTGGCTTTTCAGGACGTTGGTAATCCAGACTAGCGCAAGGAACTATGATCGGAAGTTAAGCCCTCAGCTTCTTGTACGCGGCGAGGCAGCGCTCCACCGTTTCCAGCGAAGAAAACCGACTGCCTTCCTGCTCGATGAGATAATACTCGACGCCGCCGGTCGATTCTGCGGCCTTGAAGATTTTGTTCCAGGACGCATCGCCTTCCCCCAACAGCACGCCGTATCCTTTGCCCTCGCCGGCAGAGTAGTCCTTCACGTGTAAAGAGCGGATACGGCCCGGATTGGCTTTGATCCAGGCGACGGGGTCAGCGCCGGCTTCGAGGCAGTTCCCTGTGTCGAGTTGAAGCATCATCTCCTTTGGCGTGTTGGCCGCGATTACCTCGATTGGACGCTTCCCCTCGACCGGCACAAAGTCCGGTTTATGATTATGAAACCCGGCGTGCAGGCCTAGCGGCTTGAGCTTGTCCTCCGCGCGCGCGAGCTGATCGGCAACGGACTTATAGCCGTCCAGTCCAGTCACTCGGGGCGGACTCGCCATGACGATATACTTGGCTCCCAGAATCTGATTGAGATCGATCGCCTTCTGAATCCCCTCAGGTTTGAAAGCTTCTGCGCCGTTGTGGGTCGAGCGACAGCGGATGCCGAGATCGTCTAGCAGCTTGCGTACTTCCTTGGCGTAGTCGGTAGTCCATTGATAATAGGGAGCATAGAATTCGACCACCTCGTAACCCATCTTGGCGACCGCGCGAACGGTCCGCATCAGGTCTTTAGCGAGTTCGTCGCGCACTGAATACAGTTCGAGGCCGATAGGTACGTGCTTGGGTTTTGGCATGGCAAACGTGAGCGGTGCGGCCCCCGCTAACGCGAGAAACGATCGGCGAGAAATGGAATTGTCTGTCATCGTGTTCATCCTCCACCGAGGCTTGGTATGGAAATAGCTCGTCAAAGCTTACTCGCCACGATTGTCGTAGTCGCCACGAATCGATGCGCTATGTTGTCCACGACCACGCCGAATCCTTCAATCGTCCGCACTCCAAGCAAAGCCATGTCGCTCGGTTCAGCGAAGACCACTTCATCGACGGTTTCAAAGCCTTCGGCGCTGAGAATGGCGTAGCCGGTATCTCGCGTTACGAATTGTTTGGTCGCCGTCGGGAAATTGCGCTTGCGCACTGGCGTGATATTGATACCGAGCAGCAAGTCCCTAGGCAGCCAGGTTAGCTCGGATCCAGTATCGACTAGCACCTCGGTTGGTTGGCTAACTTGACTTTCGTCCTTTGTGTTGCGCGCCACGACACTCACCTTGAACATACTCATGATTCAGAAGTTATCATGCGTGTGACCTGCTGTCATTGGTTGGCGGCCGGCTTTTGCGCAGACACACTCGCATCCGAGTTCAAGAACTTCAGCAGAGCCTTATAAAAAAGCTCCGGCGCCTCGAAGTGCGGCACGTGGCCGATGTTCGGTATCAAAACCAATTCCGCGCCCGGAATCGAGTCCGCGATGTGCTTCGCGCGTTCAGGAAAATTCGGGCCGTCTTTGTCGCCACCTAATACGAGCGTCTTCACTTTGATGTGAGGCCAGTCGTAGACAACCGGATCGAAATACGCCATTTGCTGTACTAGCGTGCGGACCATCGCCATCCGCGGCCAGTCCCCCGAGAGCGTCCAGCCGTATTGAATGCGCACATACTTTTCGTATTCCGGTTTCCATCCGGTGACGAAGTAACGCGCGATCCCTTGATAGATCCGCTGATAGGTCCACGCCAGCGTTTCCTTATACACTTCATCTGTGCTGCGCCAGGGCCGCTCCCACCGCGCGTCGGTCAATCCGATCGGATTGTAAATCACCGCGCGCTCAGTGACGTCGGGATACGAGGCCGCGAACCGCGCTGCCAGCATCCCTCCCATCGAATGGCCGACAATAGCCGCTTTTGAAACTCCGAGATGTTGAAGCAACTTGCGGGTGTTCATCGCCATGTCATGAAAGTTATACGGAATGATGGGCTTCGATGAGCGGCCAAATCCAATCTGATCCGGCACTACCACGCGGTAGCCTTGCTTTCGCAGAACATCAATCGTCGCGGACCAGTACTCGCCGAAGAAATTCATCCCGTGAAGAAGAACGACGGTTCGACCGTTTCCTTGGCCTTCAGGCGCCACGTCCATGTAAGCCAGCCGCACTTCCTGACCGTAAAGCGTCAAAGGGAAGTAAGAAACAGGATAAGGGTAAGCCAGGTCTTCGAGATTAATGCTGCCGGGCTTGACGTCGGTCGGAGTTGCGACTTGAGGTTGGTTTCGATCCTGGGCCGCATCAACAATAAGCTGCGTAGCCGAGGATATCGCAAAAAAAGAGATCAGGATAGCTTGCCGTGCGACTACTGATTTGTATCTCATAGGTAACCTCAGCCGATAGCGCCGCCAGTTCAATCAAACTCTCGCGCCGGTGCTTCTTGCTCGGCGCCGACGCGCCCTGCTTGAATGTTTGCTCTCGAGTAGTTCTCGCCGCGGATTGCTGATCCCGAAATCCGACGCAGCATCGCAATCTGCCCAATGTGAGTCAGCGAGTCTGCGATCGCGCCCTGAAACAGTCGTTCGCAAGAACACGCAAGTTTTTCATCTGAGGCGAGATATTCATCAAACCGCGCAATTGATGAATGGAACCGCTCGATCTCTTCGGGCCACGGCTTCGGCGTCGAGTCGCGCCATGCCTCCGCCCCCTTGGCCATCGACAGCGCCCACTCGAAGAGGTCTCCGACGTGCGCCAGTATCTGAGCGGGAGTTCGACTCGTGTCAGAAACACGAAACGCGGCGAAGGAGTCGGGCGCGCCTCGAGTTGCCTTTGCTCCGCGGTACGCGACTGTTGCCAGAGTGTGTCGGAGCAATTCACGGTCGGGATCGGATGTGGCCATCTGAGTTCCTATTTGTCTTTAGGTTTAGTTGCTTCGACGCGAACCTGCTTCTGCACCTCGGGCTTTGGATCGAGCTCCGTGTTGCCAGCAGGAAAGCTGTTGAAGCTGAGAACGTAGCTGAGAATATCTGTGATTTGTGGCCGGCTCAGTTTTCCGAGCTTGTTGGGCGGCATCGACACGCGAACTCTTTCGGACAAGTCAGCGACTGTCAGCCCATCCCAATTCGCAAGAAAAGCCGCTCCCGTCAGCGGCGCTGCTTCGTCGTTACCGGAAAGATCCGGTCCGTGACACGACGAGCAGTTATTCGCATACAATCCCTCGCCGCGCTTTGCTTGCTCTTTCGTGTACACTGCATCCCAAACTGATCGCGATGGCTTTCCCGCGTCTTGGGCGCGAGTCGCCGAGCGAAACGCTGAGATCAGCCAGAAAACGAGCAGCAATGAGACAACGATCTTGGTCTTCTTCATCCTAACCTTCGATAGAACCGGAGAACGCCGGCCGAAGCCGGTACCCTGAGCACCCGCAATCAATCGCTAGCTGGCAACGCAAATGCGATGTACTCGCCCGAATACGCTCCGCCGCTAACGGCGACGATGATGTATTGTTTGCCGTTGAGCATATAAGTCATCGGCGATCCGCTTTGCGGCCCCGGCATGTAAATTGCGCCGACCTGTTTGCCGGTCGCCTTGTCGTAAGCTCGCAACATCGCGCCTCGGGGATGGTCCGGCGTCGTCGTGACTTGGGGGTCTCCCATTATCACCAGAGTCTTGGTGACCACCAGCCCGACAGCTCCGCTCTGACCGGTCTTGGGAATATTCATTCCCTTGAGGAGCGGATGATTTCTCACCACGTCGGGCGTATCGCCGTGTGGAACCTGCCAGGTGATCTCACCCTTGTCCAGGTTAATGGCCGTCAGCAGTCCGTATGGAGGTTTGACGATCGGAAGACCTTGAACCGACGTGCTCCCTTGATTAGTTGGGGCAGCACTCGCTGTGGGGGTCGTCGATTCCGGTTGCGGGCGACGTCTGGGCTGCTGTGGGTAATCAGCAGCGCTGCCATAGCCCGGTCCCTCGCTCACACGAAAGGGCAGCCCGGCCCGACCCAATACGTATCTTAGATCCGATGAAAACGTCTCCGTCCGTGGCGGCTCGATGAGACCGATTGGCACGACGCTGGCATTTGAAGCCGGCAAAAACGCGGTGTGAGTCTCGGGATCGTACCCCCCGCCCGGCCAGTTCGTTCCTCCGTTTGTCGTCCCAATGGTAAGCGCCGCTACAGGGCCTCCGATCTTGCTCACAACCGGCGGATTGAAGATCGGCCCGTTCTTGAACGGCTCAATCGCTTTTAGCGCCTGCGCCCTCAGCTCGGGTGTGAAGTCAATCAAGTCGTCGGTCGAAACGGCCTGGCGAGCATAAGCAGGCGGTCTGGTCGGGAACGGCTGCGTGGGCGAGTACCACTCGCCCGGCACGTCGCCCTTGGGTACCGGTCGCTCCTCGATCGGCCAAACTGGTTGCCCAGTCACTCGATCGAAGACGTACAGGAATGCTTCCTTGCTCGGCAATGCGACGGCCTTGATTGCTTTGCCGTTGACGTTGATGTCGGCAAGGACCGGCGCAGAAGACAGATCGTAGTCCCAAATCGGATGGTGAACTACCTGGTAATGCCATTTGCGCTGGCCAGTTTTGAGATCGACACAAACTAGACTTTCACCGAATAGATTGTTACCGGGCCGATGTCCACCGTAGAAGTCCGAAGTGGGCGACTCGACTGGCAGATAGACCAATCCCAGTTCTTCATCGACGCTGATCTGAGTCCACACTCCCGTGTTGCCGTTTGTCGACCAAGAGTTCTCGAGCCAAGTGTCATTCCCAAACTCACCTGGCCTCGGAATCGTGTTGAACGCCCACAGCATCTTGCCCGTCCGGACATCGAACGCGCGAACCTGGCCCTTGGCGTTGTCGTGAGTGACAACGGTCATGCCTTCCTTCATCGCCATCCCGATAATGACAACGTCCTTAACGACAACCGGGGTGGAGTGGAGTCCCGCGTCGCCTTTTTCGAGATCGATCTGCTGGCCGGTTCCGTGGATCACGCCCGCTTTGAGATCGATGACGCCGTCTTTGCCGAAGCTCGATATCCGAGTGCCGGTCTTAGCATCTAAGGCAATGAGTCGGTAGCCGGTTGTCACGTAAAGGATGCGTTCTTCTTTACCGTCAGTCCAGTAAGATAAACCCCGACCTGACAATTGGCGCGGGGCGTTGACTGCTCGCTGGCCCTCGAACTCGGCATGGACCCACACAAGCTCTCCGGTGTCGGCTCGCAGCGCGACTATCGATCTTCGCGTGCCTGCGGTAGCGTAAAGCATCCCGTTCACCATCAGCGGCGTGCCCTCGAGCTTGTACTCGGGCCGCGTGCCGAGGCTATCGGTTTTGAAACGCCATGCGACTTCCAGCTTGTTGAAATTCTCTGCGCTGATCTGATCGAGCGGCGAATATCTCGTTCCGTGGAGGTCGCCGCAATAAGATGGCCACTCGCCATTCTTAGTCGAGGCAATAAATCCTCCGTTTCGCGCCGAATCGACCGACGCGCCCTTGGTTGCGCGGGCTTGCATCCTCTTTGTCGCGGTCTGGCCGAGCGCGCCCGCGGTGCATGCCACAATGATCAGGCCTGAGAAGAACCGATAAGCTATTCGTGACATCGTCCACCTCCCTTTTGTCGTCACTTCTCATCCAGCTTTCGACCGGCGTTCAAATTGTCGAAGTTCAAAATCGCATTGAACACCAGAAAATAACTCCCTTGAGTCTCACCGCGCCAGATCGGGTTGTTCGAGAACAAAACCACATGCCCGTTCCCAAGCGGAACATCGATCACCGCTGCGTGTTGGGCTATCTCGGCGCCGCCATCCAACAATCCCGAGACGAGTAAATCGCGAGTGTCGCCGTACCTAAGCACGACTCGCGGTCGATATTGCGGAGGAATCACGTTGATCCCGTTGCGTCGCTGCTCGTCAGTCACGGGAGTCGCTTGCCAGATTTCAGGCCGCGGCTCTTCCGGCGCTTCAAAGACCTGTCTTCCCTGCGGCGTGTCAGGATCGTCGGCGGTGCCGCGGCCCGTCGGACGATCTCGCTCCTCGGGCGAGCTGCGCCTGCCGCGACCGCCGCCAAGAATGTTGCTGACGTTGAAAATCGGACCGTTGTAGGTGTACACCGAAAGCCCCTCGCCGTAACCGTACGCGATCGGGCTCGCTGAATCCACGAACTTCGAACGCAAGATGCTGCCGGTGACTTTCAATCGCTGAGGCGCTTGGATCGAAACGCCTGACGCCATTCCCAATGACACCGCGAAGTTGGCAGTGTCCATCACATTTATTAACAAACCGCCGTTTCTCACAAAGCTTTGCAGGTTGGCGACTCCACTCCATCCGAGACCGGGCCTCATATCGTCGGTCTGATCGGTCTTGCCCAGATTGGGAGTCTGAGGCGTGACCTTCCACGGCAGCGGATTTCCCCACATCGGCATTCCTTCGACGATCGCCATCGGGTTGCCGCGTCCGACCGGCGCGAAAAGGATAACATCGTACTTCGTATTCAGGTTGCCGTTCTTTGACACGTCCTGCGTGCTGATGTAGTCGTAAGGCACTTTCAAGTTGTCCAGCGCGATTCTCCACCAGCCTTCATCTTGTGTGCCCAGCCACGTGTGCATGAGTGCAATCCGCGGGGCCTTGATGGCGTGAGTCTTAACCGACGGGGCCGACTCGACGGCCAGAACCTGCAAGCCAAGCTCGGAGGCTGCGCGCTCGAGCTCCGAGCGGTTCGCTTTGTTGATGATGAAGGAGCCTCGGTTGAACTTCTGGCCCGCTACCTCAAACGGCTCCTCGGCGACTTCAACAGCGGCGTCTTTGAAGCGATATCGCAACGTCATCAGCGCGTCGTCCGTGTTGTGATTGACGACGTAGATCGAGCCTGCCCCCTTTATTCCCCCGGACGCGCGAACCTCGCCGTTGACTCGCTCCATCCCCGCATTGAGCACTTTCACATCGGTGACCCGCACCACTTGAACGTTGCCAAGCTCGCCGAATGTCCAGGCAGTGTCGTCGTAAACTTGCTTCTGAGGATCGTTCGGGCTCCAGTACTGATAATCCAAAAGCATGTCGGCGATGCGGCTGTATGGTTGATCCATTCGCACAACGTAACTGCCCGCCGCGAACTGGCGAGTCTCCGTCTCGGGCTTCTTCTGATCGTCGGGAGGCTTTTGCTCAGACGACCCAGCGGCGGTGTTCCGATCGCCGCGCGGCTGTGGCTTCTTTTTCTTTACAGCGACCGAGAACGGCGTCGTTGCGCGAGATATCTCACAACCTTGAAGTTGAAGCGTCCTGAGCAATTCAGCTTGCGCGCCCGGCCTGGGATCATCGGCAGGAAAGACATACGCCGCCGGGCCTTCGGTCTTTGGCTTGAGGATCGATCGCTTACTCTTCAAGTAGAAGTTATTGAGAAAGAGCTTTCCGTTTGCGCTGAAGTACGAAAGCGAAGTCAGCAAACCCGTCTGCTCGTAGTTGTTGTTGTTTCGCTGCGACCACTTGGCTTTCGGAAGCGGCGGATTCTGGCGGTACCAGGTCCGAGCGTATTCGTTCGGCGAAAGAGTTCGCTCCACTGTGTCGGCGCCGCCGTTGCCGAATGTTTCGTAAAGCCTGCTGATCCCGTTGTGCGTCGCGGCGATGAACATCAAGTACCCCGGCGACCACGTGTCGAAGTTGCCGTGCGTGAACACGCCGGGCATGCCGAGCTTGGTCATCTCCGATACGTTGTTCCACCCGATCAACTGCCATTCGTCGGTGAGGATCGGGTCAACCCAGGCATTGTAAGGCTCATCCCCAATAGTGTTGTCATAAAGGTAAGGCACGGACTCGTGCAGATCGTGAAGAACTTGGGCCTTCCACGTCATGAAAGTCTTCGCGATGTTCTGGGTGAGCTTGAGCGTCAATCCCATGGCGTCGCGATTGTTGTCGTGCGCGACGTAGTGTCCCCAGTAAACCAGTGGTGGCCAGTTCTGACCGGGGTGCGCGAGGTGCCAGTTGTAGATATCGACTTGCCGGTCGCGTCCGTCCACCTCGACGATCGGGGTGATCAACGTTATCACACCGTCGCGAATCGCTCTTATGTAAGGGCTCTCGTCGACCGCGAGTCGGTAAGCGAGTTCCATTAAGGCGGTGGGCGCGCCCGTTTCAGGCGAGTGAATGGTTCCGGTGATGTAATAGATCGGCGTCGAAGCCGCGACTAGCCGCTGAGCCTCCGTGTCGTCCATGTTGATCGTTCTAGGGTCGCCGAGCTTTGCAAGCCTCGCGCGATTGTCTTCGAGCTTCGACATGTTAGCCTCGGAGGTGACAGCGACGGCGACCATCTCTCGTCCTTCTTCCGTTGTGCCGATCGAAAATACCTTTACCCGAGGCGTGGCCTTTTCGAGCATTCGCATGTAGCGATAAACCTCGTGCGAATACGGCAGCTTACCCGGCGCTCCTGCGATGTCTCCGAGCACTTCTTTAGGCGTCGGGACAGTTTTAGAAGCGGGCAAATAATCAACGAGCGGCGAGCTGAAGAAGGGCTCGGTAGTGTACTCGTGAATCTTCTTTGTGTACTCTTCGTCGATGGGTTGATTTGGGTCGCGCGCGTACTTCGTGGCTGCTGGGCTGGCTGGGGCAATCCCATCTTGCTGCGGATGGGCCTCGCCTATCTTCCCGTATACTAATAAAAGGCAAATTATCAGAATGAAAGTAGTAAAGCGTATGAGCATTTCACCTCCGTTGACGTCGAGCCGATAATGTCCGACGCCGATCTTTCTTCTCTCCTTACTGACATGGCATAAGTGGGCATTGACGAACAGCTCCACTGTTTGGCGCATCGTAGCAAAGACGAGCGAGATGCGGCAAGCGACTGCCACGAAGTCACGAAGCCACAAAGGCACACTAAGCTTCTTTCGTGACTCTTTTTGTCTTAGTGTCTTAGCGGCATGGGTCGTGTAGAATGAGCTTGGAATGCTCGTTCTTGGCATAGAGAGCTCGTGCGATGAGACGGCGGCGGCCGTCATCGAAGACGGCCGCGCGATTAGATCCAACATAGTTGCCTCTCAAGTCAAGACTCACGCGCCGTTCGGCGGAGTCGTGCCTGAACTTGCTTCGCGTGAACATCTCGATCGCATCGGGCCGGTAGTTGAGAGCGCGCTCGCAGACTCCTGCCTCTCGCTAGACCAAATCGACGGCATCGCCGTGACTCAGGGGCCTGGTCTGATTGGATCGCTTCTTGTTGGGATCAGCTTCGCGAAATCGCTCGCGATGGTGGCCGGCAAACCAATCGTCGGCGTCAATCACATTGAAGGTCATATTTACTCTGTCGTATTCGAGAACGCGCGGGTTGAGTATCCGGCCGTCGCGTTAATAGTGTCGGGCGGGCACACGACGCTTTTCATGATTCCTGAAGAAGACAAATATGCGGTGCTCGGTAGGACGCGCGACGATGCAGCAGGAGAGGCCTACGACAAGGTGGCGAAATTGCTGGGACTCGGGTATCCGGGCGGTCCAGTGATCGACAGGCTCGCGAAGACAGGCGACCCGCGCGCTGCTGATCTGGTGTTTACGCTGCCGAGAATGGATTCGCCTAATCTCGATTTCAGCTTCAGCGGGCTCAAGACCGCAGTGCTTCGCTACGTTAGAGAGAATGGAATCAAGCCGATTGCAAATGGCGACCAGCCCGATCAACAGATCGCCGATCTCGTGGCCAGCTTCCAAGACAAGGTGATTCGCTCGCTGCTCAAGCGATTGCGAGACGCAGTGAAGCGTCATTATCCGCGGACTATAATCCTTGCCGGGGGCGTCGCTTGCAACAGCGCGCTGAGGGCAAGCGTGACTGCGGAAGACTTCGGCGCGCCGGTTTATTATCCGAGTTCGATCCTGACGACAGACAACGCCGCGATGATAGCTGCCGCAGGCTATCCGAAGCTGGTTCGTGGTGAGAATCACGGATTCGAGTTCACCGCGCTTGCATCAATGAAACTGGAGAACGTTTTTCTGAAAGGCTACGAAGTCCCGCTCAAAGCGAGATACAAGGTTTGATGAAATTAACACCTCACTTCAGTGAGGTGTCGAGGGAAAGCGAGTGGCCGCTCACCCCGACCACCTCACTGAAAGTGAGGTGTTAATGAGGTGAAGCTGCAGCGCCCTATTCTTTTTTTCGTCAGGAATGTGGGTGAACGATGTTCGACGCGGACAAGATCTTCATGCGGCGCGCGCTCGAATTGGCGCGGAAAGGCGCCGGGCTGACGAGTCCAAACCCCATGGTCGGCGCGGTGCTCGTGAAGGAAGGCCGCGTCGTCGGCGAAGGCTTCCACCGTTACGATTTAATCAAGCACGCCGAAACTTATGCGATCGAGGTAGCGGGAGAGTCTTCGCGCGGGGCGACGCTGTACGTCAACCTCGAGCCGTGCTGCCATCACGGACGCACGCCGCCATGCACTGAAGCGCTGATCAAAGCGGGGATCGCGCGCGCGGTCGTTGCGATCAAAGACCCAAACAAGCGAGTTGCGGGACGCGGAATCGAAGAACTGCGCGACGCAGGCATCGAGGTCGACATCGGGCTGCTCGAAGACGAATCGCTGCGACTTAACGAGAGCTACATCAAATTCGTCAGCACTGGTTTGCCGTTTGTTCACGGAGTCATCGAGTACTCGGCGGAATCGTCATCGCGCAAGTCGGACTGGCGTCCGTCGAATGAATTCTTGAGGCTACTTTCCGACAACGATGCGCTGATTCTCGGCAGTCGCGAGGAGTTGAACAGGCTCGTGGCCGATGCGCTCGTCGGGCGCGAGCGGCATCGCCAGCCCGTCGTAGCCGTCAGTAATGAAGAGCACGAGCGTAGCTTGCCGAAGCGAATTGTCAGCAACACCTCGATTGTGCGCTTTGAGGCTCCGCTTGCGACCGAAGCCGTCGGAAACGTTGTAAGTCTCACGTCGGGAGGGGCCAGCGGAGCCATGCGCTCGCAGCTTGGCTTGCTCCTCGCAACTCTCGGACGGATGAACGTGACGAGCGCAGTCGTGCTTCCGCTATCGCTCGACCTGAGCGACCCTTCGAACTTTGAAGAACTCGACAGGGTGACTCTGCTAATTCCGGAGAACGAGCAGCGCTTCCCCGCTCAGTGGGTGTACGGCGACATCGAGTTCGATCTCGACGAGGTGAGCGTTACCTCCGCCGGGCGCTACGTAGAGCTGACCGGATACCCGGGCTTGCGCGGAGTCGCTTGATAAGTTTGATCAAAGCGAAGAAAAGTCTAGGGCAAAACTTCCTGACCGACCGTGGCGTCGCGCGTAGAATCATAGAAGCCGTCGCGCCTCTTCCAACCGACATAGTGGTCGAGATTGGCCCAGGCACCGGCGCATTGACTCAAGTGCTGCTCGACCGAAGCGGCTACGTTGTTGCGGTGGAAATTGATCAGCGGTTGGTTGATGGACTTCGCAACAAGTTGAAGGGTGAGCATCTTACGATCGTTAACACTGACGCTCTGAGGGTGGATTGGCGCGCGTTGATCGCTGAGGCAACGTCAAGCTTCCGTGCAGTCCGTGGAAGCAAGTCCGGCGACAGTCGCGTGCGGGTAGTTGCGAATCTCCCCTATTACATCTCGACTCCTATCATGGAGCGACTGCTTTCTTTTGGGCGACTGTTATTTGACATGACGTTGATGCTTCAAAAGGAAGTCGCGGACCGAATAGCGACCGGAGCAGGCAGTAAAGAATACGGCTATCTGTCCGTGATGGCGCAGTATTACTGCGAGGCGACCAAGCTATTCGAAGTTGCGCCCTCAGCGTTCACACCGGCGCCGAAAGTAAGATCAGCCGTTATCAGGCTAACACTCCGCGGCCATCCGGCAGTTGATGTCGCCGACGAGAAGAGGTTCTTCGCGTTCGTGCGAGCCGCGTTCGCGCAACGGCGAAAGACGATATTGAATAACCTGAAAGCTGCGTCGCGCTCCCTCGAATTCACCCAAGCCGTGGAACCGGCTCTGGAAGCCGCTTCCGTGTCGCCTCAGCGCCGGGCAGAGACGTTGTCGCTCGCTGAGTTCGCCGCGTTGTATCGCACGCTTTACGACACCTGATGAAAACGTTTGCGCGACCAGACATCCTTTGTTGCTATAATTCTTGTTCCGGAAAAGCTCACGGCGCGCAAGTCAGGAGGATGTCGATATGGGTCGCATACGTCAGATGATAGACATTCACGGCCGGGAAAGCTGGACGCTCTTTGATAGTGGCGCTCGTAACACCTACATAATTCCCGACGTTGCTTCTGTGTTGGTCACGTCGGACCTCGCCGAGCCCTTCCGCACGGCGCTCGGTGGGGAGGTCCGTGAAACGACCAAGACCGCATTGCTTGAAGGGAAATTGGAAGGCTTGCCAATCTCGACTCACGCAATGGTGATCGACGAGATAGGACAGGACGATGACGGTAAGCCAATCGAGATATTGTTCGGAGCGCTCGCGATGCAGCAGTGGGGCATTCGTCTGATTCCCGAAAAAGAGAAACTCGATCTGTCTCACTACCCAAAGGAGTTTGTCGAGTTCTAACTGCCAGGCAATGTCGGAAAGCAAACTGGAAATAATTCCTCTCGGTGGCGTCGGCGTGTTCGGCATGAACATGATGGCGATGCGATGCGGCGGCGAGGCCATCATCATCGACGCCGGCATGGGATTTCCAGAGGAGGACGCGCCCGGCGTCGATATCGTCATACCGGACTTCTCGTTCATCGACGATTATCGCGATGAGATTTCCGCTATCGTTTTGACTCACGGGCACGAAGATCATATCGGAGCGGTGCCGTTCCTGCTGAAGGAAGTCAACGTTCCCGTCTATGGAACACACCTCACACTTGCGCTGCTGGAAAACAAACTTCAGGAGCACGGCTTGTCGCCTGCGCTTCATGCGGTTGAATCTAGAGACAGCATCTCGCTCGGCAAGTTTGAAGTCGAATGGATACACGTCTCGCACAGTCTCACGTCTTGCACGGCCGTAGCTGTGACCACGCCTGTTGGAGTCGTCATTCACTCAGGCGATTTCAAGATCGACGAAACGCCCGTGATCGGCCCGTCGACCGACCTCGAGAGACTGAGCGGATACGGCGACCGCGGAGTGCTCGCGCTGCTGGCCGATTCGACCAACGCCGAGCGACCGGGCCGCACGCAATCCGAACGCGCGGTTAGTCCCGCGCTGGAAAGAATATTTGAAGAAGCTGAGGGCCGCATCGTCTTGAGTTGCTTCACCAGCTCGGTTCATCGAATTCAAATCGTGCTTGACCTCGCACGCGCTTACGGCAGGAAGGTCGCGCTGCTTGGACGAAGCATGCTCCGCAACGTGGAAACTGCTGACAGCCTTCGCCAGCTCGACGTTCCCGACGGCATCTTCATCAGCCCGTCTCAAGCGAGACAAATGGACGACGATCAGCTGGTATTGCTGGTGAGCGGATGCCAGGGCGAGCCGATGTCCGCGATGGCGCGAATGGCGACTGACCAACACAAGAATCTCTCGGTCGATGAAGGCGACACCGTGGTGCTCTCGGCGCGCCAGATTCCGGGGAACGAGCCGGCTATTTCGCGATTGATCTCACACTGTTACAAGCGCGGCGCTCAGGTTATCGACAGCAGTGTCGCGCGAGTTCACGTCTCGGGTCACGGGAGTCAGGAGGATTTGAAGATACTGATTGAAGCAACCAGACCAAGGTTCCTGGTTCCGATTCACGGCGAGCATCGCCAGCTTTACCGACATCGTGACTGGGCGGCGACGACGGGTTTGGTGGAACCGCCGAATATCATCGTGTTTGAAAACGGCGACGTGCTCGAGCTCGGTGATTCCAGCGCTGAGATAACAGCAAAGGAGTTTGTCGGGCGGACCTTCATCGATGCGAGCTATGAACGCGTCGAAGACCTGGTGGTCCGCGATCGCAAGCATCTCTCGTACGATGGGATCGTTGTGGCAATCGTCGCGATCAATCCGACCTCGGGCGAGCTCGAGTCGGAGCCTGAGGTGGTGACGCGAGGTTTCATTCACGAAGAAGATTCCAGCGAGACGCTTGCAGAGTTGAAGCAACTGGTCGAAGAGACCGTTGCGACTGCGGCCCACGAAGAGCGGATTGACTACGCGGTGATCAAAGAAAAGATCCGACTTGCGCTGAAGCGGTTCATCCAGAAGGAAACCGGTAGCCGACCGATGATTATTCCGGTGGTTGTTGAGGTGTAGTTGTTTAGAGACCGAACGACGAGTTCATTCATGGCCGAGAATCTGATCCACCAACTCATCCCGCACCAGGGGTGCGTCATTACGCGAACCGTTGACGGCATCGACATCGCCGGATCAGCAATGAATTGGGTCATGTCGGCTGGCGTGGCACCATTCACTTGTCGAGCGCCCTTCGTGTTCCGCGTGGTCGGCAAGACCGACTCGACCAATCTCCGGATGCACTGGCATCGCGGTGAGCTGATCTTCAACTGGGAATGCTCAGTGCGGGAGCTGCGCGTGCATGATCCGGCAACGGCGGAGCAACACGGTATCAAGGACAAGGGTTTCATCTCCACCACGGACTGGCACGAGATCGTTTGGGAGATCCGGCTCGACCGCATGCGCGTGATTGTCGACGGCGAGGTCCGCTTCGAAGCACAGGGCGACTATTCCGGTATCGAGTCCGCGCCATCGGTCGGGCCGTGCTTCGGTAGCACTATCTCGATACGGGAATGCTCGATAACCTCGATGGCGTGATCTATACTCCGACGGGCAGCGACAACGCGTTTCTTGTGGCTCGACTTGAAGTCCGGCTAACATCGGCCTGCAGCCGACGGCGGCCGGTGCGATTCCGAGCCGCTCGCGACTGAAGCTTGGCGTTAGGCTCCACAAGGAGGTGAGCGTTGAAGACGTGGAAATCCCTATGCTGCATACTCGCACTGTTCGCAATTAGCCTTGCTTATGGCAAGGCGGTTATACAAATAGAGCGATCTTGACGTAAAGAAGCCTAACGCCGGGATGGATCGGCGCGCGCGGAGGCGGGTTCTTTATCGTTCCTTTTAGTGTTACGCGCGCGCCCGGTCATCCCAATCGTTACACCTCTTCGTGAGTTCTAATGTCGTTATTCATGTCATAAGAATAGGGGCGGGCGGTGTTTATGGAGGAGAGGTTTTGGAGTTCTCATAATTGAGTTCCGGTAGATTTATTGAATAGGAGAAGAATTATGAGAATAATATGGATTTTATTAATGCTGATAGTAATCTGCGGTACAACTGTTTTGACCGTACTCGGTCAGCAAACGACCGCCTCACAGCCGCAGCAATACCACGACATCCCTATCAACATCGAAGCTCCCGTCCAACCCATTCCTGTAAAAGGGGCGGACGGAAAGTGGTATCTGGTTTATCATTTGTTCCTGACCAATCTCGGATTTTCCGACTTGACGCTCAAGAGCGTTGAGATTTCGGACGCAACACGTAAAAATGTTTTGGTCCGCTATGCGGATAAAGAGCTTGCAGAGTATTACCGTTTTAGAACGCTGCTTCCCACTCCGCCGCGCTCGGAGATGCCGAACAAACAATATCCCAGACAGATTTCGAGCGGGCGCACCGGAGTTCTTTTCTTTTGGTTGACGGTTGATTCTCCCGCTGCGATTCCTGCGAGTTTGAAGCATCGCTTCGTTTTCGAGTCGAATCCACTCATCAAATTGCGTCGCGGTTTTGCTTCCGACCGAGAGGGCGGCGAGATGGTTTTGGACGATTACAACGTTTTGGTTAGCAACGACAAGCCCGTTGTCATAGGTGCGCCGCTGCGTGGCGGCGACTGGCGGTGCAGCAATGGTCCGGCATATAACACTGTGCATCAATATTTGGCCGTCAGAGGCGGAAACGTCCGCATTGCCCAGCGATTCGCCTGCGATTTCCAAAAAATTGATAAGGAAGGCAACATCCTGCCGAATCCTTTTCCGGACGAGATAACAAACAAGATGTTTTACGGCTACGGCGCGGAAGTTCTGGCGGTAGGCGACGGCAAGATCGTTTTCGTCAAAGACGGCATTCCAGAAAACGTTCCGCAAGCTTCGGGAGAGATAAAGCCCGCAGTGCCGCTAACGCGCGAAACTAATGCCGGTAATTGGATTGCGATTGATTTAGGAAATAATCGGTATGCCTTTTACGCTCATCTGCAACCGAACAGCATTCGTGTTAAAGATGGAGATAAAATCCGCAAAGGTCAGGTCATCGCGCTACTAGGAAATTCAGGCAACGCCGTCGGACCACATCTGCATTTCCACATTGGAAACCAATACCAAGTAAACGGCGGCGATCTAAACGGGAACGAAGGTTTGCCGTTTGTCTTTGACTCATTTGTAGTCGGTGGACAAAACCATAGAATGGAAATACCAATTGACAATACCGTTATGCAATTTCAGTAGAAATGTTTGTTGCGGAAAAACTTTCTACCAGAGGTTGGGCGTATAGGACGGAGGGGTCCACATGACACAAGCAGAGATTTCCGGCATCTCACCCTTTTTTATCGTGAGCCATGTACCGTCATCGCTTTCGTTTTACCGAGACCGGCTTGGATTTGAGATCACCTTCCAGGGGCCTGCTCCTGACGACATTTTCTTCGGCATCGTTCAGAGAGGCGGTGCGATGATCATGCTTAAGGACGTTGGTGTAGATCCACTGCCGAACTACAAGCGAGACGTCAAAAAAGGCGTCGCCCGCTGGGACGCTTACCTTTACGTCCCGGATCCTGATGCGCTGGCGGCCGAATTTGCGTCGCGCAATGTCGAGTTTTCCGAACCCCTGAAGGACACTCATGACGGCTTGCGTGGTTTCGAGCTCAAGGACGCCGACGGCTACGTCTTGTTCTTCGGTCGTCCTCGGTGATGAGCGACACATGAGCGTTTCCTGCGGCAGATCACGCCCAACAAATATGACCAACTTCGGACTCCGAGATTGGGAAATTGAAGTCGATGCCGAAGAGACGGCTCAGGTCCAACGCAGCCGTATCTCAGGTTCTCCAGAAGCATGCGCATGTCTTCCCTGCAAGAACTTTGTGGCCGTTCGTCACGCTGCATATCCAGCAGAATTCTTGGAATTGCTCGAACGTTTGGGTGTGCCCGCGGACCGAGAGTCGGAGATTTACCATTGCGGACAGGTTGAACCAGGGCTGCATTTCTACGGAGGGTGGTTTCATTTCGTCGGGCGGATCGTTAACGGCCCTGAAGCTCACACTGGCGGGCCGACTGGTGGGCCGATTGAGTTGAAACCCATTTCCGCAATTTTTTCGATGGGTTTCACGAGACAATTGGGCCTCGTGCCGAAATCGTTCCGAGTAGACAATATCGCGCAACTGGAATTTTCCGCGAAACTGCCATGGGTTCTGGAGCAACCGTTCGAGTAGCTCTGAACCAAGCTGACCAGCACGCCGCTAAAGCCGACAGCTGAAAAGCGCGGCGGCTGAGCGACAGAATTGCTGGACGGCTTGCTGGTACGTGACGAGAATAACTGAATGCCAGAATCCGAATCGGGAAGAGGTGAATGCATCATTTGTAAGCTGCTCGATGGCAGTGAGCCAGCTAGCTTTGTCTATCGAGACGATGACTGTTCAGCATTCATGGACATTCAGCCCATCAACGCTGGACATATGCTGGTAGCGCCGAATAACCATGTCCCGTTAATGGACAATCTGCCCGCTGACGCCGCAGCTCACCTGATGCGTATTGCCCATATGCTGGCGGCGGCTCTACGTGAGAGTGGGCTTCCATGCGCGGGAGTGAACATGTTTCTGGCAGACGGCGAGGCTGCCGGGCAAGAGGTATTCCATGTACACCTGCACCTATTCCCCCGCTATCACGGAGACGGATTTGGGTTGCGTTTTGGACCAGACTATTTCAAGCGCGAACGTGCGGAGCTGGACGAAGCCGCTGGGCGAATTCGGCAAGCGCTCGTGAGGACAACGCAGAAGCAAAGCGCACCGAACGAGGCGCAGGGCGACGCCCGATGATCATCCCGATGGTCGTGGTTGTGTGAGAGTCCTGAAAGAGGCGTTCCTTCCACGAGCGCAGTCGTGGCGTCTGCTACACGTAGTTCATGGCACCTCTTCGGTTGGCCCTTTTGTTAATACGGCGGTCCTCCTGCCTAATGCCGGAGAATTATATCCAAATAGTATTAGCCCTACGACCACGCAAAGTAAGCTCGCAACCTGAGCATTGCTCAAGCCGAGGATGGTTCGCGGATTGAGGCGGATGAATTCAACCAGGAATCTTGCAGTCCCTGTCAGCAGTAGATACCTGGCTAGAATACTACCGTGAGGCAATCCCCTTTCTGCGATGCGCCATAAATAATATGAAAACAAAAGACCAGCCAAACATTCGTAGATTGGCGTTGGATGTACATACTGGGCAGTTGGAACGAGGCCTTTAGGGAAGCTCATCCTCCATGGCAGCGAGGTGGCAACACCGTAATCGCCATCGCCTGCCAAAAGACATCCCAAGCGACCGATGGCGTAGCCGAGCGCAGCCGATGGGCTCATGACGTCCATCAACAACATCGTCGGAATGTTGTAGTATCGTGAAAGCAACCAAAGTACTATTATGGCCGCTAGAAACCCGCCGAACCACGCGTATCCGTTAGAGCTAAACAGGCGGCTAACTGGATGGGCTAATGCAGTGGTAGGAAATTCCAAGACATGGAACAACTTTGAACCAATTATTCCGGCAACGGCAACCAGAAAAACTATTGGCACGGCGAGGCGACCCGAGAGGTTGTACCGTTTGAGATTGGCTTCGAGCAGCATCCAGGCACAAACAAACGCCAGGCCCATCGTGAGACCATAAGTACCCAGTATGACCTGGCCGATTTGAATCTGTGGATACATCTCTCGTTTGGCTTACAGATTATCCTGCTCGGCCCTTGCCTCCTGTTTCCATGCCCAATCTTAAAGCTTCAGCTCTCCCTTTTGGTTACTCAAGAAGCGCATTACGCGTTGGAGCGTCCTCCCGACACGCTCTTGGGCATGATTGGACACAACCCAAAAGCGTGCCGGGAGATTTGCAAACCAAATCCGATTGGCCCTCTGGACAACTCCAATCCCCTTCTTGAAGGGATAGCTCTCGCGCAGAAGGCCTCGGGTCTAGTAGGTGGCATAACATTCCATAGGACGGCTGCCACCTTCGGTGCATGGGTCTGGTTGAGGATCAGGAGGAGGTGGATAATTGCCATACACCCAAACGTTTGCGGTGCCGACTATGTTTCTAGTTCCATCCGCAGTCGCGTTGACGATTACAATGGTGTAGCTGCCGGAGTAAGCGCCCGAGAGGTCGGGCACGCTCGCCTGCAGCCACGTGCCGTCAGCGGAAACTGCTAACGCAGTCCTCCCATCGATGTATGACCCATATTCGTCATAAAACTCGACGGTCGGCATCCCATACGTTGTATCCAGTCCTCCACCAGAGAGGTCAGCTGTCGCGGGGGGCGCATTGATATCAATCGTAGCCGGCGACATTGTAAAAGCGGTGCCGGTTTGGTTACAGACCAGCTGCACTGTTTGTCCGCAAACGACTGACATTATGATG
>DASXSR010000031.1:0-5014 GCA_036505875.1 Blastocatellia bacterium | reverse complement strand
GGCGTGAGCTCTCTGACAAGCCTCTCGACAGTCTCGCGCACTTGATGCTGCACGAGCACGAGGTCCGCGACTGCGACTTTGTGATGAGGGTCAACGTTTCCAGCGAGTGAGGTAAGCGCGCCGTTAGGCATGCGAATCGCGACGGTCGGCATGTGCTCGAACGAGTCGGGCATTGAGAGCAATAGGACGTTCATCGTCGGTATCCTCGATCAGGTGTGGCCATCTTACTGGTTTCCCGCAAAGTACGCAAAGACTCGCGGGGACGCAAAGGCTCACTTGTCTTTCGCTGTCACGTTCTCTATCACCAGAGGTTGAGGCTCCAGTTCGCGGCGATAAAAAACGCGAGGGCGTTGCAAGTTGCGTTTTGTGGGATCACTCACTCTCTCGTCTCCGGGCACGAAAACGATCTTCAAGCCTCGGTCGCCTTCGAGCGCAGTCGCTTGCATCTCGGGGACTCGCGCGACGGCGTAGTCCACCCATTCGCGAATCAAGATTTTCCCGTCCGCAGGCTCGCTGTCGGCAGCCCCCTTCTTCAGTCCTTCTTCAACAAGAGCGTAAGTCAGAAAGCCATGCCCAAACTCCTCAGCCTCCATCGCCGCCTGATAGCCCTGCGCCGCGGTCAGAATGTACAACCCTTTCTCATAAGCGAGCTGCGCAAGTCCCTTCGAATTCATCGGGCCTCGCCGCTTCTCCTCGGATTCCAACGCTTGCCCGCTGTTGCACGCATCGACCACCATCAATAGATCGGTCGCGTCGATGTGCTCGAAGGCCTGCGTTAGATCGAGATCCGAAATGCTGTGCGCAACCAGCGTGCTCAGTCCGGCCTCATCCAACGCGTCGCGCGGCCCAGCGTAGCCAAGATCGTGCGGTATCAAGTAGAACCTGTTCTTTTGCGCCGTACCGTGTCCAGCGAAGTAGACGATCACCGCGTCTTCCGGTTCGGCAGGCTTGATCTCGCTGATAACAGCAGGCGTGTCCGGCAGTGCTCCACCGTTTTGACCGGCCAGCCGCGCCAGCGCAGCAAGAATGTTTGCTTTCGTCGCGTCCCGATTCAACAGCGGAACTACTTCGATCCGCGAGAAGTTTCCGAGCTTGCTTTGCGCTTGTCGCACCGTATCGCCAAACTCTCGCGCGTCGGCCACCGCGTACCTCAGGTTGTATTGCGGATTTGAGTACTCATCGATGCCGACAATCAGAACGTGCGCGGTCCCTTTGCGCCTCAGGTTGTCGGAGCCCTTCACCAACAATGTAGCGTCGGCGCTTTTGATGTTCTCCTTGTTGAACGCGTAAGCCGTGATGTGATTTTCACCCGCGACGACGGAGACCGTTTCTTCGACTGTGAGACTTTGCTGAGAGCCCAGCACATCGCCGCGCCAGACCTTGATCAGCGCTCCGTTTCTAAACAGCCGCAGATCATGGGCGCCGCTGCCCGATGAATGATTTGAGTCGGCGGGAGCTTCCGAAATCTGAAGCCTTATCCCGACTTTTCGCGAGGCAACGGCGCCGCTCGGGCGATCGTCAACCGTCGTGAGTTTAACTACCGGTTGACGGCGATCGACCTGCGCCATGTTTTGCGGCGCGCGTGGTCTCTTGCCCGCAAGAACTTCGGCGAGCAGACCGGGGTAATAGTACTCGTTGAAGAATGCTTCGACCGGAGCGATGTCAAATGTATTGGCTGCGAATCTCCAATGAATCGATCTCCAACCATCGGGCGAGCCGTCGAACAGTCCATCCGGAGTTGCCGTCAGCCACTGGCGCCCGTCGTTGAAACTCAACAGCGTGGCGAGGGGCTGCTCGCCATCAATCGACCATATCTTTGCGGTCGCATCCTCGCTGCCCGATAAAATGAATCTTCCGTTCGGACTAAACGTTATGGCTACTACAGGGCCGGAATGTCCTTCGAGCTTGCGAATCAACTTGCCGGTTTGCGAGTCCCACAGTCTCAGCGTCTTGTCGAAGCCTCCCGACGCAAGCACCTTCCCGTCAGGGTTAAAGGCGACCGCGAAGACGTCTGATTCGTTGCCCTCGAGCGTGCGGATCAGTTGGCCGGTCGTTGGATTCCATAGCTTGATCGTCTTGTCGCGGCTGCATGACGCGAGCATCGAACCGTCAGAACTGAAAGCGACGCCGGTTACTTCGGAAGTGTGGCCGGTGAGAGTTGAGATCAGCTTGCCGCCGTCCGCGTCCCAGAGCTTGATCGAGTTATCATAGCTTCCAGAGGCAATCGTCTTCGCATCGGGAGCGAAGGCCACTGCGCTAACCAAGGTGACATGGCCCTCAAACGTTCTGAGCAACCTGCCGCTGTGCGCGTCCCAAAGCCTGACTGTCCTATCAATGCTGCCCGAAGCTATGAACTTACCATCGGGACTGAAGGCCAGAGCGGTGACGTTTGAAATATGACCCACGAGATCGCGAAGCGGTTTGCTGCCGGCGACATCCCAGAGCTTGATCGTTTTGTCGGCGCTGGCTGACGCCAGAATCTTTCCGTTGGCGTTGAACGCAAGCGCGTTAACCTGAGATGCATGCCCTTCGAGCGAACGTGTCAATCCGTTGCCATCCCAAAGCCTGATGCTGTTTCCCGTTGCAAGCGCCAGAGTCCTTCCGTTAGGGCTGAAGCTCACGGCGCGCACATTGGACAAACGGCCCTCGAGCGTGCGAAGCCACTTGCCTGTAACAGTGCTCCACAGATCCATTGTCTTCCAGCTCCCGGCCGCGACTGTGGCGTCGTCAGGGCTGACAGCGATCGAGGTAATCGGCGAAGTTGCGCCTTCGAGAGTGGTGATCGTATTCCAGGTCTGGACGTCCCACACTCTAATCTTCTTATCGTGACTTCCGGAAAAGAGACGCTTCCCATCCCGATTGAAAACAATTGCGGTAATAATTCCCGAATGGCCTTGGAGTGTGCGGATCAAAGAACCGCTCTCGACGTTCCAGACTCTGATGAGCTGATCATCGCCCGCCGAAGCCAGGATCTGCGGGCCTTCTACTGCTGGGCTAAATTCCACCGAACGGAGTCCCGAGGTGTGGCCCTCCAGCGCGCGGATCAGCTTGCCGTCGCTGACTTGCCAGAGTCGCACCGTCTTGTCCGTTCCTCCCGAAGCGAGGAGTTTGCCGTCAGGGCTGAAGTCGAGAGAACGAACCTCAGAACCAGCGTCATCGATTGTCAATACGACCGAGCCGTTTGATGCGTCCCAAAGATCGATGGTCTGATCTCGACTGCCCGAGGCGATCAGTTTGCCATCGGGACTGAACACAACACAGTTGACCTCGTCATCGTGATCTTCAAGCCTCCGAATCAGCCTTCCCGTCACAACGTCGCACAGTGCAACCGTCTTATCCAGGCTGGCGGAGGCTATTGTTCTCCCGTCTGGGCTAAATGCAATGCCGGTTATGCTGTCGCGATGGTATCCAAGGACGCGAAGCATATCGCCGGTGCGAGCGTCCCAAAGTCTTACGGTTTTGTCCGAGCCGGCGGAAGCGACAAGCCTACCGTCCGGGCTGTAGGCGACTGCGCGGATATTGTCAGAGTGCCCGCTCTGGATCACGAGCTCAGGTTTCGTCGAAACCGGCGTTGGCGGAAGCAGCGCCTGATTCGCGGGCTTCTTTGGCCGCCTCTGCTGACGAGTTTGTTGGGCGGAGGCAGAGGCGATTGAAGTTGGAAGGTATCCGATGACCAGTAGCGCAGCAGCTAGCTTCGCAGAAGAATTTAAGATGAACATCTGGACATCCCGCAGTTGAGACAGAACGATTATAGCATTTTCTTGATTCAAGCTTCCGCCAACTATAGTATACGAGAGTCCGACAAACTTCAGTTTGTCGAGGCTTGCCCTTGCTCATATGTCGCCCAAGCAGAAACTCCAAGTTGCCTTGAGCGCGATTGTTGCCGTCATCGCGTTCGGAACCACAGGGTTCAAACTGATCATAAACCTCTCTTGGTTTGACTCGTTCTATTTCACGCTGACAACGCTGACGACCGTTGGTTATGGCGAGCCTCCACAGATGAATAAGAGCGCGCGGTACTTCACGGCCGCGCTGATTCTGCTCGGCGTTGGCACGCTGGCGTACGCGCTGTCGTCGGCTGCTCAAGCCGTGATAGAGTCGGAGCTGTTTTCAACTTTCGGGAAGCGAAGAATGTACAAAGACATCAGCAAGCTCAGAGACCATTACATCGTATGTGGCGCTGGGCGTGTAGGCGCGGGAATCATCCGCGACATCGCGAGCAGCGGACAAGAGTTCGTAGTCATAGAAGGCGACGAAGCGATAGCCGACCGGCTTCTCGCGCAAGGGCAGCTTGTGCTGATGGGCGATGCCACCAGCGAAGAGGTGCTGAAGGCGGCGGGAATCGAGCGCGCGCGTGGGATCGTGTGCGCAGTGTCATCCGATCCGGACAATCTGTACGTCACGCTCACGGCTCGCGATCTGAACAAGGACATAAGGATCGTTGCTCGCGCGAACGACGAGGCTGCTATCGGACGACTGTCAAGAGCCGGCGCTGACAAAGTTGTGTCGCCCGCGATAACCGGTTCGAGCAGGATGTCGCAGATGTTACTTCGCCCGGCGGTCGCCGATTTCATCGAACTGGCCTCGATGACCGAGCGGCTCGAGCTCGAGATTGAACAGGTGGAGATCGGCTCGGAATCGCCGTTCATCGGCGCCGCGCTAAAGGATACCAACATCCGCTCAGAACACGATGTAATAGTCATCGGGATCAAACGTGCCGGCGGGGAAATGATCTTCAATCCGTCCGCTGACACCATAATCGAAGAGCGCGATGCGCTCGTGACTATCGGAAGCCACAAGTGTCTCGAAGCGCTCGAGCGAATGGCCAATCCCGGAAAACAAGTTCGCAGATGACGCAGACGTAGCACAGACTTTAGTCTGTATGTCATTCTCGCGTGAGGCACGAGATAAAAAGACAGACTAAAGTCTGTGCTACAAATCTCCTTCATGGCAATCGGCGTCAGCATAGTGATTCCCTCATGGAACGGACTTGAATTGCTCAAGCGCTTTCTGC
>DASXSR010000030.1:0-24050 GCA_036505875.1 Blastocatellia bacterium | reverse complement strand
AAGTTTTCGCGCAGCTGCCGTTAAATCATTCCCTGCATCCGCCGTTGCCGCGTTGTGCACCCCAGCGGGGTGGGATGTTTATAGCAACGAGATTTTGGTCGGCCGCACCCCAGCGGGGTGCAATGTTCCTCGTTCGCGTGGACCAATAGAATGTCAGCACATCGCACCCCGCTGGGGTGCACATCACACTCTCCACGCGTTCCTATAAACATCCAACTCCTACTGAGTTCCCGCACAAAACGAACTGCGGATCTACTTGGGACTGTGTATCATCGCAGTGCTTCGGGCGCGAAAATCTAACGCGCACCCCCACCTTGAGTCTGGGTGTTAATGAGAAATCGACCGCAACAAGCTGGACGACGTCAAGTGTCTTCCTTCTACTTATTCTTCGCCGCGTGATTGCAAACATAATTGACGACAGTACGAATCGCTACCCCGGTCGGACCCTTTGCCATAAAAGGCTTGCGATCGTTTTCCCAAGCCGTCCCGGCGATGTCCAGATGGACCCACGGCGTCTCTTCGGCGAACTCTCGCAGGAAATGTGCCGCGGTGATCGTGCCCGCGATTCGTCCCCCCGAGTTCTTGATGTCGGCAATGTCGCTCTTGATCAACTCCCGATAATCGTCATCCAGCGGCAACTGCCAGAACCGCTCGCCTACTTCGCGCGCCGCTTCGCGGATCTCGTCTACGAACTTCTGGTCATTGCCAAGCATCCCCACGTTGACCGCGCCCAGCGCTATCGAGACCGCGCCGGTCAGCGTTGCCAGATCGATGATCCTGGTCGCGCCAAGCTTGCGCGCGTAGGTGATCGCGTCCGCCAGGATCAAGCGACCTTCCGCGTCGGTGTTGACTACCTCGATGGTCTTCCCGCTCATCGCTCGCAAGACGTCGCCGGGTTTATACGCGCGGCCGGAAGGCATATTCTCCGTAGTCGGCATTACCCCAATCACGTTCACTCGCGGCTTGAGCTGTGCGATCGCGCGCATTGCTGCAAGCGTTGCCGCCGCACCCGACATGTCGTACTTCATTTTCTCCATGCCTTCTGCAGGCTTGATCGAGATGCCTCCCGAATCGAAGGTGATTCCCTTCCCCACTATCGCAATCACGTTTGTATCGGCCTCGTCCGCCGTATAGCGAAGCACAATCAGCTTTGCCGGCTCGTCCGAACCGCGCGCGACGCCAAGCAGCGCCCCCATGCCAAGCTCTTTCATCCGAGCTTCATCGAGCACGTCTATGTCTAAGCCGAACCGCGCGGCTGTCTCTTTAGCGCGCGCCGCAAGCTCTGATGGTGTGAGCGTCGAGCTGGGCTCGTTGGACAGCTCGCGCGCGAGGTTGACCGCCTCGCCGATTATTCGTCCACGTTCGACCCCTTCGGCCAGCGCGTCCTCCACGCCCGGCTGCGCGGCGAGCAAAATCAATTCATCGATCCTGCGCTCCTCTTTGTCTTCGGTCTTGTACATATCAGGCTCGAAGAGTCCGAGCAGCACGCCCTCGACAGCCGCCTGCGCGCTTTTGCCGATTTCGAGCTGGGATCGGCGAAGCACCGCCATCGATCGCACGCCTTTCCCGCGAAGAAACCTGGCGGCCGAGCCGACAACTTTGCGAACCGAGTCCAGCGAAAACTCTTCCCGTTTGCCTGCGCCGACAAGCAGCAGGCGGTCGGCGCGAAGATTGGCGGGACGATACACGTAAATCATGTCACGCTGTTTTCCGCGCATCTCGTCGCTCCCCAGGAGCTCGCTGATGAGACCATTCGTGCGTTCGTCCAGCTCTTTCAGCGCGCCGTCATCCGCCTTCTCACCTTCATAAACGGTGATGACCAGCGCATCCGCTTTGACGTCGTAAAACTTCCCGAACTCAGCTCGTACATCCATCTCTGATTGCCGATTGCGGATTGCGGATTGCGGATTCGCGGATCCTAAATCCGCATCAGCAATCTTCAATCCGCAATCATCTGCTCCTTTCTTTTATGGCTCGGCGCGTTTCGCGATCGGCTTCGCGGCGCCGCTCGGTCTCGCGTTTGTCATAAAGCTTCTTACCTTTGGCAACCGCGAGCTCGACTTTGATGCGTCCATTCTTCAAATACATCTTGGTCGGAACAATCGTGAGGCCCTTCTCTTGAATCTTGCCTGCAAGCTTATCTATCTCCGAACGATGCAACAGCAGCTTTCGCGCGCGCGTCGGATTGTGGTTTTCGTGATTGCCGTGACTATACGGGCTGATATGCGCGTTCATCAGCCACGCCTCACCCAAGCGTATCTGCGCGTAGCCGTCCTTCAAGTTGCAGCGTCCCTCTCGAATAGACTTCACCTCGGCGCCCGTAAGCGCGATCCCGCATTCGTGAGTCTCAAGAATGTGGTAGTTGTGATATGCCTCGCGATTCGTCGCGAGCGATCTCTCGGTAGACATAGGAAGAAGAGAGTCACTCCAGTCGCCCTACTATATCGGATGGCTGTGTGACACGCAACGCCTGCTCCCGAAAGTAATTGACAAAACAGCGACCAGATATTAATAGAAACGATTCCGCGTAGACCAGCGATATTTCAGGAGACACAAGATGAGTCGATCAACCAGGCTAGCATTGCGCATCGCGATCATCTCCGCGCTGTTTGCGCTTTGCGCCTCCGCCTCTGCGCAAGACAAGAAGATCACTGTCGAAGAACTCATCGCCAATCATCTCGACTCGATTGGCAGCGCCCAAGCTCGCGCGTCGGTTAAGAATCGAGTCGTCAGCGGAACCGTGAAGCTGATCAGTCGCGTCGGCGCCGCCGGCAACGTCGACGGAGAGGCAGCCATTGCTTCTTCAGGGGAGAAGCTTCGCTACAGCATGAAATTCCCCTCCCCTCAGTATCCTGGCGAACAATTCAGCTTTGACGGTTCGAAAGTCCTGACCGGTTTTCTGCCGAGTGGCCGGCGTTCGCCGCTCAGTCTCTACCTCGAACAGCAGAACGTCCCATTGAAAGACGGGCTGCTTGGAGGAACGCTGTCGACCGCGTGGGCGATGCTTAGAGTCGGGCAGCTCAAGCCGAAGCTCGAATACCGCGGGCTGAAGCGAATTCAAGGAAGACTGCTTCACGAGGTGAGCTACCGCGCGGCCAAGGGCTCGGCTGACTTGAAGGTCTCCTTGTTCTTCGACGCGACGACTTTTCAGCACGTGCGCACTGAGTATGAGTTCAAGGTCCCGGCACAACTCGGACAGGGACCGAATGAGTCGACCAGGTTTCAGGAGAATTATTATCAGATCGTCGAGAGCTTTGACGACTTCAGCGCCGTGGACTCGTTGATGATCCCACACACGTACAGGATCCAACTCAACGTGCAGACGTCAAGAGGCTCGATCGTGTTCGATTGGACCGTCAACATTCAGCAGGTCATGCACAATCAACCGCTGGATGAGCAGATCTTCAGCAAATGAACTGCGAGCTGTCTTCAAGCGGCGCGGCTATTGCTTGTTGGGTGAAGCAACGAACTCCAGTTTTGACTTCTTCATGTCGATGAGGGGCCCCAACTCATAAACATTCCTGTACCCATAAGTGTAAAGGGCGATGTATGTCGAAAGGTTCAGCGAGGCCGTCGGCATCTTCGTCGGAAACGGTCCCTCGGCGCCGCGAAAGTTGTTGTTGCAGTAGATCAGAATGGTCGTGTCCTTATCTGGAATCATCCTACTGAGGCTCTCGACTGTTATGTCGGGGAAGCTCAAGTTGATGGCGCCTTTTATGTGGAGTTCATCGTACTTCTGCCTGCTTCGGGCGTCGAGGATTAGAGTCCCAGGCTCGCTGCTCATCCGTATGAAGTCGTCTTCAGACAGCCTCCGCGATTCGCGGTGCTTGGCGGCCGCCAATGAAACGTGCAGGTACCCCTGCATATCGATAGCAGGGTTCACAGGAGCTGGTTTTTCTTGGGCAATCACGAGAGGCGTTATCCAAAAAGCTGTAAGGCCGAGAACGATCGCTCGATATTTCATATGGAACCCCTTTCCTTTGTCAGGAGAACGGCCGGCATGCCGAGCGCTTGCACGACAATTTAGACAGCGAGCGGAGGCGAAATGTTTGTGACGCTTCTGTGCTCACGTTTCGCAGTGTAGAATTGAATCACCGCACGAGGAACCCGAGAAATGTCGAGTGAGGAGAGGTATTCACGCCAGATGCTCTTTGACGGCATCGGCCGGCAAGGTCAGGACCGGCTCGCTCAATCCAAGGCGGTCATCATCGGATGTGGGGCGCTTGGCGCCGTCCAAGCCGAGACTCTCGCACGCGCGGGCGTTGGTCATTTGACGCTGGTCGATCGAGACTTTGTTGAAGAATCGAACCTTCAGCGCCAAATAATGTTCGAAGAAAGCGATGCGCTGGCCCGTTTGCCCAAAGCTGTCGCGGCTGCGTCGCGAATCGTTCGCGTCAATTCGGATATTCAAGTCGAGCAGATCGTCACCGACGTGAACTTCGAAAACATCGAAGAGATTGTTGCGGAAGCGGACGTCGTGCTGGATGGCACGGATAACTTCGAAACTCGCTTTTTGATCAACGACGCTTGCCTCAAGTCAAAAACGCCCTGGATCTATGGCGCGGCGGTCGGCTCCTATGGATTGACAATGACAGTTGTGCCTGAAACGTCGCCCTGTCTTCGTTGCGTCTTGGAAGCGATGCCTGAGCCCGGCTCTGGCCCAACCTGCGACACAGCCGGCGTCATTATGCCGATCATAACCGTGATCGCGTCGATTCAAGCCGCTGAAGCGCTCAAGCTGCTCACCGGACAAACGGAGAAGCTTCACCATTCACTCATTCGAGTAAACGTGTGGGATTTTCAATTCAACATTCTCAAGCTTTCGGGTCCGCGAGAGGATTGCCCCGCGTGTTCAGGCGAATTCGAATTCCTTCGCGGCGTCAGCCGTCAGGTCACAACGACGCTTTGTGGGCGCAATGCCGTTCAGATCGCGCGATCTAATGGCGGCGACGTGGACCTCGCGACATTGGCCGAACGATTGAAGTCGTCGGGCGAAGTCATGTTCAATGACTTCCTGCTGCGATTGCGAGTGGACGGTTACGACATCACGATCTTTCGCGACGCTCGGAGCATCATTCGCGGGACCTCTGATCCGGTAATCGCCCGCGGGCTGTACGCCAGATACATAGGAGCCTGATCATTTTCCATTTTCCATTTGACATTGTTCATTGAACATCTGGCGGAGCCGGTCAGCGGAGCGACGTCAAACAAAAATGGCAAATGGAAAATGGAAAATGGAAAATGGAAAATGACAAATGCAAAGGGGGCTGGCAAGTCTAACGGCAACGACGGGTGAAGCCTTCGAGCGCGACTTCATGGGCGCCGGCGAGGTAGTCGTGCAACGAGTCGGGCACGGTCGCGCTCATCACGAGTTCACCGCGGACGGACGCAGGATTGCGCAACTCAGATGGCGCGGGCTGCGGCGAGCCGTGTATGAGGCAGAAGGCGGAAGGTGGGAAATCAACGTTGAGGCTTTGGACAAACGCATAGCGATAATCGCCGAAGACGGAAGCGAGTCTTTCCTGGTCGAGCGGTCGCGGGCCAACCCCAACAAGGAAGAGCTTCGCATAGAAATGTCGGAAGGTGACAACTTTTGCCTGATGCGACAATTGGACAGCCGCTTCCGAGGTGAAGCTTCACTTGTGGTCAGCAAACAGTTCTACGCTTCGAGGCTGCTGGCCTTTCATTTCAACATGCGCCAGCGAACGCAGACTACTGCGCGAATAGTCGTGTATCCGGTGATGAAGTGGGAAGCGCGATTCATGCATCGCTTGCTCGCGCTGATCGTCTGTCGGATAATTCTTGAGCGCCGCCGCTCCGGCTCGCGACCTCTCAGGACCAAAGAGATGAGAGTTCGGCGCTTCGCCAGCAGCGTGCGAGTTCGTGACCGAAAGCGGTCTTGAGGTTCTGCGCGACTTGTTGTTTTTTGTGGTAAGCTACCGGAAACGTGCGTGTTAATACTTGATTGGTGGAGATTGATAGATGGTGAAGAAGATGGGAAAGAGACCGGCGATAGTGATCGGCTCGGTGCTGGTTGCCGCGGTTGTGTTAGTTGGCGGCGCCATGATTGCCAGCAACGGACGCGGCGGAAAGTCTATCGCAGTGTCGCCGACGCCTTTGGTCACCGACAGCGTTCAGCAAAGCCTTGACGGCTATCGCGGAAAGGTGGTCATCCTCGACTTTTGGGCGACCTGGTGTGCCCCGTGCCGCATGGAGATTCCGGGTTTCATCGCTCTTCAAAACAAGTATCGCGATCAAGGCCTGGAGATAGTCGGCATTTCTATCGATCCGATCGCGCCACGCGGCAACCCTGGCGGTGCGCCTGCCGTGGCGCCATTCATGCAGAGCAGCGGGATCAACTACTCGATCTTTATGGTCAACAACGCGTCGGCTCTTAAAGGCTACAATGTGAGCCAGGGGATTCCGACAACGTATGTGCTGGACCGCAGCGGCAAAGTTGTCAAGACGTACGTCGGCGCGCAACAGATGTCAGTGTTTGAAAACGACATTAATTCGTTGTTGTGAACTTGGAATCGCGCTCACGGCGCGGGGGCTGAGCGCTCATAGCTCAACTCGACGGCGGCTCTCGATAAAGCAGCTCGATCAATTCCCGCAACCGGGAAATGATCATCTTTGAAACTTGACTCACGGTCATCTCACCTCCATGTTACCGAATCGCGACCTCGCGTCAAAGCTTAGATGAAACCACTCACCGAAGAGACTAATCCGAAAACCAGGGACATAGATCGATGTTCGACGCTTGAGATCGTCAGTCTGATCAACGATGAGGACAAGTCCGTCGCCGCGGCTGTCTCGCGGGTGCTCGATCGAGTCGCCGAGGCAGTCGATCTGATCGTCGAAAGGATCAAATCAGGGGGCCAATTGGTCTATGTCGGCACGGGCACGAGTGGACGACTCGGTGTGCTTGATGCCTCCGAATGTCCGCCGACGTTTGGGGTCTCGCCCGACCTCGTGCGAGGTGTCATCGCAGGAGGTTACGACGCATTGCATCGCGCGGTTGAAGCCGCCGAGGATGATCCCGAACAAGCCGCTCGCGATCTCCAGTATTTTAAGGTCTCCTCAAGCGACGTCGTCGTCGGAATATCAGCAAGCGGTAATACGCCGTACACTCTTGGGGCTATTAATTTTGGAAATGAGATAGGCGCCGCAACCGTCGCTGTCACGTGCAATCCCGAATCGCGGATGGCCGTCGCAGCCAAAGTCAGCATCGCGCCGGTGGTCGGCCCCGAAGTGATCGCAGGTTCGTCGCGAATGAAAGCTGGCACGGCTCAGAAGATGGTCTTGAACCTGCTGTCGACGACGACAATGATTCGGCTGGGTTTTGTCTACAGCAATCTGATGTCGAACCTGCGAGCCACCAACGAAAAGCTGCGCCGCCGCGCGCGCGAGATTCTGTCTGATGAAGCAGGATTAAGCGCTGAAGACGCGGCACGTGTGTTTCAGGACGCCGGAGAAGACTTGCGCGTGGCGCTCCTGATGGCTCGATCCAATTCATCCCGCGGCGACGCAGAGCAACTGCTAGAGTCTCACGGTGGCTCCGTGCGCCGCGCGCTTGATGGTTTAGATCAATAGGCTAATGCAAACCAAGGTCGATCGGCGGTAAGGGACTTCGGGACGGCCGATCTGTAATCGATGGTTGAACTCCTTCTGCACAATGCTCGGCTGGTGCTTGCGCCTGCCGTTCTTCATGGCGGGTTGCTCATTCGAGACGGGCGAATCGCTCAGTTCTTCGCGCACGATCAAACGCCGTGCGGCTTGAGCTCAAGCGAATCCATCGACCTCAACGAATCATATCTCGCTCCGGGATTGATCGACATTCACATCCACGGCTCGGCGGGCGTCGATGTGCAAGCAACCGACGCGAATGGCCTGAACAAACTCTCAGAGTTTCTGCTCGCCGAAGGGGTGACCGGCTACTTCGCGACGCTTGTGCCGACCGATGAGCGCGAATACCGCGAAGCGCTTGCGACTATCGCTTCCTATGCCGTGCAACAAGAATCCAGGCGCGGCGCGCGCATTCTAGGAATCCATTTTGAAGGACCGTTCGTCAACGAACACCGTTGCGGCGCCTTGCACTCGGAGCATTTCAGGACTCATGGCGGCGATCGTGAGACGATCGAGTTATTTGTCGGCGTCCCGATGCCGCGATTGATGACGTTGGCGCCCGAGGTGCAAGGCGGGCTCGATCTTATTCGTGAGCTGACAAAAGAGGGAGTGCGCGTCTTCATTGGTCACTCACAGGCTGACCCTGAAACGCTTGATCTCGCGGCTCAGGCGGGCGGGCGTCACATAACTCATTTCCCAAACGCGCTAGATCCGCTGCACCATCGCAAGCCCGGCGCGGTTGCGTGGGGTTTGGTTCGTCGCGACGTCACACTCGATTGTATCGCTGATTTTCAGCATGTTCATCCGCTGATGCTCAAGCTGATCTATGAATCAAAGGGCGCTGATGGAATGGCGTTGATCAGCGATGCGATAAAGCCCGCAGGCCTTGGCGACGGAGAGTTCACGGTTTGGGGCGAACAAATCACGGTGAGGAATGGACGAACAAGTCTCGCCGGCCCGTCAGGCCAGAGCACGATAGCCGGCTCGGTGATAACACTTCGGGAGGCTCTCAGGAATATCATGAAAGTGGGCGTGCCGATTCACGAAGCGGTGAGAATGGCGACCCTTATTCCTTCGCGCGTGGCGGGCATCGAGTCCGAGCATGGGTCGATCGAGGCAGGCAAGCGCGCCGATCTGATCGCATTCGATGACGACCTTACAGTGCGCTTCGTTACCGTCGGAGGTGCCCCGAGAATTAACCGGTTATCGTGAGCGAAACTCGCGTTTGCCCTCGCTGCGCCGGAGTGTATAATTCTGCGGGACCTTGTGAAGCCGCCCTCGATTGACCTGGGCCATCGAAAGTAACAATCTGACGCACAGAAATCCTGCGAATATCGAGGTCCGTAATGATCGCACATCCGGTATCATTCAGTATCTTTCGACGACTCAGCTCTTCCCCGACCTTAAGGTTAGAAACCTCGAAACCGCCGATTGGGCAACGGCAGATGGCGCTGTGAGAAACACGATTCTCGGAAGGAGAAGATATGGCAAAAACGGCAAAGCGCAAATATGAAGAAGGTGAGACCGCCGGAGAGCCAAGTCAACCCGCTAGCCCGCGCGCGACTCGACCCACGCACCAACAGATCGCCGAACGTGCATATCAGATTTACCAGGAGCGCGGCGGCGAGGAGGGTCATCATCTGGAGGACTGGCTGCAGGCGGAGCTTGAGCTCAACGAGGCAGACAGTCGAAACGTCGTCGTGAAGTAATTTCTGGCACCGCTTCCTCAACACAAAGGGCGAAGGCAGGAATAAGTTAGCCATCTGCTCGGTGCGGATATGTCTATCTAAGTCGAAAGCGAGGTTTCTGATGAGCCGAGCACTAATGACGGACGAGAGCACTTCTCAAGACGCCAAGCTCGATGAGCTGTGCATAAACACGATTCGTACGCTCGCGATGGACGGCGTGCAGCAGGCGAACTCCGGGCATCCCGGAACGCCGATGGCGCTGGCGCCCGTAGCCTTCGTTTTGTGGGATCGCTATCTGCGCCACAATCCCCGCAATCCCCAATGGCCGAATCGGGACCGGTTTGTGTTGTCCGCCGGTCACGCGTCGATGCTTTTGTACTCGATGCTGCATCTATCTGGATACGATTTGGCGCTCGAAGAGCTGAAACGATTTCGGCAGTGGGGATCTAAGACGCCGGGACATCCTGAATACGGATTGACGCCGGGTGTCGAGACGACGACCGGACCGCTCGGTCAAGGTGTTTCAAACTCAGTGGGGATGGCGATAGCCGAGCGATGGCTCGCTGCGCATTTCAATCGGCCCGGTCACGAGATCGTGGGGCACAGGGTTTACGCGATTGCGGGCGACGGGTGTTTGATGGAAGGCGTTTCGCAAGAAGCAGCGTCGTTGGCAGGACATCTTCGACTCAGCAATCTCGTTTGGATTTACGACAACAATCACATAACGATCGAAGGCAACACCGCGCTTGCGTTTAGCGACGATGTGGCCGCGCGATTCACGTCTTATCATTGGAACGTGTTGCGAGTTGGAGACGCGAACGATACTGATCTGCTCGATCGCGCGCTCCAGACCGCGCTGAAAGAGACAGAGCGGCCTTCACTGATAATCGTCGACAGTCACATCGCCTGGGGCGCGCCTCACAAACAAGACACGTCGGCGGCGCACGGCGAACCATTGGGAGAAGACGAGATCCGGCTTACCAAGCAACGTTACGGCTGGCCGCCTGACGCAAAGTTTCTCGTTCCCGATCAAGTGCGAGCGTACACTGAGCGGTCAATTGATCGAGGCCGCAAAGTCGAGGAAGAATGGAACACTCGCTTCGCGGCATACAAGGCGGCGCATCCCGCGCTCGCCGACGAGTGGGAGCGAATGCAGCGCGGCGAGCTTCCCGATGATTGGGACCAGAACATTTCTGAGTTTCCTGCCGACGAGAAAGGCGTGGCGGGACGCGACGCGAGCGCGAAAGTGTTGAATGCGATTGCCCCGCGCGTGCCCTGGTTGATTGGGGGTTCCGCCGACCTCGCGCCTTCGACGAAGACTCGAATGCCCGAGGGCGGCGATTTTCAGGCAGGCTCGTTTGAGGGTCGCAACTTCCACTTTGGCGTTCGTGAGCATGCGATGGGAGCGATCCTCAACGGCATGGCGCTGTCGAAAGTGAAAGCGTACGGCTCGGGCTTCCTGATTTTCTCGGATTACATGCGCGCGCCGATTCGGCTCTCGGCGCTGATGGAAATTCCGGCGCTGTACATCTTCACTCACGACTCGATCGGCGTTGGCGAAGACGGTCCCACGCATCAGCCAATTGAGCAGTTGATCTCGCTACGGGCGATTCCTCAGTTGCTAGTCATTCGCCCGGCCGATGCTAATGAAGTGGCCGAAGCGTGGCGAGTAATGATGAATTCGAACCATCATCCGATCGCGCTGATCCTGAGCCGCCAGCCACTGCCGACGGTTGATCGGATGAAGTTCGCCCCCGCGACTGGGCTCCAGAAGGGGGCTTACGTGCTCGCGGATTCGGACGGCGCGCCTGAAGTGATATTGATGGGCACTGGCTCCGAGGTTCAGTTGTGCGTCGCGGCTCACGAACAATTGAAATCGGAAGGAGTTAAATCGCGCGTGGTGAGCATGCCTTGCTGGGAGCTGTTCGAGCGCCAGCCGGAAGAATATCGCGCCTCGGTCCTGCCGCCATCGGTGCGCGCGCGTGTTGCGGTTGAAGCAGGCTCGAGCCTCGGTTGGCGAAGGTATGTAGGAATTGACGGCCGCATCATCGCGCGTCGTGAGTTCGGCGCTTCGGCTCCGCTGAAAGAGCTTCTGAAGCATTTCGGTTTCACCGTGGAAAATGTGGTGGTGGCTGCGCGAGAGACGATGGAAGGGACGAAAGGGACTTAAGGGACGGAAAGGACGAAAGGTACATATGAGCGATAACCCCTTGATCGAACTGCAGAGACTTGGACAGAGCATTTGGTACGACAACGTTCGCCGAGCGCTGATCACCAGCGGCGATCTTCAACAAAAGATCGGCCTTCCAAAAGGCGTCACCTCGAACCTCGAGCAGAAAGTCGCCGGCGACGATTTGCGAGGTGTCACTTCAAATCCGGCGATCTTCGAGAAGGCCATCGTCGGGAGCACCGACTACGACGAGGCGATGCGCGAGCTGATCGACGAAGGCAAGAGCACTCAGGAGATCTATGAGGCGCTTGTCATCGAAGACATCAGGAATGTTGCAGACCTGTTCGCGCCGGTTTACGAACGCACGAACCGCCTCGACGGCTACGTCAGCCTGGAGGTTTCGCCGCTGCTGGCGCACGACACCCAAGGCAGCGTGTCGGAAGCCAAACGATTGTGGGCCGCACTCGATCGTAAGAACGTGATGATCAAGATTCCCGCGACACCCGAAGGCATCCCCGCGATCGAGGCTTTGATCGCCGAAGGAATCAACATCAACGTCACCCTGATCTTCTCGCAGGAGACCTATGATCAAGTCGCCAAAGCTTACATTCGCGGCCTGGAAAAGAGAGCGGACGCAGGCCAGGCAGTCGACCACATCGCGTCGGTTGCGAGCGTGTTCGTAAGCCGAATCGACACGGCAATCGACAATCAGCTCGAATTCCGCATCCGCCGATCGAATGACGACACTGAAAAAGAGGGGCTTCGCGCTCTGCTGGGCAAGGCCGCGATCGCGAACGCCAAGCTGATGTATCAGCGTTTCAAGGAGATCTTTCGCGGTGTGCGATTCGAGAAGGTGCGCGCAAAGGGCGCTCAAGTCCAACGCCCGCTGTGGGCGAGCACCGGAACCAAGAACCCAGCTTATCGGGACACTTATTACGTCGAAGAGCTGATCGGACCTGAGACGGTCAACACAGTCCCGCCCGCCACCTTCACTGCGTTTCGCGATCACGGCCGCGTTCGACTGAGCCTGGAAGAAAACCTCGACGAAGCACGTAGCACGATCAAGCAACTCGCCGAAATCGGAATCGACCTCAAGGAAGTCACGCAGCAGCTTCAAGACGAAGGCGTGAAAGCGTTTATGGATTCGTTTCACACGTTGACCGACAGCATCGAGGCAAAGAAAGCCGCAATCACAAGCGGTGTTCTCGAACGCCAAACGGCGAGCCTCGGCTCATACGCCAACGCGGTCAGGGAAGTAATCAAGAAAGCCGAGAGCGAACAGTGGATTCGACGCATTTGGCGCAAGGACCCGGCGCTGTGGAAACAAGAAGAAGAACACCAAAAGATTATTCGCAATGCGCTCGGATGGGTGACGGTAGTCGAACAACTCGTCGAGCACGCCGACGAACTTGCCGCATTCAGTGAGCGAGTTCGAGGCGACGGTTTCACTCATGTGATACTCCTGGGCATGGGCGGAAGCAGCCTGTGCCCCGAAGTCTTTCGCCGCACGTTTGGTCACCGCGAAGGTTTCCCCGAATTACATGTGCTGGACAGCACCGATCCTGCGACGGTTAAGAGCTTTGAAGAGAGTGTCGATCTTCCTCACACGTTGTTCATCGTTGCAAGCAAGTCTGGCACAACGACCGAGCCGCTGATGTTTTACAAGTACTTCTTTAATCGCATGCGCGAAATCAAAGGGGACCGCGCCGGCGAGAACTTTGTAGCGATCACCGACCCCGGGACATTGATGGAAGAGATGGCGAAAGGCGACAGCTTCCGCAGAATCTTCCTAAACCCTCCGGACATCGGCGGTCGCTACTCGGCGCTGTCGTATTTCGGGATGGTTCCGGCGGCGTTGCAAGGATTCGATTTCAAGACGTTACTCGACCGCGCCGAGCGAGTTTTGCACGCGTGCTCGCCGGCAGTGCCGACTGAAGAGAATCCTGCGGCGCGGCTGGGCGCGATACTCGGCACGCTTGCGAATGCTGGTCGCGACAAGCTGACGCTATCGATCGCGCCTGAGATTTCATCGCTCGGGTTGTGGATCGAACAGTTGATTGCCGAGAGCACCGGCAAAGAAGGCAAAGGCATTGTTCCGGTCGCCGGTGAAACGCTTGGACCGCCAACGGTTTACCGCGACGATCGATTGTTCGTTCACATCGGCGTTGGCGCGTCTGATTCTGAAACGGAAACCAAGCTGCTCGCGCTTGAAGCGGCAGGTCATCCGGTCGTGCGCAGACGACTGACAGATCTGCTCGATCTTGGCGAAGAGTTTTACTTGTGGGAGATGGCCACGGCCGTTGCGGGCGCGATCATCGGAATCAACGCGTTCGATCAGCCAAACGTGCAAGAAAGCAAAGACAACACTAAGCGGTTACTCGAAGAGTACAAGAGAAAAGGCTCACTGCCTGAGCAGGAGCTCGGCGCAGAAGGACGCGGGTTGAAAGCTTATTGCGACGCGGAGACGGTTGCGGAGCTTGGCTCTGGCCAATCGCTCGATGCCTTTGTCACCGCGCATCTCACTCGGACACACGCGGGCGATTATGTCGCAATGCTCGATTACATCCAGGAAACGCCTGAGCACGAGGAGCTGATTCAAGCGATTAGAACGCACCTTCGAGATGCGCTTCATGTCGCGACAACGACCGGATACGGGCCGCGATTTTTGCACTCGACCGGCCAGCTTCACAAGGGTGGACCCCCGAGCGGCGTCTTCATTCAGGTCACGGCTGATAATGCGGTAGATGTTCCGATAGCTGGCGAGCCGTTTACGTTCGGGGTGTTGAAACAAGCGCAGGCGCTTGGCGATTTTCGATCCTTGTCGAGCCGTCACCGTCGCGCGATTCGAGTGCACTTGAGCACAGATATCCCCGCCGGGCTGCGCGCGATATTGGAGATAGTTCAGAACGCTTTTCCGGTGGCTCAAGGCCGCGCCGGTTAGCGGTGTAACGCGTTCAATAGCAGTTTTGTCATTAACACTCAACTTCAGTTGGGTGTCCGACGCGCGGGCGCGACGCTTTGAACCGTTTCAACGGTTTGTGGTTTGTAATGCAAGACGCTGTTGAACAAGTGTGAGCAACCAATCCACCCAACTGAAGTTGGGTGTTAATGAAATGAGTTGTTTGCCGCTCAAGGAGGAAACATGGTTTTAAAGAAAGGATCAACAGGACCCGCAGTGGTTCAGCTTCAAGAAAAGCTAAACGAGCTAGGTTTCAATGTCGGCGACGCAGACGGAAACTTCGGACCTGCCACGGAATCGGCGTTGATAGATTTTCAAAACAGCAAAGGGCTGACAGCGGACGGCATAGCAGGGCCGGACACTCTAGCTGCCCTTGGTGTTGACCAAACGCCCGCTGATAATGGAGATGGTGATTTTTCTCTCGACGATGTGACTCCGCAAGTTGTCTCACAGATGTTTCCCTTCACGCCGATCGGAAACATTCAGAGAAATCTTCCCGTGGTTCTTCAGGCTCTCCAGGATGTCGACCTTGCTGACAAGGACATGGTTCTGATGGCGCTCGGAACGATCCGCGCAGAGACCGGGAGATTCGAGCCGATCTCAGAGGGCATCTCGAAGTTCAACACCTCGCCTGGGGGACGTCCGTTCGATCTCTACGACAATCGCACGGACCTGGGCAATCGAGGTGCGCCGGACGGCGCTGCGTTCAAGGGTCGAGGATTCATTCAATTGACTGGCCGAGCCAATTACCAGAAGTTCAGCGCGAAGTTGGGCCTTGGCGATGATCTGATCAATAATCCAGACCTTGCAAACGATCCTGACATCGCGGCCAAGCTGCTTGCTGCCTTTCTGAAAGATAAAGAAGACCGAATACGACAAGCTCTGGCGGCTGATGACTTGAAGACCGCGCGCAAGCTGGTCAACGGTGGAAGCCACGGCCTCCAAGACTTCACGGACGCGTTTCAGAAAGGCGAATCTCTATTCGCCTGAGATCATGTCGAATTTACATCCAATCGCACTGGTGATTTCAGACATCGATGGCACACTGATCACCTCGAACCACGAGGTGACAGAAGCTAGCAAGGCTGCGGCCGCTAAGCTGTACGAACACGGCATCGAGCTGGCGCTTGCAAGCTCGCGACCTCCACGAAGCATCGTGCCGATCGCGGACGCGCTTAAGCTGAGTGGACCGTTTGCCGCATTCAACGGTGCGTTGATAGTCACGCGCGACGGCGACGTGCTCGCTCGCAGTGTCATCCCCGCAGCCACCATCGCACGTGTCAAAGCCGTCGCCGGCAGCCTCGGCTTGAGCGTGTGGCTTTACGATGAACAGGATTGGTGGGCGCCATGGCGCGATGCGTTTGTCGATCGAGAGGAACACACTTCAGGTTTTTCGCCGAGGATTGACGGCTACAACGAGCGGATAACTCGAGATGCTAACAAGCTGACGATTGTAGGAAACCCGGAACTCGTGGCTCAGGCGGAAGAGCGCGTCTCGAGCGAACTCGCAAATGAAGTGTCAGCGTCGCGCTCGAAGCCCCGCTTTCTCGACGTGACCGCTTACGGCATTCACAAGGGAACTGTGGTTGTGCGGTTGGCCGGGCTTCTTGGTATCCCGACTGAAAGTGTCGCGGTGATCGGCGATGGACCTAACGACGTCGAGATGTTCAAGCAAGCGGGCTTGAGCATCGCAATGGGCCAGGCTGTAGAGCAGGTCCGCGAGGCTGCTGATTCCGTTACAACATCAAATGACGATCAGGGTTGGGCGCGCGCGATTGAAGAGTACGTGTTGGGCGTGGGACGCTCGACAGGAGTTTGACGGTTTGGCCCGTAGGATTGGAATGTTTGTAATAGCGCGGCGGGACAAGGCGCCAACTCCGTAAGGAGTTGAATGTCGCTCGCCGATTGAATCGGGCGCTAAGTCTGCGGTCACGGCAAAGGGTCGCCACATTCAATTCCTTACGGAGTTGAGCGGGAGTGAACCGAAGCGATTATGGCATCCGGCGAACAACCAAAAGCTAACCAAGCGCAATTCGGGATGATTGGACTCGCCGTGATGGGTCGCAACCTCGCCCTGAACATCGAGGAGCACGGTTTCCCAGTAGCCGTCTGGAACCTTGAGACTGATTGGGTTGATGGCTTCGTCAACGAAAACCAAGGCAAGCAGTTCATCGGCGCTAAATCACTCGACGAATTCGTCCGAGCGCTCGAACGTCCTCGCCGAATAATGATGATGATCAAAGCGGGCGCGCCGGTCGATATGACCATCGAGCGAATCAAGCCGCTTCTCGAAGAAGGCGACATACTCATCGATGGCGGCAACTCCTATTTCAAAGACACTCAGCGACGCGAAGAATCGCTTCGCAAGGACGGCTTGCTATTCATCGGCTCAGGTGTGTCTGGCGGCGAAGACGGCGCCAGACACGGACCTTCACTGATGCCCGGCGGCGCGCGCGAAGCCTACGAGCAGATTCGGCCCGTGTTTGAAGCCATTGCCGCGAAAACCGATTCCGGGCCCTGCGTGACTTATGTTGGCCCCGACGGCGCAGGTCATTTCGTTAAGATGGTCCACAACGGAATCGAGTACGGCGATATGCAGTTGATCGCCGAAGCGTATGACATTCTTCGCACGGTATTGCGTCTCGAGGCTTCGGAGCTTGCCGACATCTTCGACGAGTGGAATCGCGGGCCGCTTGAGTCGTTTCTGATCGAGATCAGCGCGAATATCTTTCGGTACAAAGATGAAGAGACCGGCAAGCCGCTGGTCGATTTAGTGCTCGACAAAGCTGAGCAGAAAGATACCGGGCGCTGGACTGCTCAAGAGGCGCTTGTCGATTTGGGCATCGCCATACCCACGATCGCCGCGGCAATAGACGCTCGCTTCCTTTCGACGATGAAGGAGGAACGCGTCGTCGCAAGCCGCAAGATCAAAGGGCCGCGCGTTCAGCGATTCAGAGGTGATAAGAAAAGCCTCATTCAAGCGGTCCACGACGGGCTCTACGCGTCGAAGATTTGCTCTTACGCTCAAGGTTTGAGCGTGATTCGAAAAGGATCGGATAGGTATGAATGGAACGTAAGCCTGAGCGAGATGGCTCGGATATGGAAGGGCGGATGTATAATTCGCGCGCGCTTTCTGGATTCGATTATGAACGCGTACAATCGCCGGCCGGACCTGCCCAACCTTCTTCTAGACGACGAATTCAATCGCTGGATTCAAACAGCGCAGAAGAACTGGCGGCTTGCGGTGAAGACGGCGGTCAGCTACGGCGTGCCGGTGCCGGCCACGAGCGCGAGCCTTGCTTATTTTGACAGCTATCGCACGGCGCGACTGCCGCAGAACCTCACGCAGGCACAGCGCGACTACTTTGGCTCGCATACGTACGAGCGAGTGGATCATCCCGAGAGGGGCCACGTGCATACAGATTGGGCGGCGATGGAAACGTAGCAGGCCGATAGTAGGGCTCCTTGCGACCGAATGAGGCGCGTCAATGCCATTTGAGATCATCGGAGAAATCACCGATGTTGAAACTATCGCGACCGGGAGTTCGATTCACGAGATTGGGCGACTGCGAAGACAGTTCGGGCCTGGGCGCTGGCGAAAACTCAAAGGAGTTGCGACCGTACGATTGAGAAGTGGTAGGATACGAAAGGTAGAACTACATTGGTACGAAGCGCACGGCATAGGCAAGAAGAAAATCAAAATCAAGCGCTACTTGGACTAAAGCTATGAATGGGGCGGAACCGCGATTCGTTGTATGCATTGCCAATGAAGGTTGCGAAGATCTGGAGTTGCGAAAGGTGTATCGAGCGCTGCCGGATGAAGCTGCGGCCGAAGACAACTACTTGAGAGTCATTGACGAATCCGGCGAGGATTATTTGTACCCGGCAGATTATTTCATCGAGATCAAATTACCGTCGGCAGCAGCAGAGAAAGTACTATTAACTACAAGCGGATAACGGCTTCGGAGCTTCGGACGTTCTGATTGCAAGATCGCGCTCGCGGCGTGATTACTTCAGTTCGTACTTCCTCAGCGAGCACAAATGACTAAAGAAACCCCGAGTTTGGGGAGAATTGAGTACGGTTGAAATGACTGGCTGTCCACGGAATAACAGGAGGAAACCGAATGCCATTAGCACGAGTAGAAACGATGGTGCCTGCTGAACCCACGCCATCGCCGGACACGCGAATCCTCGCCATCGACATCGGCGGGATCGGTCTCAAGGCGGCGCTTCTGAACGTCAACGGCGAGATGCTGACCGAACGCCTTCGCGTTGAGACTCCACACCTTACAACGCCGGACGGCCTTGTCGACGCGCTTGTCAAGCTCGTCGAGCCGCTCAGAGGTTACGACTTCGTGTCGGTCGGCTTTCCGGGAGTCGTGCGGGCGGGCAAGATCATCACCGCTCCGAATCTCGGAACAGAAGAGTTGGAAGGATTCGATTTGGCCGGCGCCCTCGAAGAGCGTTTGGGAAAACCGGTGCGTGTTATCAACGATGCGGATATGCAAGGCTACGGGGCGGTCGAAGGCAAAGGCGTTGAGATGGTTATTACGCTTGGCACGGGCTTTGGCTCGGCGTTGTTTATGGACGGACAGCTTGCGCCGCATCTGGAGATTGCGCACCTTCCGTTTCGAAAAGACAAGACGTATGACGAGCAGCTTGGGGACAAGGCAATGAGAAAGGTCGGCAAGAAGAAGTGGAACAAGCGCGTCAAGCAGGCGATCGAGACGCTGCGAGTGCTGACCCATTTCGACAAGCTGTACATCGGCGGAGGAAACGCAGAACACGTCAAGTTCGAGCCCGATCCTGATGTTCAGATCATCTCGAACGATTTTGGCGTGAGAGGCGGCGCCCGGCTGTGGGTGAAAAAATGATGAGTGATTCGTGATTGCGTGATCCGTGATGCCTGAGCAAGTAGTAACGAATTCATTCGTTCCGGGAACAAGAAACGATTGAATTCGTTACTTCGTATTCTCGCATCACGCATCACGGATTACGTATCACGGATCAGAATCCACTATGTCCACACGAATTCTGCAAGTATCCGAATCCCAGATGCGCGTCTATCGCGACCCGGAAGAACTCGCGCTGAAAGCGGCCCGGCTCTTCGCGCGGCTTGCTGACCAATACGTAGTCGGCTGCCGGAGATTCACCGTTGCGCTTTCAGGTGGCTCCACGCCCCGAGCGATGCTCTCGCTGTTGGCCGAAGCGCCGTTTCACGAGACGGTGCCGTGGGCTTCGATCTATTTTTTCTGGGGAGACGAGCGTTGCGTGCCACCCGATCATCAGGACAGCAACTACCGCATGGCATGTGAGGCGCTGCTGTCGAAAGTTCCGGCGCCGCAGGAAAACATCTTTCGCGTGCCGGCAGAGTTGCCGGATCCGGCGCGCGCTGCCGAACAGTACGCGACAACACTCACCGAGTTTTTCATTGCGGGACCGGGCGCGACCAGGACCGCCACCGCGCCGCTCGCGAACCTGCCGCGATTCGATCTTGTGTTCCTCGGGATGGGTCCTGACGGACACACCGCTTCGCTCTTTCCGCACACGACCGCACTTGAAGCCGGCGAGCAAGTAGTGGTTGCGAACTACGTCGAGAAGCTTAACGCTCACAGGATTACGCTGACCGCCGCGACGATCAACAACGCGCGCAACGTAACTTTTCTGGTTGCGGGAGAAGACAAAGCAGACGCACTGAAAAATGTGTTGGAAGGAAGCTATCAACCTGAAGTTTATCCCAGCCAACTGATTCGTCCGCGAAACGGAACCTTGCTGTGGATGGTCGACGAGGCAGCAGCGCATCTGCTAGGCAATAAAACGCATGGAAGTTTGTAGTTCGGCCTTCAGGCGGAAGTTTGTAATAGGGCGTCTGATATCTGAAAATACGAACTTCCGCCTGAAGGCCGAACTACGAACGTGATTTTGGAGATCAACAATGAGTGCACAAACTAAACCCGAACTCGCAAAGATTGGCATGATCGGACTGGCCGTGATGGGCGAGAACCTCGCGCTCAACATCGCGCGCAACGGATTTCCCATCGCTGTCTTTAATCGCGATACAACCAAGGTCGACAAGTTCTTGCACCGCGCCGAAGGCAAGCAAGTCATCGGCGCTTACTCGATCCAGGATTTTGTGAAGTCGCTCGACAAGCCTCGTAAGATCATTCTGCTCGTGAAGGCCGGCGCACCTGTTGATGCCGTGCTCGACCAGCTCAAGCCGTTGCTCGATCCGGGCGACATCGTGATCGACGGCGGCAACTCATTCTTCGAGGACACACGGCGCCGCGAAAAAGAGATGAAAGCCGCCGGCTTCAACTTCATCGGCTCGGGTGTGTCGGGCGGCGAGTCGGGCGCGTTATGGGGACCATCGCTCATGCCAGGCGGCGACCGAAACGCCTACGAACAGATTCGTCCGATCTGGGAAGCGATCGCCGCGAAAGTGGACGACGGGCCTTGCGTGACTTACATCGGGCCCGACGGCGCAGGTCATTTCGTCAAAATGGTTCACAACGGAATCGAGTACGGCGATATGCAGTTGATCGCCGAGGCTTATGATATCTTGCGAAACGCACTCGGCCTCGAGGCGAGGGAGCTCGCCGAGATATTTGCCAAATGGAACAAAGGCGACTTGAATTCATTCCTTATAGAGATCACCGCGAAGATTTTCACCGTCGACGATCCGAAGACCGGAAAACCGCTCGTGGATCAAATTCTCGACGTGGCAGGTCAGAAAGGTACCGGCAAGTGGACCGCACAAACTGCGTTGCAGCTCGGCGTGGTGATCCCCACAATGCAAGCCGCGCTGGATGCCCGTGTTCTCTCGGGCCAAAAGAGTGAAAGGGTCGAAGCGAGCAAACAGCTGCCCGGGCCCAAAGAGACTCGATACAGCGGCGACAAGCAATCGCTGATCGACGCGGTGCACGACGCACTTTACGCCAGTAAGATTTGTTCATACGCCCAAGGCATGAACCTGATTCGCCGCGGCTCGGACGAGTACAACTGGGACATCAATCTCGGCGAACTAGCTCGAATTTGGAAAGGGGGCTGCATAATACGCGCCCAGTTCCTGGATAAGATCAAGCAGGCTTACCAGCGACGGCCTGATCTGCCGAACCTGTTGATTGACCCGGACTTCAAGGAGTGGGTGATCGAGGCTGAGCCGCGCTGGCGGCAAGCAGTGAAAACCGCGCAGTCGATGGGTATTCCCGCGGCGGCCATGTCGGCGAGCCTCGCTTACTTCGACACGTATCGCTCGGCAAATCTGCCGCTAAATCTGACGCAGGCGCAGCGGGACTTGTTCGGCTCGCATACGTATCAAAGAGTTGACGATCCCAGCGGCGAGTTTGTCCACACGGAATGGGAAGAGCTTGCGAAAAAGTAGCACGTGCTGTCCGTACGATGCATACGTAGCATCACCAAAGGAATTAAAAAGGGACGATGTAATATAGATCGCACCAGGCGCAACGACAGAAAGCCAAGTTTCGCCCGGATCTCAGAATGTTGCTAAAGACCTCAAAGGAGGCGACAATGTCCGGCGATGTATGAAATTGAATACACGCCGGAGCCCGGGACGATCTGAACTCGTTCCGAGAGTTCGAGCAGAAATATATCCTTGATGAGACTGACACTCAACACCAATATGAACCATTGACCGCGGTATAAGGAAATTCGGAGATACTGGGAGAGAAATGATGCCGAACACCGATGACAATCCCTTGCGTGAAGGCGTCAGGCTTGAACGCACCGCTGAGCCTTGCACGGTAGTCATCTTCGGCGCGTCAGGTGATCTCACCAAACGCAAGCTTGTTCCAGCGCTTTATCGCCTGACTCAACAACGACTGTTGCCGGCTGAGTTCGCCATCCTCGGCTTCGCGCGCACGAAGATGAGCCACGATGAGTTCCGCAACGAGATGAAAGAAGCAATCGTCACTTACTCGGAAGCCAAGCAGGTTGACGAAGCTGTCTGGGAGAGCTTCGCAAAAGGGATCTTCTACATCGCGGGCGACATCAACAACTCGAAATCGTATTCCGAGATCGGAAAGATGCTCGATAAGATCGATGAGGAGCGCGGCACTGCAGGCAATCGCGTGTTCTATCTCTCTACTTCCCCGACTCTTTACGCGGAAGCCATTCAGCAACTCGGCGCGGCCGGGCTCGCCAAGCCCAAAGACAAAGGTTGGATTCGAATCATCATCGAGAAACCGTTTGGCCGCGACCTCGCAACCGCCAGAGAACTCAACGCCGAAGTTGCAAAGGTGTTCGACGAAGATCAGGTCTATCGGATCGATCATTATCTCGGCAAAGAGACCGTGCAGAACCTGATGGTGTTTCGCTTCGCCAACGGAATCTTTGAGCCAATCTGGAATCGTCGTTACGTCGATCACGTGCAGATAACAAATGCTGAGTCAATCGGAGTTGAAGACCGGGGAGGCTACTACGATACGGCAGGCGTTGTGCGCGACATGATTCAGAACCACGTCTTCCAGGTGACGTCTCTCATCGCAATGGAACCTCCAATTAACCTCAGCGCCAATGCTGTGCGCGACGAGAAGATCAAGGCGATGTCGGCCGTCCGCGAGATACCGAGGGATCGGGTCAACGAATTCGTCGTTCGCGGCCAGTATACGGCGGGCGCAGTGGCCGGCAAACCCGTGAAGGGTTATCGCGAAGAAAAAGACGTGAAGCCAAACTCCCAAACCGAGACATTTGCAGCCCTGAAGCTGTACATCGACAACTGGCGCTGGGCGGACGTGCCCTTCTATCTCCGTTCGGGCAAGCGAATGCCTAAGCGTGTTACTGAGATTGCGATTCAGTTTCGCAAGGCGCCGCTTCAGTTGTTCAAGGGAGCCGAGCAAGAGATGGAGCCGAACGTGCTGGTGATGCGCATCCAGCCCGACGAGGGCATCACGCTACGAATCGCTGCAAAAGTTCCGGGTCAAGTGACCCGAATCCGATGGGTGAATATGGACTTCCGTTACGGCGCTTCATTTGGCGTTGCGTCCCCTGAGGCCTACGAGCGATTGTTGCTCGACTGTATACTCGGCGATTCGACCTTATATGCTCGTCGCGATATGACCGAGCGTGGGTGGGAGATTGTTATGCCGATACTGGAAGCGTGGCAAGAGTCAAAGGTGGAGATTCCGAAATATGAAGCGGGCTCATGGGGCCCGGCGGAAACGGATGAGCTGATAGAGCGCGACGGGAGAAAGTGGCGACGACCTTAATGATTGCGGATTGCGGATTGCGGATTGCGGATTGGGAAATTGGAAATTGGGTGACGCAATGACTCCAAGAGATATGAAGAAACGCACGAAAGGTTACGCTCTCGCCATCATAAAACTCGTGCAGAGCTTGCCTAACACTCCTACCGCTAGAGTCAAAGCCAATCAACTCCTGAAATGCGGCACGTCTGTCGGCGCAAATTACAGAGCTTCCTGTCGGGCAAAGTCTCAAGCGGATTTCATCGCGAAGATGGGTATCGTGGAAGAAGAGGCTGATGAGAGTATTTACTGGATGGAATTGCTCGTCGATTCTGGCACAGTCCCCTCCAGCGCAGTGGCAGAACTCTGCGACGAGGGCGATCAGATCGTTGCTATGGTTGTCTCAT
>DASXSR010000029.1:0-4761 GCA_036505875.1 Blastocatellia bacterium | reverse complement strand
GCACGACATTCCAAGTCGAGCCGTTCCAGTGTTCGATGAGCGCCTGACCGCCGGAATTGTATCCGCCGACCGCCCACACGTCATTGGCAGCGAAGGCGCTGACCGCCACGAGTTCGTTGGGCGTGGCGAGGGATGGGCTCGCCGCACGTCTCCAGCTCGTGCCATCCCAGTGCTCAATGACTTGCTTAGCCGTAATGCCAAGAACACCATAGGCCCCGACTGCCCACACGTCGTTAGGGGCGATAGCTGCCACGCCAAAGAGGTAGTTGTTCGGTGACCCGGTGTTAGCGCTTGGCACGACGTTCCAGCTGCCACTGGGACCGGGCAGGGAGACAGGTGTTGGCGTAATGGCTGAGGCTGTGGACGGACCGAGGACCATTTTGAGGACGAGGGCTATTGCAGCGGCCCGAGTCGCGAAGCATGAGAGATGCAGCCCACTCATATTGTTTTCTCCGCTATTTCCAATTGAGAACATACCGAGGTTTCTTTCGTCTCCTTTTGGCCCTGCCCCGCCCCGGAACGCTCAGTTATTAGAAGAATATCGTAGTGGTGGCCGGCGGCGATGCGTTGCCGGCGGTATCTGAGGCGATGACTTCGACCGTGTTTTCTCCGAATACACCGTAAGCGGTGATCGGGCCGCCGGAGCCAAAGCGGACGTCCTCCAAGACGCCGTTGAGGTAAACGTCGTAACGGATGTTGGCTTGGACATCGAAATCGTCGGTGGATTGGGCCCACTGGATTTGCATCTCGGTGCTGCCGTCGCCAAAACCGTACGCGCTCAAATTGGCTGGTGTGTTCGGCGGGGTGTGGTCATTTGGATTGGGCGGCAGGGTGGTGACGGTGACGGGGTCGCTGAACGGTGACCAGAAATTCCCCTCATCGCGGCCGCGAGCAGTTAAGCTGTAGGTCGTCTCCGGCCGGAGAAAGCGAAGGGTGGTCGACAGGTTGGGACTCGGAGCTGTGTGAGGCTCGCCATTCACCGATACTTGGTAAGAGAGAAAAGGGCAGTCGTCCTGCGCGGGAGTCAAGGAAATGGAGACGTAGTTGGAACCGACCTCTGTTACCGTAATCACCGGCCCAGTTGACGGCGGTGTCGTATCATGAAGTGTTCTGGTCGTCGTCGAGACCGTTCCGGACGTATTTCCACCTCCGTCCCTTGCGTAGATAAAGAACCAATACTCATTGCCCGAATGCAGTCTCGTGAAGGTGTGGCTTGTGGCGGTCTTGGGCAGAATGGCCGGGGTAACGCCATATGCTCCCGAAAGATGGTAATTGAAGTCGCCTGAGTTATTCCTGGGTGGACTCCAGGCCACCGTAACAGTGTAGGCCGTTTGCGCCGTCACGCGAAAGTTCTCGGGCGTCGGTGGCCGCCTTGCCGAGGCGGTGGATGGACCGATGACCATGATGAGGACCAGGGCCATTGCAGCGATAGGCGCCGCGAACGATGAAACAAACAGTCCGCCTCTTTTGTTTTTTCTGACTTCTTCAATCCTGAACATACAGTGATTTCCTTTCTGCGGTTGAGTGTGCGGGTCGTCACATCCTTCCAAAGGAAAAAACTATGGGGCATTGCAAAAAAGTTTGCATTTTATAGAAGGAAACGAAGGCAACGAAGAATGCCTTTGTTGCAACGAAAAGACAGCCTTTGTTCTCTTCGTTATCTTCTGTTCAAAAGGTTACTGGGGCGCGAGAGACCCAACTATTTTTTCGAAACGTGGGTCGCCGCGGAGCGGGTCCCAAAACGGAAACAACTTTAGTTGGCCGTAGGAGACGGGAGCTGGTGGATTAACAGCGATCTTCAGCTGTTCGCAGGCTAAATCTTTGTCGCCAACCCATGCTGCGATCATCGCCAAATAACAGATCATGCGCACGCCATTGATTGCATCTTTTTCCACCGGAAGAAGTTCGACTGCGCGCCGTCCTTCGCGCAAGGCGGCCTCTCTGCGTCCCAGAGCGGCATCAATCAAACCAAGCACACAGAGCGGTGGACCGTAATTTGGTTGAGCTTGCACCACCTTCCCGTGTTCTGCGCGCGCCGCAGTGAAGGCAACGAGTGCCTTGTCACTGTCATTAGTCATACGAGCGATGACGCCTTCTATAAACGGTCGATTGAACTGAATAACATCGTCGCTTAAGGGGTTTTCGCCTGATGCGCTTAGCGCGGCTCTTGCTGCAGTAGCGTCCCGCTCCGCGAGCGCGCATGTGAGCCAGGCATCGGCGAAATGAGAAAGCTCTCCGGAATTTGTGGTTCGAATTGTGTCAATCAATTCATGGAGGGGGCGGGCATCGGCTTTCCAATCTATTTGTACCAACGCGCGTGCGATCTTCGTATCGAGATCGCCCGGTTTAATCGCCAGCGCTCGCTGTAGCATCGTTGCTTCGTCGGCATAGCGATGAAGCAGGTCGTAACTTGCCGCAATCTGTTGCAAGGTAAAAAAGTTGCGCGGGTCAAGATCAATCGCACGCTCAAGACTCTTCAACGCCTCTTGTTGCTTACCCTGCCGCCTCTCGATGTAGCCCTTCAGCTCATACACCATAGGATCATTCGGTAGAGTCTCACGGGCGACCTCAAGTTCAGCGAAAGCGCCATCATAATTGAGGTATCCTCGGTAAAGGTGTTCAGCACGCGCGAGGTGTACTTCACCCGACTCGGGTCGGAGGCGAAATGCCGCCTGGATGGCTGACTCAGCTAACGCGAGGCGCGCAGGCGTGCGATCGAAGCCAAAGAAGTAAAGGAGATCGTGAGTATGAGTGAGCAGGCAGTGCGCTTGGAAAAATGAAGAATCATTCGCGATAGCCTGATTCAGTAGGTCAGCTGCTTTCAGTAAATTCGCCTTCGTATTAGTGGTAAAGCTTGTCATTAAAAGGAGATTCTTGGCCTGAGTATAGAACTCGAACGCGGTAAGATCGGCCGTGGGAGGGCGGGCCATGTCCAGTTTCTCAGCAGTGGACATTTTCGTCTGAAGCTGCTCGGCAACCTTTAGCGCGATCGCGCTCTGCGCTGCAAAAACACCGTTCAAGTCGCAGTCGTATTGTTCCGCCCAAACATGGGTATCGGTGCGCGTATCGATTAGTTGTGCGTTTAAATGAAGCTGTGTTCCGTTTTTGCGAACACTGCCCTGCAGCGCGTGAGACACTCCCAATGTGGCGCCAATCTCGCGCACATTTGGTTTCCCGCGATATTGCATCACGCTCGTGCGGCTGATCACCTTCAGATCGCGAATTTTGGCCAGTTTGGTCAAAATATCGTCCTGAACGCCGTCGGCAAAATACGCGTCCTCTCTGTCGCTGCTCAGGTTTTCAAACGGTAGGACGGCGATGCTTTTTTCCGGCGCGGTCAACTCCATCGACGACAGTTGTTCACCCAAATGCTGGCGGTACCAGAAGTAACTCGTTAGGCCAAGGCCGCTCACGGTTAGAAACACAACCGCTGCGAGTCGAATGAGCCTGCGTCGGCGAGGCCTTGCTTCTATCGCTTCGCGAGACTGTCGCAACCCGACCAGCAGCTCTTTCGCTGACTGCGGCCGTTTGGCAGGATCAGCCGCCAGCATGGAACGAAGAAGCGGCACAAGCTGCCCCGGCACCTTTGTTGTAGTGAGCTGTTCAATTGGCAATCGCTGAAGTTGTTCTTCGCGAAGTTCACTCAGCGTTCGGCCCGCGAAAGGTGGCTTGCCGGAAAGAAGATACCAGAGCGTCGCGCCTAACGAGTAGATGTCCGAGCGCGCGTCAGGCGAAGTTCCGCAAGCAGTAAGTTGCTCCGGACTGGCAAACCCGGGCGTGCCGGAGAAACGAGGCTGGGGCTGGTCCGAGGCAACCGGCCTCGCGATAACCGGTTTGGCGAGGCCGAAATCAATTACTTTTACAGCCAATCGGTCGGAAGTGTCCGCCTCACCCGAGACAAGCATGATGTTGCTCGGTTTCAGATCGCGATGGACCAACCCATGTTTTTCGGCGCCGGCCAAGGCCCGCGCAATCTGTTCGGCGATGTCCAGCGTAGCCGACACTGGCAACGGTCCGTCCCGACGCACGCGGGCTTCCAACGTTTCGCCTTCCACCAGCTCCATTGCGTAAAAACACTGGCCAGCTGGAGTTTCGCCAAAGTGAAATACAGTCGCGACGTTCGGGTGTCGCAGTTGAGCGGCAGCCTGTGCTTCGCGTCGGAAACGCTCGCGCGCCCCAGGATCTGCCGAGTAGCGAACCCCAATGACCTTAAGTGCGACCGGCGAGCCCAGATTGGTATCGATCGCGTGATACGTTGTTCCCATCGCGCCGCGTCCGAGTTCCCAGGGTGTGACGCCATCTGACGAAACCGAAACTTCATAATGCTGAAAGCGCCGGTTTATGCTTTCAGTTTCGTCCAAACCACCGAGCAGAAGGCAGTTTAAGCAACTAGAAATGGTTCCCGGAGCCGTGGCAGTCGCAAGCGGAGCACCACATTGTTCGCAACGCAAAACCTCTTCATCAGCAAGCGGCATCGAGGCTCCCCCAATAGTTACCGCCCGGTGGTAATTATGCTGCAAAGATGACGCAGCTCCTCGTCAACGTTTTCAGCAATGCCGATGGTGCGGCTGACTTCTTCGCGCAACAGTTCGCGGTACCGCGCACGCAATCGGGAAAGGTGGCTGCGCAATGTATCAATCGAGATCCCGAGCCGCGTAGCAACCTCGTCTTGACTGGGTAAGCCCACCCCACCAGTAAGAAACGGCTTCAATGCATGGAAGACACGGGCCTTGGGTCCGTGATGGAATTCCTCCTCGGTTC
>DASXSR010000028.1:0-21558 GCA_036505875.1 Blastocatellia bacterium | reverse complement strand
GGCAAGTTGCTCGATTGTAAATTGATCGAACGGCATGTTGCTGTTGAACGCCTTGATGACCCAGTCGCGCCAGGGCCACATATCGCGATGGCTGTCGATGTGGTAGCCGTGAGTGTCCGCGTAGCGCGCGAGATCGAGCCAGTGCATGGCCATTCGCTCGCCGTAGTGCGGCGAGCGAAGAAGCTGATCCACACGTTTCTCGTAAGCATCGGGCGACTTGTCTCGAACAAACGAATCAACATCTGCCGGAGTCGGCGGCAGCCCAGTCAAGTCGTAAGTCACGCGACGGAGCAGCGTGACGCGGTCGGCTTCAGGTTGGGGCTTCAGCCCTTCACGTTCGAGCCGCGCGAGTATGAAGTGATCCATAGGGTTGCGAGGCCATGCTCGGTCCTTGACCGTCGGAAGCTCAGGCCGTTTTGGCGCGATATATGCCCAGTGCGTTTCCCATTTCGCGCCCTCATCGATCCACCTGCGAAGAAGCTCAATCTGCTTGTCGCTCAAGGTTAGTTCCGCTTCCGGCGGCGGCATTCGCATCGCGGGATCTTTGGCGGTGATGCGCTCGATCAAACGGCTCTTCGCGGCGTCGCCTGGAACAATTACCCCCTGCTTGGCGAAGGCGCCTTCTCTGGTGTCGAACCTGAGGCGAGCCTTTCGCTGTCCATCGTCAGGGCCGTGGCAGGCAAAACACTTGTCGGATAAGATCGGACGAATGTCGCGATTGAAGTCTACAGGCTGCGTTGGCGAGTTGCCCGAATCCCCGCTCGCAGCATAGACAATCGAGATGCCTGCAATCGCGAGTGCCAAGATGCTGAGTAATAACTTACGCTTCAAATTGTTGCCTCCGGCAAACAACTCTCTTGTGTGTTGTCTGACTCTATCCATCAACATCATGCCGTGTCAATTCGGAAGGATCGTGAAAGCAGGAAGGGCCGGAAGACTTCGTTGGTTCTCTCATGTTCACCTAATGAGCATCTCCGACTGAGTTCTCCGAAGAGGCATTTGAAAGGTACGGATTAACGAGTGGACTCGGCTCATGACAACCTAAGTTTGCGATGCTTCTAACGGGACTCGATTGTTTCGATTGTCCTAACCAAAGCGCTTCCTATCGGTTCGAGTATCTCCGGCCCGGTCATCTCCGGACTGTCGGCCGGCGTGTGATGAAAGCGGTGCGCGGCGGCGATGCCAAACGTGCGATAGCCTGCTTTCGATATGAACTCAAACTCCCCAACGGCGCGGCCAACCGTCGGAGTCAGCTCGGGCAGATCAGCAAAAGAAGAAGTGAGTATCGGGACGAGATCGGGACTCGTCATCAGTGATCGCCTTGAATCCGGCTCCCGGAGCCGTTTCCAGCCCGTCGCAGTTTCTTCCCACGCAAAAGCCGCGATGCCTGCGCCGAGGTGCAGCCAACACAACACGCGATCGGAAGAGGGTGCGAGCTCCTTTAAGAAAGCTTTCATTCCCAACCCACCGAGTTCGTGACCTGAAGTTGACACGAACAAGAAACTAGACCCAGACGGGCGACGGCTCGCCCATCGCGCGAGTCCCAGGAACATCGCGATGCCCGGCCCTCTCTCGGCCGCGCATCGAAACCATCCGCTTTGCGGCGTCGAAACCACTATCAGCTCTTTCCCTCGATGAACACGCCCGATCACGTTCTTCGCTCTTGCCTCACGCCGGTCATCCCCGTCGATAAGTAATGATGCCGCGACGCCAGATCTCGCGGCCGCCATCAATGCAGGCTCATCGCGAGGACCAGCCAACGCGACGGGAATCGGCCATGGCTGGGCGCCTTCGCGTGAATTCAAAGCGATGATCTCGCCGGTCGGGCCTTCAGTAATCGCCACCACCGCTCGAGCGCCGGCTTTCGCCGCAGCGTTGATCACTTCGCTGTGAGTCGGGCCAACGCGACCGGCTTCAATCGCTTCCTTTGTCTTGACCGCTGAATCGATGCCATCCGTGCGAGTTGCGGTGACCGTCGCACGCGGATCAAACGGAAATTTTACCAGCGCGATTTCTTCAGACATCGCGCGCGCATTATTCTTATCGATTAGCGCTAGTGAAGCATTCACTGGACCCTTTTCGGTGGCCCGCGGAAACCAGAGCGGAAAGGCTCGAATGCGTCGACTGCCGATCGTTAGGCTGGCTTGTTGAACGAAGAACTGGCGCAGCGAGAAGGACTGAAACGTGGTCGCAAGACCGGCGCCGCGAAGCTGGTCGGCAAGCCATTGAGAAGTCTTGATGTCGGCTTCGGTCGCGGTCCGGTGTTCGCCGAGATTGTAGTAGGTGATTACATCTTCGAAGAGCTTCGCGCCCGACAGAGGCCCAGCGTCGGAAGCTCTTGCAGAGTTGTGAGCGCGCACCCCTTTGACGGCGCGGCGTCTGAGCTTCTTTCGGCCTCGCGCGCGTCTCTTGTGATGAGAAGCTCCAAAGTTGCTTTCGCCAGGCAGCGCGCCGCTGACAAAGCTACCGGCGACCATCAACCACTCACGTCTGGTTATTCTCATCGTTCTGTTCTCACGGCCTTTTCTCGACAGCTCGTTTTCGCGGCTCGAGTTGTTTTCTCAGGGCCTCTGCTTCGGGATCAACGGGTGGCGGATTCAGCACGCGAGCGAGAAATCTGAGAGCTTCTTCCGAGCGCGGGCGAATCGTCCGTCCCACGTGATCAGCGCCGCGCACCAGATGATACTCGTGAGGTATGTTGTTGTCCCACAAAATCCGGTGAAGGAATTCCGTCCCCTCATTTATGTTGAACGCATCCTGATCGCCGACATCGATGTAGATCGACAGACCTGAAGATCTGATCAAGTCGGCGCGGGCGACGGCAATCGAGGCTGGATTATTCGCTTCCCAGTAAGCTGCGTCGAGTGGTCTGCCGAAGATCGTCTGCATCAGCTCGTCGCTTCGGTAAAAACGATTACGCGGTTTCACATCGCTCCACTTCAATGCGGGATCGATCCCGGGTTCGAGCGCCGCCAGGGCGCCGAACTTGCCGGGGTACTTAAACCCAAGCCTCAAGGCTCCCAGTCCTCCCATCGAGATTCCAAACAACAAAGTACCCTTGCGTTCGCGCGTCACTTTGTAACTCTCTCTCAAGTGGTCGAGAAACGGTCCGGTTATGAACGACTCCCATTTCTGCGAGCCGTCCTTGTAATCCATGTAAAACGATCGCGCGGCGCTGGGGGTGACGATCATCATTTTCGGCAACCCGCCCGACTTCCAAAGGTCCTCAATGGTTGACCGCATCCGCACAAGAAAGCTCCTGTCGCCCCCGCCGCCGTGTAAGAAGAGCAACAGTGGCAGCGGCTCTTTGATTGCGTCGTAGTCATCGGGCAGGAGCGCGTTGTACTCAACCGGAGCGGGCAGGAGTTTAGTCTCGACTCTTCTTTCTACGAGCTGATCGGCCTGAGCATTCGCAGCAGCGAGCAACACGCTTGCAACAATCGTGAGCCGCCGCAACAATCTGTGTTGATCTGTGTTCATCTGTGGTTCCCTTTCAGTCAACGTAAGCAGCAACAATATCAAACCCGGCCGAAAGCTCAAGCTTCCTTTGCGCCGTAGGGCTTATGCCGAAGCTTGAATTCGCCAGACCCACCGCTTATATTCGCTGATTAAATTAATGTCACCAGAAGCAACTCCTTACAACGATGACACCGCGCCGGTTCGCCCAGGTGAGGAACTCGATCTGGACGCGCTTGAAGGTTATCTGCGAGACCACTTGCCCGCGTTGCTTCCAGACGCGCCGCTCGGCGGCGCCCGCATCGAGCTCGAACAGTTTCCCGGCGGACACTCGAACCTCACTTACTTGGTGCGACTCGGCGGGCACGAGTTCGTTCTGCGCCGGCCTCCGTTTGGCCCGGTTGCGCCGACAGCTCACGATATGCCGCGCGAGTACCGGCTGCTCATGGCGATCCATCCGCTATTTCGCCTGGCGCCGCAGCCCTACTTGCTCTGTGAAGACACTTCGATCATCGGCGTTCCTTTTTATTTGATGGAACGAAGACGCGGGCTCGTCATCCGGCGCGATACGCCGAAAGAGATCGGCGACGATTTGGAGCTCAGGCGCCGAGTTAGCGAGGCGATGGTAGACACGCTGGCGACTCTGCACACTGTTGATATCTATTCGTCGGGACTCGCGCAGATCGGTAAGCCTGTCGGGTTTGTCACTCGACAGGTGAAAGGCTGGACGGAGCGGTGGCATCGCTCGAAAACTAGCGAGCTGCCTGAGATTGACGAGGTGATCGGATGGCTTGGCCAGCGCATTCCACCAGAGCCTGATCCAGCAACTGGTCGACCTGCGACGCTTGTGCATAACGATTTCAAGCTCGACAATGCGATGCTTGATCCGACAAACCCGGCTCGCGTGGTTGCGGTGCTGGACTGGGAAATGTGCACGGTCGGAGATCCGTTGATCGACCTGGGAATCTTTCTGTGTTACTGGCCGAAGAAAGAAGACCCCGAAGCGCGGCGCGATTCGATCAGCCCGGTGACGACAGAGCCGGGGTGGATCAGCCGTCAAGAGATCATCGATCGCTATGCCGAACAGACGGGCAGGAATGTTTCCGATATTGCTTTCTATGAAGTGTTCGCGCTGTTCAAGATCGCGGTGGTCCTGCAGCAGATTTATTTTCGATACGTGCGAGGCCAGACGCGCGACGAGCGATTCAAGGAGTTCGACCGCCGCGTGAACGGCCTTGCTCGCGCGGCACTGGAGCTCGCCGAGCGCTAACGATAGCCTGTAGGGGCGGCCCTCCGTCGCCGCCCCTCTTTCGGGAACGTCGCACTCGTGTTGAAGAGAGGGGCGGCCACGGAGGGCCGCCCATACATGCTATGAGCTATGTTTATTTGATACGCCACGCGCAGGCCGGGCCTCGCAGTAATTATGACGTGCTCTCGGAACTCGGGCAGGAGCAGTCGCGACTGCTGGGCGAGCACCTTGCCGCGCAAGGAGTTGAACTTGGGGCGGTCTATTCGGGGCAAATGCGACGACAGCTCGCGACCGCCGAGATCGCCTGTGAAGCGCTGACACGCGCGGGATTGACGACGCCCGACGTTACTACGGATGAGCGTTGGGATGAGTTCAGCTTGATCTCCGTCTACCGTGGGATTGCGAAGCGGATGATGGCAGAGGACGAGAGCTTCACTCGCGACATCCGGGAGATGCAACAGGCAATCGAGCGCGATCCGCACACGACTGGCGGCGCCGTCGGCAGATGCGATCGGGCGGTCATTCGCGCGTGGATGGAGAATCGCTACCCCGAATTCGATGGCGAATCGTGGGGCTCATTTCGAACCAGGGTCGACGCTTCAGCCGCTGAGTTGTTCTCAAATAACCACGAAAAGCCTGTTGCGGTTTTCACGTCCGCGACTCCGATTGCAGTCGTCGCGGGCGCAGCGCTCGGATTGACCGACGAAACGCTGCTGAGCATTCTCGGCGTGATCTACAACACCAGCGTGTCGGTGCTCAGGGCGAGAAAGGGAGAAGCGAGGCTGTTCACTTTCAACGCGACGCCCCATCTCAGCCCGGCGCATCGCACATTCAGATGAGATGATCAAAATGCTTGAGGCGGGAAACGAGGCTCCAAGGTTTTCTCTTAATCGGTTGGATGGAAGCGAATTGCGTTTTGAGAGTGACGCGCAAGCGAAAACAAGTCTGCTCGTATTCTTCGAGACCGATTGCCCGACTTGCCGGTTGACGATCCCTTATCTCAATCGTTTATGGCGTGAGGTTGGTGAAGGGTCGCGCGTCCTCGGCATATCTCAAGACGCCGAAACCTCCACTCGCGAGCTGATCGAGCAGGCGCCGATCGAGTTTTCGGTTGTGATCGACAGCGATCTTGCCATAACCAAACTTTATGATCCGGTTGCAGTGCCAACGCTGTTCCTAATCGGGACTAATGGCCGAATCATTCAAACCTCGAGCGGGTTCGATAAGTACGCGTTGAACGAGATCGCGACTGCGATGGCTGGCAAGCCCCTCGTCATTGCTGAGCCGTTCGACGGCGCGCCGAACACCAAGTATGGTTGCACGTCGCGGCACCTCGAAGTAGCCGGTGAAGGCGAGATCGCGGCAGCGGCAAATCCTTACGCGAAGCGGGCCGCGCGCGCGTCGCGAATCGAGCTGGCCGACACAATCGACCCGTTCGAGTACTGCATGCGGTTCGGCGATCCGCTGCCGGTGATTCCGCCAACCATCGAGCGAGTTGAACGCATGCTTGCGGCCAGCGCGCATCCGCCCGACGAAGTTATCGCTCGCATCCCGCCGAATTATGGCGCGGCGACCGTTGAGAAGATCGCCGCAAACGCCGTGATGGCAGGGTGCAAGCCGGAGATGATGCGAGTGCTGATCCCGCTCGTGCGGGCGGCGTGCGACGAGCGCTTCAATATCCACGGCGTGCAGGCGACGACTCATTTCGCAGCGCCTCTGGTGATCGTCAACGGACCAATTCGCCGTGAGTTTGAGTTCGCGTGCGGGAGCAACGTCTTCAGCAATGTTGCTCGCGCAAACAGCACGCTGGGCCGCGCGCTGCAGTTGATATTGACAAATCTTGGAGGCGCGCGCCCGGGCGAGATCGATATGTCGACGCTCGGGAATCCCGGCAAGTTTTCCTACTGCATCGCCGAGAACGAGGAGGAGAGTCCGTGGGAGCCGTTGCACGTTGAGATGGGTTTCAAACCGGACCAGAGCACCATAACTCTGTTCGCAGCGGAGCCACCTCACGGAGTCAGCGAACACATGGCGCGCGAGGGCAAACAGATTCTGAAAACGATCACCCGAGCGCTCGCGACTGTTTGGTCCTATCGCGTATGCGCGGGCGTCGAAGCGTTGGTCGTGCTTTGTCCCGAGCACGTGAAGACTCTCCAGCGCGACGGGTTTAACAAGGAAGCCGTGAGGAAGTATCTGTACCTTAACACCACGATCTCGAAGAAGCACTTCGAGGAGGAGGGCGAAGGCGAGGGTACGCAGCACGTAGACCGCTATCGCCAAATGATCATGAACGGCGAACCGAGCTACTTCAAGTTTCTCGATCCATCCGCGATCAAGATTGTCGTCGCGGGAGGAACTGCCGGAAAGTTTTCAGCGGTGATCGGAAGCTGGGCCGCTGGTCCGAGAGGAAGTCAGATGGTTACTTATCCGATTGAGGACTGAGGATTGACGATTGAGGATTGCAAGTCCGACATCTACAATCCGCAATCCCAAATCCGCAATCTGCAATTCAGGAGTCGCTATGCCAATTACACTCGTGAGTCCGCTTGACGAAACGCCGCGCGCGGCTGGAAGACCGGCGACGCGTCTCGACAGCCTTAAAGGAAAGACCGTTGGTCTGCTCGACATCAGCAAGCCTGGCGGCAGCATCTTTCTCGATCGGCTTGAACAACTGTTGAAGGAACGTTATGGCGTCGCTCAAGTCATACGAGCGATGAAGCCCACCTTCTCGAAGCCGGCGCCTGACGCGGTTATCGAGCAGCTTCGTTCGGCCAAATGCGATGCGGTGATCGAAGCTCTCGCCGATTGAGGGTCATGCACGACGTGCAGTTTGCACGATTCGACAAAACTCGAGAGCCTCGGGATCCCCGCCGTGCCGGTCGCGACAACTGAGTTCATAACTGCTGCCCGCGCACAAGCGAGCGCGTTGGGTCGCTCGGACTTCGATGCCGTTTACGTCACGCATCCCATCCAAGATCAGTCTCTGGAACAGATCGCAGCCAGAGCGGAAGCTGTTCTGGAAGAGATCGCGAGCCGACTGACTAACTGAGTAGGGGTGAAATGTCTTTGGTGAGAATTGTTTGTGCCACTCACTTCCACATTCCACCTTCACGGGGTTGTTGGAATCCTTCCTGCCAGGGGAAGCTCTGAAACCACAGATCAACACAGATGAACACGGATAAGAAGAGAATCTGTTTTTATCTGTGTTCATCTGTGGTTGCACCTCACAGCATCGCTAACGCCGTTTTCCTGCGCGGTGGCGGGAAGGCTCGGTCAAGTTCCGCCAGGTCCTCTTCAGTGAGCTTCAGATCTAAAGCCGCGCGGTTCTCGCGCACGTGCGCCGGGTTGCTGGCTTTCGGGATGACGACCACGCCGTCTCGGCCGAGCAGCCAGGCCAGCGCTACCTGTGCGGCAGTTGCGCCCCGCCGCGAAGCCACCAGGCTTAGTTGCTTGTTCTTCAGCATCTTTCCCTGTTGGATGGGCGAGTAAGCCATGATCGGCATGCCATGCTCTCGGCACCACGGAAGCAGATCCCACTCGATGCCGCGGTGCTGAAGGTTATAGAGCACCTGATCTGTGACGATTTCACTGCCGCGCGGCAAAACAAATGCTTCCTCTATATCGTCTTTGTCAAAATTGCTGACGCCATAATCCAGGATTTTGCCATCGCCTTTGAGCTGCTGGAACGCCTCGAGCGTTTCCGCAACCGGCACCGAGCCGATCCAGTGCAAGAGATAGAGGTTGAGGTAATCCGTCTTCAGTCGTTTCAGGCTGCGCTCGCAAGCCGCAACAGCACCTTTACGAGTGGCGTTGTGCGGATAAACCTTGCTGACTAGAAAAACTTCATCGCGGCGACCGGCGATCGCTTCGCCCACGACTTCTTCCGCTCCGCCCTCGCCATACATTTCTGCTGTATCGATCAGAGTCATCCCGAGGTCTAGTCCCAGACGAAGCGCAGCGACCTCGTCCTTTCGTTTGGCGGGATCTTCGCCCATCTCCCACGTACCCTGCCCAAGCACGGGGATCGGCCTTCCCGATGGCAACGATAATGTTTTCATTGTCGCTCTCTCTGCTGCCGAGTTGAACATAGTAGTAGTCCTCTGATAATCACGATGGGCAATCAACTAAAGCGTCGAGGGATTACTCGTCACTTGAACCTTTGACCCACTGCGAGCCGCATGACGGCTTCTTCAGTGCACTGCTCACGTTGAAGTATTCCGGTGATCGCGCCTTCGTGCATGACTGCCACGCGATCACTCTCTCCGAGCACCTCTTCCATGTCGCTGCTGATCATTATGATGGCCACGCCGCTCTCGGCGAGTTGTCGCATAAGCTGATAGATCTCAGCTTTAGCGCCCACGTCGATTCCGCGCGTCGGCTCGTCGAAGATCAGAACCTTCGGATTCAGCGAGAGCCATTTCGCCAACACCACCTTTTGCTGATTACCGCCGCTGAGGTTCGCGACTTTCGTCTCGATCGAGGGCGCTTTGATATTCAACTTGCCGCACATCTGTGCGGCGACTTTTCGCTCCGCCACTCGATCGATCAGTCCGGCGGTGGCGTATCCTGTTAGCGAAGGGAGGGTGACATTCTCGCGAACCGGCATCTCTAGAATAAGGCCGGTTCGACGGCGATCCTCCGATACCAGGTAGATACCGTTCGATATGGCATCCTTCGGCGAGCGAATCTCGAGCGGCTTGCCTTCAAGCAACATTGTTCCTCCACTAGCCGCGTCGACTCCGAAGATCGCCTGAGCGACCTCCGATCTTCCCGCGCCGACCAAACCCGCGAGCCCTAAGATCTCCCCCTTGCTCACATCAAATGAGACTTCATGGTTCGAGTATCTACGCGTGCGGAGGTTCTCTACTCTGAAGTAACCAGGCTCGCCCGATGTTGGCGCATAAGCATAAAAGCGAGCGAGGTCGCGGCCCACCATCATCTTGACGATGCGGTCGTGGTCAATCTGTTCGCCGCTGAGGATGCCCGCGTTGCGGCCGTCGCGTAGCACGACGACTCGATCCGCGAGACCCGAGATTTCGCCCAGGCGATGAGAGATGTAAATCACGCTCACGCCTTGTGCTCTCAACTCCTTCGCCACTTCGAGTAATCGCGCGGTCTCAGTGAGCGTAAGGCTCGATGTAGGCTCGTCCATTATCAGGATTCGCGCGTTGAGCGACAGCGCCTTAGCAATCTCGACCATTTGCTGATGCGCGATCGAAAGCTCCTTCACCGGCGTCCGGCTCGAGATGTCCAGACCCAGTCGTTTGAGGTAAATGTCCGCCTCCTTGTGCATCTTTTGTCGATCTACGAGGTTCAGCGGCCCCCCCCAGACCGGCTCGCGCCCAAGAAACACGTTTTCAGCAACGTCAAGATTATCCAGGACGTTCAGTTCCTGATGAATAAACCCGATGCCCTTGCTTATTGACTCCGAGACCGAGCGGATCTGAATCTCTTGACCGTCGATGTGGAGAGTTCCCGCGTCGGGTTGGTAAATGCCGCCGATGATTTTCATCAGCGTCGACTTGCCCGCGCCGTTCTCACCGGCCAATCCGACAATCTCGCCGGAGTAAACTTCGAGATCGACGCCGTCCAGCGCGACGACGCCGGGGAAACTCTTGCTGATCCCCTTCATTTGAAGAATTGGAGGAGTCATTTGCCCTTTGTCATTGGTCATTTGTCATTTGTCATTAGCGCGAGTGAATAGAGACGGACAAACTTGCAAATGACAAATGACTAGTGATGACTGATGATCAATGACTAGCTTTTTCCGCGCAGTTGATTGATCTTCTTAGTGAAGTCGTCAACGTTATCCCGGTTGATGATAAGGGTCGGTATTATCTTCAGTTTATCTGCCGGAATCACCGAGCGGTCGCCGCCAAGTACCTTGGCCATCAGTTGCACCGACTGGTAACCAAACTCGTAGGGCTGCTGCACGACTGTCGCGTATATCGAGCCGTCCTTGACTCCTGCAAGCGTAACGTAGTCTTCGTCGAAGCAAACGATCTTGACCTGTCCCACCTTGCCGGCGTCTTTCACTGCTCCCAAAATCGCCGGGCCGTTGTAGTTCCACAACCCGACCAGCGCGGCGATGTCCGGGTACTTGACCAGCGTGTCGGCCGCGTTCGCTTTAGCACGCACGGTGTCTGTGTCGTCGGTGCGCACGTCGAGGATCTGGACGTTTGATCCTGCGAGCGCGTCCTTGATTCCGTTGAACCGGTCCTGCGCGTTTTGGGCATCTATCTTGCCCACGAAGATCATTATCTTTCCGCCCTGGGGCAGGGCTTCTTTGATCAACTGCCCGGCCTGTCGACCAGCGGCTCGGTTGTCGGTGCCGAGATAGCATGCGCGATCGCTTTGAGGCGCGTCGCTATCCTGGGTGATGACCAGGATTTGCTTCGCGAGGTTGTTGATCATCTGCGTTTGATTGCTCGGATCGACGGGGCTGATCGCGATTCCGGCGACGCCCTTAGCCATGAGATCATCGATGATGCGACGTTGTTCGGCTGCGGTTCCGTCCGATGGAATTCTGAACTCGACTTCGACGTTAGACAGCTCTGAGCCCGCTTGTTCGCATCCTCTGCGCGCGATCGTCCAAAAGTCAGCGGCATTGTTGGTGACGAAGGCGACCTTGAATTTGCCGCCCGGCCCTCCGGTCTTGCAACCAAACGCGATCAAGCTTAGCAGTGCGGCTAAACCGAGCGCGATCCTAAAAGTGTTCATAATCCTCCTGTTAAAGAGTTCGTAGTTCGGCCTTTAGGCGGAAGTTCGTAATACAACGTTCACACAAAGTGCTTACAAACTTCCGCCTAAAGGCCGGACTACGAACTCACTTGATTTGTTCGCATGCGATTCAAGTTAAGCTGAATCCGCCGGGATGCGCCTGGCGCCACTCCCAATCTGAACGAATGATGTCTTCAAGGCTCGGACGCTTTGGCTCCCAACCCAGAACCTCGCGCGCTTTCTCGGCATTCGCCACCAACCGAGACGGGTCGCCCGGGCGCGGCGGCTCGATGCGGATCGGAATCGTTCGTTCGGTCACGCGTCTCGCGGTCTCGATCACCTCGAGCACCGAGTGCCCTTTGCCGTTGCCGAGATTAATGCAATCGGAAGCGCCTCCCTCGCGCAGGTATTTCAGCGCTAATATGTGCGCCGAAGCCAAATCGGCGACGTGTATGTAATCGCGAATCGCCGTGCCATCTGGCGTAGGATAATCATTGCCGAATACCGAGACCGCCGGTATCCTCCCTTGAGCCGCTGACAAGACGTTCGGAACCAGATGGGTTTCCGGCTCGTGCCATTCGCCCAGTCGCTCGGTCGCGCCGGCGGCATTGAAGTAACGCAACGCGACAGACTTCAAACCGTAGGCCTGGTCGTAGCTTTCCAGAATACGTTCCATCAACAACTTGGACCAGCCATAGGGATTGGTTGGTTGTTGAGGATGCGACTCGGAAATCGGAACCTCTCGGGGCTCGCCGTACGTGGCGCAAGTTGAGGAGAACACGACACGCTTCACTCCGGCATCCAGCAAGGCCCCAAGCAGCTCGATGCCTTGCTGAGCGTTGTTCTCAAAGTAAAGCGTGGGGTCGGCGACCGATTCACCCACATAAGCGAAAGCTGCGAAATGAATGCATGCCTCAAGGTCATGCTCTCGCGCGATGCGAGCTACCAGTTCGCGGTCGCCGACGTTGCCTTGAAAAAAAAGCGCATTCGAAGGAACCGCAGCGCGATAACCTCGTGACAAATTGTCGAGTACAACAACCTGTTCGCCGCTTGCAAGCAGCAATTCCGCAGTCACGCCGCCTATGTAACCCGCTCCACCGGTAACTAATATCATCGACAATGTCCCTTATGATGTCTGCAATCTCAGATAGCCAAACGCCGCGGCCCCCGGCGAAGAATCAGAAAAAATATGCGGTCGATAACCGGTCTCTTCGGCATAGCGTTCCGCTATGTCGTCTATTATAGATGACGCCTCGCGACGACCTAACACCGCCACAGTACCTCCGCTACCGCCGCCGGTTATTCGAGCGCCGTAAAGTCCGCGCCGCGGCCCCGCTTCGCGCACGAGTTGAACAAGCAAATCCGTGCCTGTCGAACCTAATCCACAAGCCGAATAGCTTGCGTGTGACTGATACATCAACTCGCCCAACGATTCAAACTGGCCCTCGCTAGAAGGCTCCGCGATCAGTTCTGCAAACCGCTTCACTCGATGGTTCTCGTAGACGGGGTGAGCCGTTGGAAGCCGCACAGCATAACTTCGCTCAGGCTTGATTTGCGCGACCGAGTCAGTAGTGCCTTGAAAGCGTGACAAGAACTTCGCCCCATCGATCCGCTCGGGCAACCGACAAGCGTAGTCTTGTTCGAAGTCCAAGGGCTCGAGATTCGCCAGATATCCCTGCCATCGCGGATCGTCAATCTCAACGCGGCCGTTTGAAGCGCGACGGACCTCGAGTCCGGCCAACCCCGCAATCATTCGATAACCCATGAACGCGCCCACCCGCACCGCTCCGTAATCCGCGCCGCCGACCGAATGTCGCTCGCCGGAATCCAATCCCCAAATTGCAAGAGCATCTGGAATCGATATCATTCCTTGCACTTCCGCAGGCTGGCACAACAAAGCCAGCAGGCGCGCTTCCTCGCCGAAAACGGCGGTCATTTGATCCATCACTCCGCAAGGCGCGCCGACCACGCGGTTTTCGACCATCTGACCCAGCAGGGCCATTTCGCGCGGCGCTATCGCGATGTCGTATGCGGTAGCAATCGCCTGCATAGCCGCGATTTCAAGCGCGGCCGACGAGCTGACTCCTTTGCCTTCGGGAACTTGTGATGCAACCAATATTCGTGCGCCGTGCGAAAAGCGCGCGCCGCGCTCGCGCATCAACACAATGAACGCGCCGGCGACATATGCCGCCCACTGACGCGTGTGGTCTCGCTCGAAGTACGCGCGGGCAGTATCGTAATCAACTGGTCTGCCCGCCTCCTCAAAGTCGGCCAGCGGCATTTCGAAAAATGACTGGCGTGAAGGATCGCCGGCCAGGCTGACCACGGTCAGCTTGCGAATCGGATCGAGTTGCACCGCAGCGAACGTCGCCTCTTCAGTAGGCATCTGAAGCACCAGCGAACCGGAGTAGTCGGCGATGCCGCCCATCACGTCCAATCGGCCCGGTGCTCGCGCAATGAAGATGTCAGAATTCGGATCGAAGAGACCCCGCACTTCAGGACGGTGTCTACCGAGCGTGTTCAACGTCTCAACAAACTCCCCCGTGTCAGGCAAATTCCGCGATGGATTTTGAGCGATCCGATACATTCGCTTTAAGCAGACTGTGATTTCTGAGCGCTCGCAATCGGTTCGGGCTTAGGCGGTGCGAGACGGGCACGCTCCGCTCGCCGTTTCAGAATTTGATCGCCTATCACTCCGAGCAGGATGACCGCGCCCATCACCGCGAAGTTGAGCGAAGAAGGCACGCCTAGAAGGTTGACGAGATTTTGCAAAACCTGAAGCAGCGCCGCGCCGATCAGAATTCCGACGATTGAACCTTCGCCGCCGCGCAAGCTGCATCCACCAAGCACCGCCGCCGCGATGCCGTACAGCTCGAAGAAATTCCCATGCGACGACGGCGAGATCGAGTTGGTGTAAAACGCAAAGATGATGGCTGCGAGCCCGGCCAGCGCTCCCGAGATAACGTAAGCTCCGGCGATGATCCGGCGCGAGTTAATGCCGGAGTAGCGCGCCGCCTCTTCGCTACGCCCGACCGCGTAAAGATAGCGGCCGTATACCGAACGATGTAACACGACCCACATCGCAAAGCCGATGACGACAAGTAATACAAACGGAGTCGGGATTCCGACCAGGCTCCCGGTCGCCAGATCACGCAGTCCTTCAAAGCCTGCGCCGCTGCCAAAGCCCTTTGTTTCATCGTTCGCAATGAACCGCGCGAGTCCTCGATAGAACAGCAATCCACAGAGAGTGACAATAAACGGCTGAATTCCAAGCCGCGTAACCAGAAGCCCGTGCATAAGACCGAGCCCCATCGAGATTCCGACCACGGCGAGCACCGCCAGCGCTGCCGGCCACGACCATTGCGTCAGCATCATTGAAAGCAGCACACCTAACAGAGCGAAGACCGATCCGACCGACAGATCGATCCCGCCCGTTATGATCACCATGCCGATTCCTATGCTGAAGATGCCGTAAGCGCCGATCAGCCGCGCCATATTTTGCAGGTTTGCGCCGGCGAGAAAGCGCGGGTTGAGGATCGACACGACGACGCACAGTATGACCAACAGAAGAAATGTGCCGAGTTCTTTTTTCATCAAGTTCAATGTCCGATAAGCTTCAGCTTGTCGGCGTCCTCGAGTTTCGCGGACCTCGACCTCGACACGCTGAAGCTTATCGGACCGACAAGCCGCGCCGCGCGAGAGCTTGCCGCAACCGAGGCTCGATTTCATCACGAACGTGACTGTTCGCGTAACCAACCCACGCGATGTTGCTATCAAGATCAAGCGGCGCGCTCAGAGCTTGTCCGCCTGCGTCAGTCACGATCACGCCCATCTCTCGCGCGATCAGCTCGGTGCAAAGATCGTAGGGATGACTGCATAGTCCGAGCGGCATCCCGCGCCGCTTCAACACCGGTTCAAGAAGCGGGCGCAGATCGGCGATGAACCGATCGTGGCCCGACATCAGCTCGTAGAGCTGCCCGCCGCTCGATGTATACTGGTCTTCAAAGCAATGCGCCTTGCCGGGCGTGACCTCGCCGAGCGCGCCGCGAACGATCTCTTCATCGATCGACGCAAGCTCATCACGCGCTCCCGGAAAGAACCGAGCTACCGAGGCGAATCCGTGTCGAATGCTTCGGGCTTTCGAAGGACGCAATCGCAACTCAGATCGCTCGCCGGTCAGGCGGTTGTAGCGTTCCGCCTGCACGCCTTCCCCGCGCACAGCCCAGAGCGAATCGCAAAGATGTTGCTTCAGCGTCGGTATCTCAGTCTGCACGGCGAGCGCGATGTCCTGCAAACCGGTTTCGTTTCCGCGATTGGGCGCCACTCCGGTCAGCACCCATGCGCTGCGTTTCTGATACATCAGCCCGCGCGTGCCGTCGATCGGATCGACGATCACTCGCCAGGTCGCCTCCGCCTCAGCGGTTCCTGCAGGCAGAACGATCTTGTCATCGGGCAGCCCTTCCCCGATCAGAACCAGCGGAGCAATCACGGCTATCTCCGTCTCAAACAGTTCGACCAGGGCGCGCTCGCCGATTCGATCGATGGCGTAGATCGTATCGCCGTGTGACGCGTCGTCATCGACTTGCGCCAAATCCTCAACGGCAGCCCGCTCGCAAGCGGCAAGGACTCGATCGCGCACGCATTCCTGGATCCGGCGCAGTGGCGCTAATAAGTCTGAAATAATCGGCGTTGCCTTTATGCTCAAGGAGAAATGCCTGTCGTATGTGGTAGGCGTATTCCAGCTCACGCTCACTATTTAATCGCGTTCACACCGGAGTCTCCTGAAATAACACTCAACTGGGCGATCACTTCATGTCCGGCAAAGAAGAGCTGCGCCAGCGGATGATTACCATTCCCCAGATCTTCTTCACCGCCGCGCGCCGTGAGAATTCCTGCGTCAGTCAGAACATAGAAAACTGTCTCTCCAGTCGCCGGTACTGGACACTTCTCTGTGTGAGCCATCTCTCGCCAGCATTTGTTCGCCATCTCAATGAACCCGGTATTAGCATCTCGGACATTTTGACGCGCGTGGCCCCCAATGATCCCTCCACCGCTGCTCAGATAAAGACTTGTCGATCCGTCGCTCAAAGCAAACAGGGTCGATGTAGCGCCGGGATACCCTGTCTCCATAAGAATGCCCCAGACGGGAGCGTCGTCAGCAGGTCGCATAATGCCGGTATCCGCTCTCTTGGTTGCTAGCGCTTGCTGTCGCAGTCCGGAGTAGACACCACCGCTACTCGTGTCAGTCGGGACACGGTTTGCGGGCGAAGAGCCACCGAACATTCTACTGAGCCATTTGGCCATAAGGATGGATTCCGTTCTCCGCAAACATACGCGTTTCGCTACTTGCTGACCGTGAACGTGTAGATCGTTGTACTACGATATTTCGCCCCCTGCTTCAGAACCGTCGAGGGAAACTGCGGCTTATTCGGCGAATCAGGAAAGTGCTGTGTCTCCAAACAGAACCCGTACCGCTTGTTGTAGACCTGACCTCCCTTGCCGGTGATGCTGCCATCCAAGAAGTTGCCGCTGTAGAACTGTAATCCGGGCTCGGTGGTGTAGACTTCCATCACGCGCCCAGTCGTGGGCTCATAAACTCTCGCGGCAAGCGGGAGGTTTCCGCCGACGCTGTTCAATACCCAGTTGTGATCGTAGCCGCGACCAAGGATCAGTTGCTCGTCTTGCTGATCAATCCTTGCGCCGATTGCTGTTGGCGTCGTGAAGTCCATCGGCGTTCCTTTGACGCTCCGCAGTTCGCCGGTCGGTATCAGCCCCGCGTCGACCGGCGTGAACCTGTCTGCGTTGATCATAAGCTCGTGACCGAGAATGCTTCCCTTTCCCGCCAGATTGAAATAAGAATGATTAGTAAGGTTGACAACTGTCGTCTTGTCGGTGGTCGCCGAGTAGTCGATCCTCAATTCATTCTTGTTGGTCAGAGTGTAGACGACCGTGACCGACAGGTTGCCGGGGAAACCCTCTTCGCCGTCTTTGCTCAAGTAGCTAAGCGAGAGCGCCACTCCGTCCCTGGCCTTAACCTCCATAGCTTTCCACACGACTGTGTGAAAGCCCTTCGCTCCGCCGTGCAAGGTGTTCTCGCCGTTGTTCTTGGGGAGCGTGTATGGCTTTCCGTTGAGCGAGAATTTGGCTTTGCCTATCCGATTGCCGTACCGCCCGATGATCGATCCGAAGTAAGGATTGTTCTTCAGATAACCGTCGAGGCTGTCGTAGCCCAACACCACGTCGCCAAGCTTGCCGTTTCGATCCGGCACTTTCAAAGCGACCACGGTTCCACCATAAGTCATGATGCGAGCTTCCATGCCGTTCGCGTTGGTCAGCGTATAGAGATAGACCGGCTCTTGATTGGCGGCCTTACCGAACGCTTGCTTCTTGATCTCGGGCTTCGCCGTTGCGTTCATGTTCACGCTCCAAAGCAAAGCGGTAAGCAAGCTACAGATTAACATTAGAACTCTTTTCCGGCTCATTTTCTCCCCATTTGAACATGATTTGTGTCTGATTTAAAGAGCATCAGCCACGGAGTGACGAGTCTAGTGTCAAGGGTGATAGAAGGTCAACCAAATACGAGCCGGCAGGAACAAGGTGCGACTCCATCGCTCGGGCAACAAGGGTCGGCTGTGCGAGCAGATGGGAGTGTACTGGCTCTTAGGGAACTTCGAATGGTCGCACGATACATTGCGCTATCGTTACGGATTGCGCAGAACGCTCGGGCCGCCGTCGGGCTTTTTCTTGTCCTTATCTTTTCCCTTCTTGTCCTTGTTGGAAGTGCTTTGCGGCTTTTGATCAGCAGGTGCGCCGGGTTTGACCTCGACGTCCTGTCCGGCTTGGGACGCGCGTCGAGGGCGATTGTCGGGCGCATTGCTCGTAGTCTCCGCGCCGGGTGTGATCGGGCCTACAGCCTTCGTCCCGCTCAACTCTTGAACGCGGGCCACGATGTCGTCGGTCTTGAGGTCGCGGTCAATTATCACGCCCTTCGTGGAAGTTTCGATGTGCGGACCGAACATGAAACCCAGCGCCCTCGCAGGCAGACCTTTGCCCTCCGCCTTCTCCTCGGCTACCTTTGCCGGATCCGGCTCAGGGACTGCCTTGCCCCACTTCTGCAGAGTCTCCCTCGCTCGGTCGGCGAACGCGGAGTGAGGGTAACTGGTGATAATGCGTCCCAGATTCTGACTGGCGGTTTCGGTGTCTTCCTGAAGCTCCATCGCCCTCGCGTGAAGAAACAGCGCTTCATCAAACCGCGAGAAGTTCGGATACTTGTTCAAAATTTCCTCGGTGCGCATTTGAGCCGCCTGGGCCGACTCGCGAATGTCGAAATAAAAGCGCGCGACCTTCAGCTCGTGCATGGCGAGGATTTCTTGAACCTGGTTCATCAACTGCTCGGCTTTGGTTTTCGAATCAGGGTCCGTGCATCGACGGAGCATCTCTTTCAGTTGCCGCTCTGCCAGTTTCGAATGTGTCGGGTCTCGATCCGGGGATTGCACCTGCCGCAGATGGATCTCAGCCATCTTCAGCATCGTCTCACAGGTGAGCTTGTCTTCCGGGAAGAATTGAATCCAGTCGCGGTATTCGACCTCCGCCTGGGCCAGCCCCTTGGATCCACCCTGCAAATAGTACGAGTCGGCGATTGAGAGCTTGGCGTACTTAATCAGCGGGCTGTCGGAGTAGGTGTTGATCATCGTGTTCAACAGGATCCGCCCCTCGTCGTAATTGCCCTTACGAATAGCTTCAACTCCCTGGCGATAGAGCTCTCGATCGCGACCAGGTCCTTTCGCTTCTTCGAACGCTACTTTGTTCTTCGGCTTGCCGCCACACGCCGCGAACGACAGAGCTACAGCCAAAACTAGAAAAAGAATCTTTGCTGCTTTCATATTAATCGGGCCGGGCATGCTGTGCCGCGCGGCCTATCTCCTGAGATGTTGCTTAAGAGCACGGGTCAAACTGTGAGCGGCTCGAGCGCCTTGGTTCGAAGCTCGCGGGTGGCGACTTCGGGGTCTCCCTTACCAAACACTGCCGAGCCTGCGACTATCCACTCGGCGCCGTGACGGACGACATCGGCGACGTTCGTCGTGTCTATTCCGCCGTCCACTTCTACATGAACGTTTAAGCCGCGAGAGTCAATCATACCCCGCAGCCGACTTATCTTGTCAAGCGAGGTGCTTATGAACGATTGACCTCCGAATCCCGGATTTACGGACATCACCAGCACGTAATCGACGAAGGGAAGAGCCTCTTCGACGGACACAAGCGGCGTCGCGGGATTGAGTACCACGCCGGGCCTGCAACCCAGATCGCGTATTGCCGCAAGCGTCCGGTGCAGATGGACAACCGCTTCAACGTGCACCGAGATCATCGTCGCCCCCGCGCGAGCGAAATCATCGATGTACAGGTCCGGGTCGGTGATCATCAGGTGACAATCGAGCGGTAAGCTGGTCGCTCGTCGCGCAGCTTTGACGACCAGCGGGCCGATCGTGATGTTTGGCACGAAGTGGCCGTCCATCACGTCGACGTGAATCAAGCCGGCCCCGCCGCGCTCGGCAGCCTTTATCTCCTCGCCAAGCTTCGAAAAATCGGCGGACAGAATTGAAGGCGCTATCTCGATCATTGAGTTAAGTTACCGGCCGAGTCGACCAGATTCTTTGCGACATCGATGATGGATATGCGCGCGCGAAACCACCGCCCGGGAGACGACGGTCCTCCGTTCATCAATTCGCTCTTCTTTTGCGGCGGACCGCTGCTGATGACGATCGTGAGGCTCGAATCTTTCTTTACCGACGAATTAGGGCCAGGTCTAGTTTCAATTACGGTCCCGGGCGCGGCGGCGTCTTCGCGTCGCTGAATTCTCGTTCGCAACCCGGCTTGTCCGGCGAGCCTTTGCGCCTCGACTTCAGACTTGCCCAACAGGTTGGGCACTTGAGTATCCCCGCTGCGAAACAGAATGTAAATGGTGACGACTGCGCTCAACAAGAAAGCAAGCGCAAGCACGATAACCATGCCGAGTCGGCGTGAGATAGTCCAGGCGATGCCGCCGGCGCCAACCCCGCTTGCGCCCCTCGGGGTATTCATAGCAGCAGTCTAGCATCAAATTTGAAAAGCCTTCAACTTTGGGAAGCGGGGATCTACTTTCCATACGACCTGAACTAAGAACTTTCACTGTGCCGATGACACAGTTGTTGCAACACTTGCATTGTAAGGAAAAAGACTTCTTGACGTGAATCGTGTTCGAGCGTATAGTCGGGTCGCTCACTTGGCACGCACTGCGCGATTGCGTTACCTAACAGCGAGGTGCTCCAATGAAACTACTTGCCGTCTTGCTCGCCTTCTTGAGTGTAATAGCTGCCGGTCAGACGACTGGAAGCGGCCAGTCCGGATCATCGGTTCCTCATAATCAGAGTTCTGTTGGTGTAGTTCCATACTTGCTAGTTCCAAAGCTAAATGGCGCTCGCTTGAAGGGCAATAAGCTGATCGTCACAGGTCAGAACTTTACCGAGGGTGCGACGATTCTTACTGGGGACATCGCTCAAATAAGCTTAAATACGAGAAATGACCCGGATTCACCCTCGACAACTCTGATTGCCAAGAAGGGAGGGAAGTACCTCCCGTTTGATCAGTACTTCGGTTTAACGGTGCAAAACCCCAATGGAGAATACTCGTTCTTTCTCGACTACTTGCGGGACGAATCGTTTTGGGCACTTGCTCTTCCAGGGCCGCTTTATCCTTACCCTGTTAATCTTAAAGTCGGTGATTATCTTGTCGTTCCCGACCTTGGGCTTGCCACCACATGGTTCGGAGATAGTTTCGTTCTCACGAGGGTGTTTGATCTCCCTGTTCCTTCAAGTCACGACTGGTTGTTCCAAGTAGTCCGGCCGGGAGTATTTCGGTTTTATGCAGAAATAGCTCATATTGGCAGTCCAACGCTGGTCTTATACAATAACGGCATTGTCGTTAATGGTGAGGCGCTCCAATGAAACTACTTGCCGTTTTGCTCGCTTTCTTGAGTGTACTGACCGTCGATCAAACAACTGGACGCAGCCAGTCTGGTTCGTCAACTTCCCAAACCGATACCTCAACTGGTGTTGTTCCATACGTCCTAATTCCAAAGTTTGATGGAGCTCGGTTAA
>DASXSR010000027.1:0-12396 GCA_036505875.1 Blastocatellia bacterium | reverse complement strand
AATGCCCCGCGAGCGATCGCCGCGTCCGGCTCAACAAACAGGAGCGCGTGCCACACTCCCGCGCCGAGCATGCCGCCGACGAACAGCGACGGGCCAAGCACGCCTCCCGACATCCCCGACCCGTAGCTGAATGCCGTCGCCAGAATCTTTGCGACCATGAGAGCAACGACCGCTTTTAGCACGAGTTGGTCTTCGCCTCTCAGTACGGTTCCGAGAAAGTCATAACCGATGCCCAGCGCGTGCGACTGCCACAACCCGATCACTCCGACAATTGCGCCGCCGATAGCGGGCTTTGACCAGGCCGGCACGTGAACGCGATCGCGAAACACGAAACGCAACCAAAGAATGAGCTTCGAAAAGACGACGCCGACGATGCCTGCTGTCACACCGAGCGCCGCGTAGGCCAGCAGTTCTTTTGAATCGTTCAGCACATAAACGTTTGCGCCGGCGAACAGTGGATGCTTTCCAAGAAGCGCGCGCTCTATAGTAGCTGAAATTACTGCTGCTATCACAATCGAAGCCGCAAGCTTTTGGTTCAAATCGCCAATGATTTCTTCAAGCGCGAAGGTTACCGCGGCGATGGGCGTATTGAACGCGGCGGCGATTGCGGCAGCCGCTCCGACTGGAAGCTGGTTCATTTGCTTGCGGCGTGGGATTGAAAACATCCGCGCGATTGCGTGCGAAATGGCAGCGCAGATTTGAACGGTCGGGCCTTCGCGCCCCAGGCTTCCGCCCGCGCCCACGGACAGCGCTGAGATTACAGCTTTGCCTGCCGCGACTCGCATTGGCACCCGACCATAGTCCATTGAGTAGGCGATCTTGACTTGGGGGATACCGCTGCCGCGCGCTTCGGGCGCGAAGAAATGGATCAGCAACCCGGCGGCCAGCCCGCCGGCGGTGGGAACTATTAGCATCCACGCGGCGCGAGTCGGGCCTTGAATTGCAATCGCGCGCTCGATCAGGTTGGCGGAGATCAGCTTGATCAGAAGGTGATAGCTTACCGCCAACAACCCGCAAGCAACCGCAATCGTGATGGTAAGTACAAAGTATTTTTGATTGGCAGGTAGACGAAGTCTTTGAAAAACGCGCGTCGCGCCAAGCTCGACCCGATGCCATTTGTTTATAAGCTCTGCTTGTTCCACGTTCGAGGCTTTCAGTTCAAGTTCAGAGCTCGAGCTCTAGCTTGCTCCGCAATCCGAAGTCTCGAGAGCTTGAAGCGCAAGCTAAAGCTCGAACTCTGAACTCTCGCCAATTACTGGCGAGTGGCAACCTTCAGTTCGTTTGTTACCTTCTTCACTCCTGGAACGCCTTGCGCCACGCGCTCTGCCAGCAACTGCTCGGCGCGAGACCGCACCGTGCCCGATAGTGTAACAGCGCCGTCATCCGCCCTCACTTGCATGGTGAGGGCGTTGAATGCGTTCGTTCGATACAACTCAAACTCGACGCGTTTTGCAAGCTCGGCATTCGAGTCGGCCGGCGGCGCATTTGCAGCAGGCGGCTCGGTGGCTGCTTGTGGGTTCGTGACGGTTATGTTGTTGGTGACGCTTGCGACTCCGTCCACCGCGCGGGCGATTTGTTCGGCGCCATTTCGCTGCGCGGGCGTCTCAACCAGCCCTGACAGCGTGACGGCTCTGTTCTCAACTTTCACGTCGATGTTCTTGCCCCCAAGCTCGCGGCTGTGAGCCCAAGCTTCGAGTATCGCAACGCGTATTTCGAGGTCCTCAACGTGCACGCTCTCGCTGGAAGGCTGGGCGCCGGGCTCTACCGCAATCTCGTTCTTCACGTCGGACACGCCGACGGTGTCACGCGCTATTTCCCCTGCCAGCGACTTCGCATCTTCGGAAGGGACTCGCCCGGTAAGCGTGACCACTCCGTCGGTTGTACTGACGTCGATGTCGAAGCCTGCCAGACGCTTCGATAGTCCGAGTTCGGTCTTCACTTTTCTGGTTGTGGCCGCATCGCCGGACGACGAGAAGAGCGAGCTGAAACGCTCCGGCATTTTCAAGCCGTGATGGTAAACGTAATAAACGCCGCCACCGATGATGATCAGCACGATCAACAGCCCGATCGCTTTTCGCATCGTTTAACCTCCCGGGATCATAAAAGCGAATAATAGCACGCGATTTGCGAATCTACGCGGACATCTCATAAATACGGTAGGTCTTTGAACGGCGCCCGCCGATCAGCTCAGCGCTGCGGTTCATCATCACGTTGTCTTCCAGCACCCAGCTCATTTCTCCGGTAATAAATCCTGCTGCCGGCGCGCGCCGATAAATCTCATCGAGGAACACGGCGCCAATGCCTGCCGGTTGAAGCTCGCGTACAACTCCCATCGTAATGATCCGGATCGAGCTTATCTTGCGCGAGTACCATAAGAGCTTCAGCAACCCAAACGGCAGCAATCGCCCGTTGAGTCTCTTAAGCGCGCAGTTGATGTCCGGCACCGCGAGAAAAAACCCGATAGGTCTCAATCCGTCGTCCGCCTGTTGCTCCGCGATCATAACGACTCTGGGGTCTACAATCTGCTTCATGTCTTTCGCAAGATGCTCGAACTCCGCTTCGCTCACCGGTATGAATCCCCAGTTGCGGCTCCAGGCGTCATTGTAGATTTGCCGGATTTTCGCGACCTCGTTCTTGAAGTCCTTCATGTTCACGCATCGAACTGTAATGTGGCTCTTTTGCCGCAATCGCTCGGCGACGCGCTGAAGCTTGTTCGAATGTATGAAATACACTTCCGCGATGTCATATGCGTAAAGGTCCATCGCCTTTTTCATTCCGTAAGCCTCTAGCAGCTTTGCGTAGTAAGGCGGGTTGTAAGTCATCATCACCATCGGATCGAGGTCAAAACCTTCCACCAACATGCCGCATTCGTAGTTGGTAGATGGATTCACAGGGCCGCGGATTACTTCAGCGCCACGCTCGCGCACCCAGTTACGCGCGGCGTCCAGCAACGCGGCCGAGGCTTCAGAGTCGTTCTCCACTTCAAAGAATCCAAAGAACCCGACGCGCTCGTTATGGAACTCGTTGTGCGCGTGATTGAGAATTGCCATGATTCGCCCGACAACCCGGCCGTCACGCTCAGCAAGAAACATCTCGACGTCGGACGTTTTGTAGAAGGGATGACGATTTGTGTTGAGGATGTCCTTTTGAGCGATCCTCAACGGCGCGATCCAGTGCGGGTTGCCGCGATAAAGCTTGTAAGGCAGATCGATGAACAGACGTTTGTCGCGTGAGGTGCGAACCGGGCGAAGTTGGATTTGAGCGTGCGTTGTGGGCTTGAGTTTTGTGGCGTCCATTCTGCTAAGCTCGGAAGCGAATTAGGCAAGTATCATCGGTAATTCTTTCAACTCTCTACGCAAGGGATCGAGCGACAGACCAAGTGCTTCAAGCGTCATTGCGCCCAGCAGGACACTATCGCCCTTCTGGCCGAATATCACGTCTGCGCCGCCTATGCGACCATCGTACTTGAATAACGCAACGCCCTTCTTCCTGACGATCTTGCTTCCATTCGCAAATCGAAATGTCTCCTCGGTCAAAGGCTTAATGCGCAGTCGCCTAAGAATCGCGGTGGGGACCACGGAATAGATCGCGCCGGAATCGATCAAGAATTCGACCTTCTCAGTTACATCAGAGTCGGCGGGATTTCCCACGTCGATTTCTAAGACTGTAAGTCCCAATTTGCGCCTCCTCGCTTGCCGCGACGATTCAATTATCAATAGTACATCAATGCGACAATTAGATCACACGCGAGCGCGCACGAGATTGCCGGCGCTGCATGATTCGCACTCGACGAGTTTCTCTTCCTCTTCAGACGCGTAGAAGATCGTACACGCATCTTCTCCGCACCCGCCGCAAGTCCAGCGCACGGCCGGCAGCTCGCCGTGGATCATCTTGATCACTTCGCCCTCGACTTCGAAATCATACTGGCGATCGTTCATTCTGATCACTCGCCCATCGCGTTCGTCGGCCGTCTGCCGTTCATCTTTGTTTGGGTGTGTAATATCTCTTCAACCAACTGCTCAAGCCATCCAGCCCCGGAAACAGCACTCGTTCGGTGATATTAGCCTGGTCCAGCTTGTCACGCACCTCCCATTTCAATTCAGCCGGAATGATCACTCGTTTGTACAACTCGGGATGTTGCTCGAGCCAGCGATCGAGTCGTGCGATCGGGGTGGACATCATCGAGAAAAGCGCGAATTGATTTACGATTCGATCATCGAGCGACGGCGGCTCGAAGAACACGACGAACTCATCCGGAGATAGGCGATCGTATTCCATAAGCGTGCCGGCGACTTTGCGCAGCATCTCAACGGTGAAGGCGTTCGAGCCCTCCTCTTGCAGCAGCGCTTTTAGTCGATCGGGCAGCAGCCGGTTGGTCTTCACGAAATCAACACACCAGATCACGCCATCGAAGTCGTAGTCCTGCAGGCGGACCGTCGCGAAGTGCATCGCGACATACGGCGAGAAGGTCCAGTCGATCAGTCGCGTCGGTAAGCCATGATGCTGCGCAAGCGCGAGCCAGTTCCACATCGAATCGTCTGGTACCGCATCGCGCCGCGCGTACTTGCGATAGTTTCGCAGGAGATGCCCTTCAAGCTTTTCCGCCGCGCCTCCGAGCCTTATTAGACCTGTCTTCAAATCGTAGGACGAATTACCGAGACCCCGAAACGCAAGGTTGGACCTGAAGCGGGCGAGGGGTTCTTCCCACGAGCCTTCGTAGAGCCGCTCGTTTAACTCATTCCAATTCTGTACTCGAATGTCTTCCACGCCTGTTAAGGAAAATGGACTGGGACGGTGAGGAAACTCACTCCTCGCTTCAATTCCTCACTGAGTCGCAGCGCCCTCGCCTATCAGCACAAACGACGCCCAAAAGTAAGGATGCCGCCACGCTAGTTGCTTACCGTGCAGCATCTCCAACTTGGCTTGCCTCAATGCCTCGTCTTTGGACAAACCGCGCTTAAGGTCTCGGTAAAACGCCGTCATCAACTCCGAAGTCGCTGTGTCGTTCACATTCCAGAGGCTCGCCTGAACACTCCGCGCGCCGGCGTATAAGAACGCTCGCGTCAATCCCAAAACGCCTTCACCGCTCACCAGCTTGCCAAGCCCTGTGCGACAAGCGGAAAGGGTCACTAAATCTGCGTTGAGCCTCAAACGCATGATTTCGGCCATCTGCAAGATGCCGTCTTCCTTGTCGCTATCCACAAGTGACAGGATTATTCCGGATCTTCCCGGGTTCTCTTCGTCGACCACGCCGTGTGCGGCGAAATGTACATACCGGTAACGATCTAGACTTGCGCTTTTGACCGTCTGTTCATTCGCCTGTGCCCCGAGGAACGTTTCGCTCTCACCGCGTCCAAAGAGTGCGCCTATGCTAGTCACTTCCCTGCGAGTGTACGGCAGTCTGCGCAGTTCAAGTCCACGTTCGGTATAGTAGGTTAGTCTGGACTCCGGAGCATGTTCGTTGGTCGAACTCAATTCAGGGTAGACGGGATCGCCGAAGGCTATTAAGCCTTTTGACACAGGCTTGTTGTGTATCTCTCTTACTGCAGCCAGTGCTGAGGCGGAAGGCGCATATGCAATCGCGAACCGCTCGACGAGATACGAGTCGCCCGATCTCGCCGTCGTTCCTGAACCTCCTTCTGTTACGAGAGCTTCGAACGGCAAGTAGGCGAGCGCGTTGTCCGGAACCACTATAAGTTTTCGCAACGATGAAAGGTCTTTCTCAAACGGATGGAGCAGAATGTTATACAAGACACGGCCGCGATTTTTGAGTGTTGCGATTGTCTGCTTCTCAGTCGGTCCGGGTGGCCGGCTAGCAAGCGACTTAACGAACTCCACGACGAGGTTGGTCAGCTCTTTCTTGCCCGGAAGCGCAGAATATGACACCTTGTCTCTAGAGACCAGCCAGGCGAATGACTTTTCTTCGCCAACGACGTACTCAACCAGCGCGGTTCCGGGATCGAGTAACTCGCGCTGAATGCGAACCGTTCCATAGGTTTGACTAGGCTTCAAGCTGGCGTACTGCGGATTGGAGCGTCGAACTTCGAGCTGGAATTGTTCGAGTGCCTCTTCAGCAGAGGCGAGTTCTTTCATCAACTGCTGCTTGCGGTCCTTTGAGATTTCTTCGTGCCAAAGGTCGCGTTGAGCGCTCGATATACGTTTGAGAATGGCCTCTTCTCTACCCAGCAGTTCTTTGGACAGCACCCGCCTGAGGTCGGCGCGGGACTCGACCAGCAGATCCAGGAACGCTCGCGCATGATAAGCCTCTGAAACCGCCAGCGCTTCGCCTTCCTTTCCCAGAGCTACTAGAAGATCGATGGCGCCGAGATAGATGTCGCCCTTCGCCGAGAAGAACCCCGCCCTTGAAGTTTCAGTAGGGACCGAGAGAAGGCGGGCTCTTTCGAGCAATGCGATCGCCCCACGCAGGCTAGATAGCGCCTCCTCGTTCTTCCCCAAAACTCTCTGCGCCTGTGATTGAGTGTAGAGAATGTTCGCTTCGTAGTTAGGATCGCCGTCGCTTCGACGAAGTAGTGTCAGCGCTTGCGATGAAGAGGCGAGCGACTGCGCAGTCTTGCCAGACTTGAGCTGAACGAGAGCCAGATTGCCCAGTGCCACGCCCTCAGCAACAGCCATCTTCTGCTTTCGAGCAATGTCGAGCGCTTGTTCGCACGCTCCAGCCGACTTCTCGAGATTCGCCATTTCCAAATGAGTTCCCGCTAATACGTTCCTCAATAGTAACTTCAAGGTGGGGTCGGTGTTCGGCGATTCAAGCCGGAAGGCTTGCTCTGTGTAGTTCAGCGCGGACTCGAAGTTTCTGCGGTCAGTCTCTAATCCCGCAAGCCTGACCAACGCGGCGTATTCAAGCACGTGCAGGCTCAAGTCCCGCGACAGCTTCAGGGAGTTCTGGAGGGCATCATAGGCTTTCGGGTAATCCCGCATTTTAGTGTAAATGAGCGCAATGTTGCGCAGGACAGTAGCTTCGCCCCGACGGTCCTTTTGATCGCGGCACAAAGCGAGGGACTGGCTGTAGAAATACAATCCATCTTCGTAGTGCCCCTCATGCACGAGGAGCGCCCCCGCGCTATTGAGTGCAATAGCCTCTAATTTCGTGTCGCCCGCCTCGCCGGCGAGCGCTGCCGAGTGCTTGAAAGGCTCTATTGCTTCCTCGGTTCGGCCCCCGTGAAACGCCGCCAATGCGACGTAATTCAGCGAGCGCGATTGCCTCAGCTTGTCGCCGATCTTCCGGCTCAGCGCGAGCGCTTCTTCGGCCCTCGCCGACACCTCGGCGAAGCTGCCACTGGCTAAAAGCTGCCGGCACTCGGTTATTAGCCGGTCAATCCGATCCGCCTCTTCCTGAGGAGGGGATCCTGGCGATGCCGTTTTATCAGTAGCCGTCTGCGCCGATCCAGTAGAGTGCAACACAAAGAAGGCGAGGGCAACAATCATCATCAAGGTTGCGATTTGCTTCATAAGAGGACCTCTACAGAATAGCTTCTTTGAGTAGGCGCATTATAGCAGTGAAAAGACGAACTCAATAGGCGGGAATAGGCTGAGAGGGCGTTTCGTTCACTGCCTTCCGACTTGCAGATCATACTCTCCGACAAGCTCGCGCTGTCCGCTTCTCACTCCGTAAAGCCTTACGACATATCTCCCACTCTGTAACGATTTGGCAGAGACATTCACCACCAGCGCGCCATATGAATTAGGCTTTGCGCCGGCGATGGTTTCGACGAGGTGTTTGTTTGAATCCAGTACCTGCAGTTGATAGCTGCCAAACCGATTCCCCGGTTCGACATCTAGCCAGATCAACGCTCTAACGGCGTTTGTTGGCAAGCTCAGTTGATTGCCTTTGCCTCCGCCCCTGACTGCTTCGAGCACGACTATCGGCACATTGGTTTGTGAAGGCTCGTTTCGCGCCAGTTCTTCAATCTGCTTCTGGGCTTTAGCCCGCTCGCTGCGTTCCAACTCCAACTGTTGGCGTTCGTTTTGTAACTCCTCTCTCGCTTTATCGATGCTCTGTTGGTTCTCTCGCTCGATCTGCTCGCGAACCTCTCTTTCGCGCGCGATCTCCTGGCGCAGTCCAGGAATTTGCTTGAAAACCAACCAGCCAAGCGCAATGGTCAACACGAGCGATGCGGCGGTCGCCAGCGCAAACGCAGGCTTAAGCCAGCGCATCCATAAAGCCGCGCCGCTCGCTTCGAAGGCGTCAGGTTGAGCCTTAGCCAGGACTCCGGCTGCTGAAGCTCCGCGCACGCTTGAAATGAACCGCGCCTCCATCTGCGCTCGCTCGAAGCATTCGTCACAACTGAAATAATGCTCCTGAAACGCGAGCCGCTCCTCCGGTGGCAGCTTATGACGCACGTACCGCTCGATTATTTCTTTTTCTTCAATCTCTTGATGAGTCATCCGCTTGTCTCATTAGTGCGCAATCGCACAGTTTTGTATCAGCCCTTCGTCAGTTGCTTATACATTTCACGAAAGCTTTTCAGCGCTCGTGATTTGATCAACCGCAGTCGTTCCTCTTTGACACCCAGTGACCGGGCGATTTCCTCATTCGGCAACTCCTCGTAGTAGTACATCCGCAAGAACGCTCGTTCTCTTGGCTTCAACCTGCGAGCAGCCTCTTCGAGTGCTTGAGCCGCCTCTGCATCAATGAACGCCGACTCAAGCGATCGTTCACCGCTCAGATTCAGTTCTCTCTCGTCCAGCGATTGGGTCTTGTAGCGGCGCCTGGCCTGCTCGCGGATCACATTCAAAGCGGTTCCTACAATAAATGACCCGAGAGACCCCGGCGAGCGCAACTGATCTTGTCGCAGAGACTGCAGCACTCTCAAGAAAGTCTCCGCGCGAACGTCCTCGGCGTCCTCTTTGGAGTGCAACTCGCTGAGGGCAAGAAAATACACCCGCGCCGAATATCTTTCGTAGAGCGCGGTTTCGGCGGTCGAATCGCCTTCCCGTATGCTCGCCACCAATTCGACGTCGGGTGATGTAGTCGCGGTCTCCTGCACGTTTGCGGATTCTACCGCCAAGAGACTTCGCGGGCAATCAGTCATCGTCGGCTCAAAAGAGCGAATTCTTTGATACAGATTGCAGAGTTTTTTCACTATGTGCCGAACAGGATGATCTGTTCAATAGACTGAGAGACAAAAGAAGGGAAGGAAAGATCATGAAAAGACGACTTGTTGCCTTGCGAACTCTGTTGGTCGCCGTCTTTGCTTTCGCTATCGCTTCGCTCGCCCACGCTCAATCCAGCCGCACGTGGGTTTCAAGTGGTGGCGACGACGCCAACCCCTGCAGCCGCACAGCGCCCTGCAAGACCTTCGCAATGGCCGTCGCGAAAGCCGCCTCGAACGGGGAAGTCAACGCGCTTGACGCCGGCACTTACGGCATCGTGAACATCACTAAGTCAATGACTATTAACGGGGTCGGCACGATGACCGCTATCGGCAATAGCGCGGCGAACGGCGTTATCGTGACTGCGGCAGCAACCGATGTGATAATCCTGCGAAACATCGCTATCAACGGCGGTGACAATGGTATCAACGGCATCAAGGTCGTGGGCGCAAGGATCGTTCAAGTTGACCACTGCTGGATTTACGGCCAGGAGACGCATGGAATCAACGTCGACGCGACTGACAGTGTTAGCCTGAAGGTCAACGACACGGTCATTGAAAACTGCGCAGGCGATGGCATTCACATTCGAACCACCGCTGGGACTGCAGTTCTTTCAGTAGATAACGTTCGCATCCAGGACTGCGGATCCGACGGCATCCAGGCCGTTGATAACGTCGTCGCGGCAATTCGTAACTCAATACTCACACAAAACGCCTCGACGGGTATTCAAACCAGTGGGATTAACAACCAACTCAATCTTGATCACGTGTTTGTTTCCTCTTCCAACGTCGGTCTTCAGGCGAGCGCGGGATCAACTCTCCGCGTCTCCGATAGCGTCATCGCACAGAATGCCACCGGCCTGAGTGCCAACGGAGGGACAATAGATTCTTTTCAGGGCAACAGCCTGATGGGCAACATCACTAACGGTGCTTTTAATAGCACCACCGTCAAGCAATAACTGACGCAGCCTCAACTGACAGCCGCGAGAGCGGACTCAATGATAAAGGAGCGAGAAATGAAAAGACTGGTTATGAGTTTTCTTGGGTTAGCCTTCGTCATCACGACGCTGGTTCCGTCGTATTCGCTAGGGCAGCGACGCGTCGTGGTGCGCCGCGGCACGCGCACTACGGTAGTTCGGCGCGGTCCGGTGCGTCACACAACGCTGGTAGTTCGCCCCGGTCACCCAATCCGGCGAGTGCTCCCTGCTACGGTCGTGGTTCATCCCGCGCGCAGGGCGGTCGTAGTCGGCGCCCCGCTAGTCTGGTTGCCGGTGTTGGCGTGGACTGCGACGGTAGTCACAGTGCCGCCACGCGAGCGACTCGTGTTTGAAGACAGTGAGACGATAACAAAGGATGAGGGCTGGGCCGATACCAACTTCGGAATCGATAGCTCGGGCAACGCGCTGTTTCTGGATATCAACGGCAAGGCTAAGCTCAACTTCGCCGAAGTCACCTTCGCCAACGGCAACGTGCAAGTAATCGACTTCAACGAAAAGACTCACGGTACGGGTGTGTACAAGTTGCTCGACTTCGCTGATGGCCGGCACGTCAGCACCGTGCGTATTTTGGCAAAGTCTGAGTCGGACGACGCGAAGCTCGCGGTCTATTTGAGCAAATGATGTCTGACATGACCACCATCCCGCACGTGCCAGTTGCGCGTGGATCCCGATGGGATCGGCGCGGTTTTGCTTAGAAAGTAGACAGACGATGAAGAATCAAAGGGGAAAATGGACTCTGGCATTTCTTACGATGTGGGCGAATTGCTTCAGCTTTTTAGCCAACGCTACAACGTCAAGTGATTTACTGGTGAAGCGTGAGTCTGATGACCCGAATTGTGTTTATCGGAGGTAGTTTCAATGAAGCCTTTGGAAACCTACAAACGATGCGAAGACGGTCGTTCTGTGAGCGGGCAAGAGGAAACACTCGCGAGCAGATGCGCCGGCATCACTCTTGTCGAGGTACTGGTGGCCGTCGCGACCGTTGCGGTTCTAATAGCGATGATTCTTCCGGCGATCCAGAAGAAGCGTGAAGAATACTCTTCAAATGAAGCAATGCAGAACCTCACGGCGATCTTGGCGGCTTCCAACGAGTACTTCCGGGTGAGAGGATCATATCCCAACAAACTCAGTGACCTGGCTCAGTTCTGTGCGGCAAGCCCATCGTCGTGCCCGCTCGGTCAGGATTTGTTGAGCGGCAGGGCGGGGGGCTATATCCTCTCCATAACTATTTCTTCAGAAGGGTTTGAATGTATAGCCGAGCCCGAATCGCCGGGCATAACCGGTTCGTACACCTTGATGATAGGACCGAACGCGATGGTGACCAGGACGCCAACCCCCGGGGCGGACGCAGCTCGACAGAAGGCCTTCAATGACATACTGATGAGCGGCGCCAATGCCGTCGTTCAGTTGCTCGCGTTGAATCCGGATGCGACAGCCCAAATTCGAGGCTACACCGAGTCGCCCAACACGGTCATGAATTCTCTCAACACGCTCGACACCAATCACGACAGCAAGGTGAGTATCAGTGAAGTAAACGGATTTCTTACGACTGATCCGACGGCCCCTACCTATGTTCCGCTGAAGGGATTCCTCGATGCCGTATACCGCGATCTTAGACTGGACACGATAAGCGGTCAGGATGGAAATGACATAGTTGTGACTATGTCAGATCTCGACGCAACGCAGCCGCTGCTTTTTTCATACCAGGGGCTTCGCAACCTGACGGTCATCGATTGGGGTGACGACAGCAGCCCTAATGATGCGATTGCGAAGCTGAATGCCGCCGAGGCGGCTGAAAAAAGCGGCAACCTCAATCGCAAGGCGAAGTTTCTCAAACAATATAGAAAAATCATCAAGCAGGGGTCTGGTACGGTGCTGACCACCACCAACGCGAATACACTCATTGCTATCTCGAATGCGCTGTGAGAGATGAACCAATGAGCGGTGTGGGCAGAAGGTTTCAAGAGAATCAGGCGGCCCGTGGCCATCTCGATTCCCTAATCGAGGACAGCTCAATGATTCGCAAGCGAAGACTACCGAATCGAATCGCGTCCGTGATACTTCTAATCGCATTACCGTCAGATTTCATAGCAACACGACTGATCGATCTGTCGCGCGAGACGGCGGCTGCGAATATTGCATGCTCGATTTGTTTTGGGTGACGAGTTGCTGAGCGACCGTGTTCACAGCGTGAGGCGTTGATGGCCGCCGTGAAGCTTGATCTTCTTCCCGCCCCAATAAAACCATCCCGCCAAACCGTCAGGCAAGGTAATATCTGCTCCGAG
>DASXSR010000026.1:0-18681 GCA_036505875.1 Blastocatellia bacterium | reverse complement strand
GTCTCTTGCGACGTTGGGATGGTCGGGGCCGAATGCGGTCTCATCAATCCGCAGCACGCGCTCGAAGCATTGGCGAGCTTGCTCCAGATCGCCGAGGTCTTTCAGCACAGCGCCCAGATTGTTGACGCGGATCGCGACGTTGGGATGGTCGGGGCCGAATGCCGCTTCATCAATTCGCAGCGCGCGCTCGAAGCATTGGCGAGCCTGCGCCAGATCGCCGAGGTCTTGCAGCACACCGCCCAGATTGTTAACGCCTATCGCCACGGTGGGATGGTCGGGACCGAAAACGGCTTCCTGAATCCGCAACGCGCGCTCCAAGCATTGGCGAGCTTGCGCCAGATCGCCGAAGTCTTTCAGCACACCGCCCAGATTGTTGACGTAGATTGCAACCTCTGGATGGTCGGGACCGAAGGTAGCTTCACCAATCCGCAGCGCGCGCTCGAATGTCTGCTTTGCTTGGGCGTACTGCGCGCGGCCGCGAAAGTATAATCCTACGTGAATCAAGAGACGCCCGGTGGCTTCGGGCGCAAGCTCCAAGCTTTCGCCGGATTCAGCCGAAGTCAGCGCATGTGGCAACAGTCGCGGACACGCTGCCCAGGTTCGTACATCATCGCTGTCGAACGGGAATGCAGCACCTGCGACTCGCACCGCTACCTCGGCCCACTTCTTTCGCTCATCGTCGGGAAGCCGGTCGCGCGCAACCATCTGCACAAGTCGATGAACCGACAGGCTGTCTTCGTTCCTTTCCATTAGCGAGTAGCGCCGCAGCCCGGCGATCGCTTCGTCAAGCGCCATCTCATCCCTAACGACTTCGCTAAGCACCTCGGGCAGGTCTTCTGCGTCGTCGCGCAGAATCGAAAGCGGAATGTCGTCAGGCGCGAGGAAGGCACACAGGTTCAGCAACCCCGCAGCCGCCGGAGACTCTTGCTCGACTTCGCGAAATGAAATCTCCCAGGTCGTCGCAACAGTGTTTGGATAATCGGCGAGCTGGCCACGCCGCAGCAACTCCGCGTTGCGCCTCTGAAAGAGCGACAAGTATTCAGCCAACGGCTTGCTGTTAGTCTCGATGTAAGCCCCGGCCTGCTCCAACGCAACCGGCAAATCACCTAGCGCTTCGGCCAGACTGCTTGCAGCTGCCTCATCGTTCTGGCCCGTGCGTTCGAGCAGGAACTTAACCGAGTCTTCGCGCGGCAGCACTTCAACTTCGAAGGGCTTTGCCACGCCGCCCCAGTTCGGATCACGCGAAGTGATCAGCACGTGACCCGCGCGGTTCTGCGGCAGATACTCGCGCAAATCTTGAGCGTGACGCGCATTGTCGAACACCAGCAGCCATCCCGCGTTGTGATCGAGCCATTCACGAACGGCGGCGACGATCACCGGCTGCTCTCTTTCATGCTTCTGCGGCAGGTCAAGCGCTTCGGCGAGCGCCGCGTAATCCGACGCAAGCGTGGCCGGCTCTTCCGACCTGATCCACCAGACCAGTTCATAATCCGCGGCGCGCCGATGAGCGTACTCCGCCGCAAGCTGAGTCTTGCCCACGCCGCCGAGCCCGTGAATCGCCGTCACCGCCGCCGCTCTTTCTGATGTCAGAGTCTTGCGGATTCTATCGAGCAGATCCTCTCGCCCGACGAAGTTGGGATTGCGCGAGTGGGGAATGTTCCAGATCGGCGGCAACGTTCCTGGAAAGCGAGGCCGTTCCGCAACCACGCGCTCAGGGGCCGCCGACCGAGGAAACGACGGTGGCCTTGACGGTTTCCTGCGCTCCGTTTTGACACCCGTCAGCAAAGCCTCCTTCGCTTCCGCCTCTTGTTCGCCTACAAGATCGATGTACACGCGCACGCTCAGCAGACCTTCAACGTCAAATTCAGCTACCGTACTGGTAGGAGATTGCCTTTCGCGAACGCCGGGCTCCATTCCGCCTGCGTGAACCGAGACTGAAAGTACTTCGGCGTGAGAACGGCGAGTGTCCGTTCGGCCTCCCTAGAAGCGCGATCCATTTCGGCGATGAAGTCATTGCCGGGAAGAATGTCCCACGCTTGAATGATGACCGAGTAACCGGCTTCTTCCAACTGCCACGCGATCCACTCCGCCCACTGCCGATCCGCGCCGGTGTAGCTGATGAAGAAGTCTTTCATGATTTTCGCCTCAGCGCTGAGACGAAATCTCAACCCCTCGACGCCTGACGCTCGACTTCTGTGTATTAGGCCACACTGAATATATCACGTTCGATGGTTTAGCGAAGCGGTGTTCTTAGAAGCGGGTGCGCGTCGGATTTTCGCGCTATAAGGGGATGGCGAAGGAGTATTGCCACGGGTGAGTCCGCGAACCCGTGGACGCTGAATGGAGCAATACAGAACCCGCGAAGCGGGTGGCGCCCCGACTCCTGACGAAACTCACCGACCTATGCCAGAGGAAATGATACCTGCTGTTGGCCGCCACCCGCTTCGCGGGTTCGTGTCGCCGCTTCGACAGGTCCACGGGTTCGCGGACTCACCTCGTGGCTAGCTGCCCCCACCCTTCCAGGGTTTATCGCTCGATTCCGACCGCAATCATTATGGTTTCCGAAACGGAGCAACAAAGCGCGCGCGAAAATTTGACGCGCACCCCTTAGAAGCGGTGTCCTCATTAACACCCCACTTTCAGTTCAGTGGCGCGGCAGGCGGAGCGTTAATCAGAAACTGCCGGCGCGCCGAGCAGCCAAAGTCGATCCGATGGTGGCGCTGATCAGATGTTAATGAGAAGCCATTATCAGCGCCGACCGCTTATTGCGAGTCCCCGTAGTCCAGCTTTGTGTAGGCGCTGTTGTCGCCCACGATGAAGATGAAATCGCCCCCGCCTGACTTGAAGTGCGTGATTCCTTCAGGTTTCATCCCCTGATCCAGGTCGGTCAGCGCTTGCAAGCCGGCATCTGGATCAGTAGCATCGCCGCTCCACTGCCACAGTTTGAACTCCTTCTTTTCGTGATGCTCGGGGGCGCCTGAGATAATCAGAAATGAGTCCAGACGACTGTCGTATTGAATATCTCGAATGCCCAGGCCTTCGAGTGGAAGCTGAATAGCACTCCCGACTTTCAGGTTGTCGATTGCGAAGGAATTTCCGTTGCGCAACGCAACAGGCACAATTAGAGCGTTCCCGTTTATCTGAGGAGATCGCAGTCCCAAAAGCAGCCGGCTGTGTTTGGGATCCCACGCGAGCCCTTCGATATTGAGCTCGCCTTCTTTGCCAGGTTTGTCGCCTTCAGCTTTCAACTCGCTGACATTGTCCAGCAAAAACTCCCTCAGGTTGGGAATTGTCTCGATGTTTGTAATGGTCTGGCTGCCGGCGTCGAATTTGAATCGCGCAATCGCGTTCTTCTCCTCATCCTTTGGATTCGACTGCGAGCCGACGACATAAAAATAGTCGCGGCCGTCGTAGGTTATCCCCTCGAGGTCCGCAATGCTGGAGCCGAGCTGGATGAGTTTCACCGCGCCGGCTTGTTTGCCGTTTTGATCCACCGGCATCCACAGGATCTCGTTCAGCTTTTTGTCATCAACAAACAGGACCGCGCCGCCGCCTGGAACTTGAATAACGCCCGAAGCCTCGAACGTGCCGCCGTCGATCGGGGTCCCCGATCCTGCGCTCACAATCTTGAGTTTCGCGTGTCCCTTCTTGCTGATCTTTTCTTCTATCTTGCCTGGCGACGAGCCGGACCGCGTGAGGTAAAGCGTAAGCGCAACCGTCAAAGCGACGCTGAGAATCGCAGCAACCACGCGACCCATTGCTCCGATGTAAGCCGCCCTCAAACGTTCGTCCTTCTCCTTCTTCTTTTTCTTCTTCTTTTTCCTCTTGTCAACCTTCTCAGTCTCGGCTCCAGCGACCGAGGCCAATTCAGACTTCTTCTTTTTCTTCTCTGACTCTTCGGCGTCAAATTCGACAATCGCCGCGCCGGCTTTTTCGGTAGACGCCGCAGAGCCTTGCGCAGACTCCTTGAGCGTTTTTGCTTCGATTGCGGATGCGCGCTTTCTCACTTCCTCCAAAGCTGCAGACGAAAGCACAGCAGTGATATTTGCCGCCGTCTCGCCGGGATTTCTAAAGGTAAGCACAGTCTTGCCGAGCTCAATTTTGTCTCCATGTCTCAGCGTCCGCGCTTGCGAGCCCAACCGATCGCCGTTCACAAACGTGCCGTTGCGGCTGCCAAGATCGGCGATGCTGTAGCCTCCTTCGCGCGAGATGACAATTGCGTGCGTGTTGCTCACGGTCGGATCGGTGAGCACGATCTGATTGTGTGCGGCCTTTCCGATCGCAACCTCGCGCTTCTCAATTGGGTATTCGAGCTTCTCTCCCGACGGCAGCACACCAACCAGCTTTGGGCCGTAATGAAGCTCGACCTGCTTGTGAACCTGGGAAGCAGTCGCGAGTCGAAGGCGGACTGGGGAACGCACCTCGTTACTAACTTGCTCGACCGCGCCAATGTCCGTCGGGTCGCCCACTGCGACGATCAGCGCATCGTCTTCTTTTGCGATCGGCATCACCTGATGCTCTCGCGCCAATCTCGGCGGAAACGCCGCAACCACTGAATCATCAATGGGTGCAGTGTCTAAGTCGACCGCAGGGATTTGAAAAGTCCGGCTCATCACATCGCGCAAAGAGTCTTCGCTTGCGAGCCGCTCTTCTATCAGCGCGCGATAGAGTCTCCGCCCCTTGCCGTCCGCACGAATACGGCCTATGTCGGCCTGTTGCGCAACCCCAGCGGCGATGACCGCGTGTGCTAGTGACTCTTCGGTCAACGGAGGCGGGGGGCCCGGTTTTGATGGGGTGGCTATTTGATCGAGCGGAATTGCTCCGGTCTCGCTGTAATCGCTGAGCCGAAACGTCAGCTTGGATAGTCCCATCCCGATCACGTCGCCATGGTTGAGCGGTCGCGGACTCGAGACCCGCTCGCCATTTACGAAGGTGCCGTTGCGGCTGCCCAGGTCGTTAATTGTGTATGCATCATCTTCAAAGCGAACCAACGCGTGCGCGGTCGAGACGGCCGGGTCGGCAACCACAATGTCATTGCGCGGTCCCTTGCCGATCTGAGTTTCGACATTATTCAGTTCTCTATCAAACGCGTCGCCAGTTGGAAGCAAGATCTTCAGAGTGGCCTTGGCAGGCGTGACCGCAGGCGCATCGATCCTGGTGTCGAATGCGTTTTCATCGAGCACCACCGTGCTTGTAGGTATCGAATGCGGAGCGCGAGCTTCGCGAGGAGCATCGCTCGGCGAGACATCTGATCCCGGAGAGTCAATCTTTATCTTCAACGAATCGTAGTAGGCGTTTAGCTCGTGTCCACACCGGTAGCAAAAGCGCTGCCCTTCGCGCGCGACCGGCGATTTACAATTCGGGCATTCAAGCGTCATACGGCAAGCGAATCCTGTGAGCGCCGGAATCCTTACCTGCCGGCGCGACGCGTTAGCATCCTGCAGGCGAGGATGCCGGCGCTCCCAGCGTGAATCCCCGACTTTCTTGAGGCTACATTGATCGAGTCTCGAACGTGGAATATAATCGCCGCCTCATGTCAGGGGACCGATTGTATTTCAATCTAGCGGAATACTTTATAGGCGAAGCGCGGACTGGTCAAATCGGCGAACGCACGGCCATCGAGTTTCGCGAAAGGCGCATCACGTACAATGAGCTTCGCGAGCAGGTCGCTAGCTGGGCGCGTGTTATCGAGAGCTCCAGAGTACGTGAAGGTGACCGTGTAGCTCTGCTGCTCTATGATTCGCCGGAGTTCATCGCCTGCTTTCTCGGCGCGGTCTCGCTCGGCGCAGTCTGTGTGCCGATAAACACTTTTCTTTCAGCCGACGATGTCGAGTTCATTCTTTCGGACTCGGGCGCGCGACTGGTGATTGCTGAGCGCGAGCTTCAAGTCAGAGTTTCCTCCAGCCGCAGAGCTTCTCTTGTAAAAGTGGACACCGCGACGCGCCGCGCGTCGCCAGGAGCGGCTAAGGCCGGCAAGCTGCGTTGCGCGTCGACCACACGCGAGACGCCCGCCTTCCTGCTTTACACTTCCGGCAGCACCGGCGCTCCGAAGGGCGTGTTGCATCTGCACGGCTCGATACCTTACACGGTGCAAAGCTACGCCGCTAAAGTGTTGCGGCTGACGAGTGAAGATCGAGTCTACTCATCGTCGCGGATGTTTTTCGCTTATGGCCTGGGCAATAGCCTGTCGTTTCCGCTCGCCTTTGGCGCGACGGTGATTCTGGATACCGACCGTCCAACGCCCGAACGTCTCGCGCGCCTCTTCAAACAACAAACGCCGACTGTTTTTTTCGGGGTGCCAGCCGTCTACCTGTCGTTGCTGGATTCAAACGCTGAACTGGATCTCTCGTCTCTGCGAATGTGCGTGTCTGCGGGCGAAGCTCTGCCGGCTAAGATCTTCCAAGACTGGCGGAGCAGGTTTGGGCTTGAGATTATCGACGGCATCGGATCGACTGAGATGCTTCACATCTTCATCTCAAACCGCGAAGCCCAGGCTCGCGCGGGATCGAGCGGGCAAGTCGTCGAGGGCTATGCCGCGTGTCTTACTGACGACAACGGAGATGAAGTGGGAGCAAACGAATTAGGCAATCTTTGGGTGCGCGGCGATAGCGCGACTGCGGGCTATTGGAACCGCCCTGATCTAACCGGTCAGACAATCGTAAACGGTTGGGTGCGCACTGGAGACGTCTATCGAAAAGACGATCAGCAGTTCTTTTATCACATCGGTCGCTCGGACGACTGCTTCAAAGTGCGGGGGCTTTGGGTCTCGCCGGTTGAGATTGAATCGGCGTTGATATCACACGAAGCGGTGTCCGAGGCGGCAGTCATTTCGGCGGTTGACGAAAGCGGGCTGGCAACCGCGCGAGCTTATGTGGTCATCCGAAGAGCTGAGTGCGGAGAGGCGCTCAAAGAAGAATTGCGCAAATTCGTGAGCCTTCGGCTTCCGCAATACAAGGTGCCGTCGCAGATCGAATTCATTGATGAAATGCCAAGGACTTCGACCGGTAAAATCCAGCGGTACAAACTGAGAGCGCCGGAAACGCAAGCTGAAACCTGAAACCCGGCGCATTAGAGGGAATCGGATGATCAACAAGCACAAAGCTGTCGTCGGGACGGCGTTATCAGTTCTGAGCCTTGGGCTTTGCAGCCTGGCGCTTGCTCAGCAGGGTTGGGCGCGGCTGCAGATTTTCAAACAGGGCGGCGCGCCATCGGGAATCAACTCCGTTTTCTACGATGGCGATGACATATGGGTAGTTGGCGCGCACGGTCTTCTACAGAGATCGCGCGACGATGGGCGAACGTTTCAAGAGATGAACGAGGGCCTCGACACAGGGCTCAACGACGTACACGCGCGAAAGGAGCGAGTGTGCATCGTCGGAGATGCCGGCACAGTCTTGAGGAGCACTGATAGAGGGCGAACGTTCGTTAAGGTTCTTCGGCCGGCGCGGCGTGCCGGTGCATCAGGGGACGTCGATCTCTATTCAGTTCAATTCGCCGATGACGATCGCGTGTTCGTCGTGGGCGACCGCGGAGCGATTCTAACTTCAGCCGATGGCGGCGCCAATTGGCGCGAGCAAACGAGCGGATCTGATGCGCAATTGTTTCATCTGAGCATCCGGGGAGATCGTGGCTGGATCGTCGGCACAGGCGGCGTGATTCTCCACACGGATAACGGCGGGCGCAACTGGTATCCGCAGCGTTCGGGTGTCAGCGACGACTTGAATCGAGTCTACATGATTAGCGATCGAGTAGGATTGATCACCGGAGACAACGGGACATTGCTGCGAACCGAAAACGGAGGCGCAACCTGGGAGCGCATCGCGTTGAAAGTTCGCGAACCGCTGTTCGGCATCAGCTTCATCGACAACAAGACCGGCTGGGTGGTTGGCTACAAAGGACGAATCATTCGAACCTATGATGGTGGACGAAACTGGGTCGAGCAAAACAGCAACACCGACGCGGATCTGTTTTCGGTTTCGTTCCACAAGAACCGCGGCTACGCCGTGGGTCGCGACGGACTAGTAATGAGATACTATGAGAAAAGATGAATTGCATTTGTCACTGGTCATTTGTTATTCGCAGATCCGAGGCTGGACCGACAAATGACCGATCGGCGAACTCCCCCCGAAAGTCCTGCCTGAGAATTTCCATTCCGTCACCAATGTATACAAAAAGTTGAAACTAATTGGAAAGATAGTTATTGACTCGGCCTAGTTTTTTTGGTATTTTCGGAACCTCATCGCGTGGATGGGTGATAGAGTTGAAATAGGACGTGATCAGAGGGTCCGCGCGTCCGTGCCCTTGAACGATCGGGCTCGTTATTCGCAGCTTACCCCAAACCGATGAAGCCGAGTCGATAAGCATGCTCCAACCTCTGTTCGTCAGACCGCTAATGCCTGGAGAGCGGGAAGCTCTGCAGACGCACTCAAGCTCCGCTAACAAGGATGAGGCCGTCAGAGCGGCCGTTGTTCTGCTCTCTGCTGAAGGAAAGACGGCAGTCGAGATAAGTGGGTCAATCGGTTCACACCCTACAAACGTCAAGAAGTGGATTCGAAAGTTCAACGCCGACGGGCTTGAGGGGATCTCTGCTAAGAAACGCGGTCCGCAAGGTGGACCCAGGCCCAACTTTACAGCGTATCAAATCGAACAAATCCTTTTGCTGGCGGCCACCCCGCCACCTCAGTGCGGCTATGCATTCAAGGAATGGACACCTCAGAAGCTTGCCACAGCGGCTGTTGATCGTGGAATCGTCGACCGGATAAGTCACGTCACCGTGCGACAGATGTTGAAGCGACACGCCGCAAGCGAGTCCGGCCACCCATCTCCGGCGCGGGTTCATTCAGGGGGAATGGTTGGTGAAAGCACCCGGTTTCAATTGGGCGAAGCAGCGCTGGCTCAGTCTCGTTACGAGGAAGCCGCGCAACGCTTAAATGCGACCCTTGCCGACAGGGGCCTTCTGCCGGAGGAGGAAGCGATAACTCGCTCACTGTTGAGTAAAGCGCTCGAGGAGTTGAGCAAGTATGATGAAGCATACAATGTGATTGGCAAATACGATGACCCTCGCACGTTGTCGTCGTTATCGCCAAAGACTCGGGCTCGGGTGAAGGTGCGTCTGGGCTGGGTCAACAGTTTCTTGCGAAACCATCCCAAAGCTATCGCGTCGTTGAATGAAGCTAAGAGACTGTTCCTTGAAATCAGCGACGATCTCGGGATGAGTGAAGCGCATTACGCGCTCGGGCACACCTATATCGAGATAAACGAGTTCAGAATTGCCAGAGATCATCTGGTCACGGCAGCCAGCTTCCAGAAGACAGCGTTGGACCGCGAGTTGCTGGCGCAGATATACCGGCGATTAGGCAGCGTCGACTTTTATGAAGGTGCTTTTTCAAGCTCCGCACAAAATTACCAGAAGGCGCTCGAGCTCGCCGAAGGCTCCACGAACGCAAATCTGATCGGCGGGATTCTGCTCAACCTCGGCACGACGCTGTTTCACGGCTTTCCGGGCGAAAGTCAGGAATCTGCTCGATACATCGAACGCGCGATAACCTATCTCGAGAAGGGCGGCCATAAAGATTACCTTGCCGAAGCCTATAACAATCTGGGCGATAATCTCCGGCATTCGGGATCGTGGGAAGAGGCAATCGAGAATCTCGATAAGGCGATCGCGGTTTCGCAGCAGTATTCCAAGCCCAGCCAGGAAGCTACCGCACGAATAACGCTGGCCGAGATACTGAGTGCCAGGGGCCAGTTTTCGATGGCCGAGGAGCAGTTGAAAAAGAGCCTCGACTTGATTGAAGGCAGCGGAGACAAATGGCTCGAGAGCAATGCCCTGCGGATATTAGCGGCCGTGTATCGCGGCACGAATCGGACGGAGCTCGCTCTCAAACTGTTGAGAGAGACGATGCAGCTTTCTACCTCAATACGAGATCTTCACGGCGTGACGCTCGCGATGGTCGGATTGGCCGAATTTCATATTTCGCAAGGAGGGCACGACCAGGCAGGCGAGTACCTCGAACTCGCGCAGGGCAGATTGAAGGAAGAGATGTACCTTCCGGTCTCCGGTCTGATTCAGAGACTGACAGGACAACTCGAGGCCGCGTCGGGAAGGCTTGCCGAAGCCAAGCAGCATATCGCGCAAAGCATATCCATCTTCACCACGACCGAGATTCCGTACGAGTTGGCGCGCAGCCATTATGAAATGGGGCTCTTGTCGCTTAAAGCACACGACGCGAAGGGCGCCGAAAGCAATCTCCTTCAGGCCAAAAGCATCTTCGAAGAGCTTGGCGCTGAACCGGATTTGGACACAACCAAGCGGGCATTGGCCTCGGATGCTAAGGCAGGGGATCTTCCGCAAACGTGGCGGGCCTCGGCGGCCAATGACGTGCTGCTGATGCAAAGGCTGATAGACGCGTCAGCATCGCGCGAGCTACTCGTGCAGGAATTGGCGGCGGTCATTTATGAGAATCTCAGCGTGGGCGCCGTAATCATCGGCCGTCTGGAGGACGCGGGTCGCACTGAGCCGCTGGCGGTACAAGGACTGAGTCGGAACGAAGCCGAAAGGCTATGCGCGACGCTGGATTCTTCAACCGAAGAAACTATCTCCCGCGCGGCGGACGGTTATCTAATAAAACTCGGCGACAGTGTAAGACCTCCAATCGTCGTTTACATTCGAGCTAACGGGTCGCTGGACGTGGGAAGGCTGCAGCCACTGTTGAGACAGGTTGAGCTTGGGCTTGAGACTTGTTCGCTTCGCGCGGCTGCGCGGGGAGGTGCGACCAGGGCCCTGGAACAACGAATACAAACCATTATGCCCGGATTCATTGTCGCAAGTCCGTCTATGTTTGACGCGATCGATAAGATCTACAAGATCAGGACCAGCGACGTCACCGTGTTGATAACCGGCGAGTCCGGCACAGGCAAGGAACTTGTCGCGCGTTACATACATAACCAATCGGCGAGGGCGCGCGCAATCTTTCTGCCTTTCAACTGCACGTCTGCGCCAAAGGATATCGTTGACAGCCAACTGTTCGGACACAGGCGCGGCGCATTTACCGGGGCGACGGCAAACTATCCCGGGATTATCAAGGCTGCCGACGGAGGCACGTTGTTCCTGGATGAGATCGGCGATCTCTCACTCGAGGTGCAGCCCAAATTGATGCGCTTCTTGCAAGAAGGCGAGATCCAGCCGCTGGGCGAAACCAAGCCACTTCGCGTGGATGTAAGGATCCTTGCCGCAACCAATACAGATCTGGAACGGGCAGTCGACGACGGTCGTTTCAGAGAGGACCTGTTTCACCGGCTGAACATCATCCGCATACACGTGCCGCCGCTTCGTGAGCGTCGCGAGGAGATACCGGTCCTGGCTGCACACTTCCTCGATCATTTTTCCTCTCGCTCCGGCAAGCAGCCTTTGACAATGACGCAGGAAGCAATTGACGCGCTAACCGAGCATGAGTGGCCTGGAAATGTTCGCCACTTGAGAAATGAAATAGAACGTGTAGTGGCGTATGCACCCGATGGTGCTCGCATCTCGACAGGCGACCTCTCGCCTGAAGTTATTCACCCGCGACGGTCTGCGGCGTCTGACCATCAGCGCGTTAACGCTGAGCGTGCTCAACACTTAGCTGGCGCCAATAGACACTTATCTGGCGTGAATCGTGGGTTAATCGATCCAGTTCGAAGCGCTCCGGTGAAACTCAGGGAGGCAACTGCCAAGGTCGAGCGGCAGTTGATCGAAGAGGCGCTGCTGCGCAACCGAAACAACTTATCGCGCACAGCCGTCGATTTGGGGTTGTCCCGCCGAGGGCTGAGGCTTAAGATCGCACAACTGGGCATTGAAAAAGGACTGCTGCGGAAGGTGGCCGGAGCCCCAAGTATCTGAAAAAATTTGTAATAAAACGCTTGACACGGTGGGTATTTTGAAAATATCATCGCAGTCTACTCAGGTCCGTGGTGTATTTGGCGTGCGGAAGCAGGATTAACTAGGGCGGCGTGCGCCGCGCAGTGAGGCGACTATGAACTCAAGAGGGTTGCTGAATAGAGCAAAAGGGATGCGCCTTCTGGTTGTGCTCTTGACCTTGGTGCTAGCGTACGGGGCGATCAGCTACTCTCCGAGCGCATCGACTCAGGGAGGTATTTCGTTTGAGCTTGGCGGCGTCACTGGCACGACCAATAATACAAGCTTGGCTTTCGGGCGATTTGTTTTGGTTGCTCCATTCTGGCCCTCGAAGGGTGTAGCTTCAAATGGAGACCTGGATGTCTCGCAGCTCGACAATCATTTCCTCTATGTGATCGATGCAAAGAGGTCGGCGTCACCAATTCCTAAAGATCTGACGCCTCTGGCATCCAAGGCAGACGACGGCGGCAGCATTTATTTTCCATCGAAAGTTGTCTTCGATTCTGACAGCAGCAACGTATATCTTCGAGGAACGAGGTTCATTCAACAGGACGGCGACGTTGTGCCTGTGGATGTCATCGCGTACGTGCACTTGACCCTGGACAGCAGCGGCAAGCCACAGTTCGACAACCCACTAGCATTTAATATTCCCGGTATCGGTGGCAGCAAGTACACTAACGAGGCGCCATTGGACTTTGCCTTGAGCGCAAAGGGCAATCTCGTGGTGTTTACCAACGGCGCTTCAGTTTTCACATATGCTCTTTCTGACGGCATTCTTTCCAGGGTCGACATCGTCCCGTCCGGCGATTACAGCGCAGACAATAACGTCTCCTTCCTGGACGTCGATCAGTCGACAAATGTGGTGAGTGTTTGCCACAACAAGAACTCTGTAGATAAGAACGGAATTGCCACGGTTTCATCCGAGATCTCGTTCTATCAACTGCAGGAAACCGGCGATCATGCGGGGAAACTTTCGCCCCTCAAGCAAGTGTTCGCGAACCAGTTCCCCAGTGGGGTCGGTCTGGCCGGCGGCAGCAATATTGTTATTGTCTCCGATGCGGATTCAGAGGTCGCATTTTTTGTTACAACCGATGGGTCGCTTTGCTGCGTGGATCTTCAGGGCGACGGCCAGCAGGGGATAGTCAAGCGGCTGTACAGCTTCCCGGAACTCGCCCAGTTCGGCGCGAAGACCCTAAATCCGGCGCTCATCCAGTACGACTCCTCCAGCGGGACTGTCGGGGTTGTCAATCCAGGTTTTACCGTTCTGATTTCTCGGCCCATTAATGGAAAGAAGGGTCGCATTTCTCGTCCTATCAATGTGCACGTGACCTCGCAGACTCCAGTGCTGGCGATGGCCAAGTTCAACAAGAAAGGCAAGGTCGTCTCAGCTACTTCCTTCGCTCAAGACTTCAAGGATGAGGGCGGACTGTCCAACTTCGTGACCGCGGGGAATTCGCAGTGGCTGGTTTCCACCTACTCAGGAAAACTCTACTGGGTAGGACTGGCTGAGGACTTGAAGGGCTCCAGGCTGCAACTGCTAGGGAACATCGCACCAAGAGTAGACCGGTTAGATTATTACTCTGATCGCACCAGCGTGGTCGCGATAAGCGCTTTCACTGTGAACGACGATGGAATGCAGATAGCCTCACCCGGCTCGTTGGTAGTGGGCAAGCTGACGGGAGGGCAAATCGAAGCCCCGATACAGTCTTTTTTGCCGACTGCGCAATTGTTTGGCGCGAGATCTTCGCCCTCGATACGACGTCCTTGTAACATCAAGCGCTGAGAAATCGAGTAACTTCACTTTAAAGCATTGCAAGCTGCTGCACTGCGGCTCGTCCTTTTCTGTCATTCAGGCGTCTCGGCGAATCAACAAATCGAAATGAAGCGCAGGCTACTCAATGATGCCGTTGCGGTCGCGTTGACGTTATCTGTAGTTTGGCTGCCGAACGCTCTCGCGCGGACTGATGACTTGTCCGACTCGACGGCCAGGCTCGCGAGTGACGCTTTGAAGCGCGGTGAAGAAATGCGCCGAAAATGGAATCTCGCCGGCGCTGAAGCCGCGTTTAGCGAAGCTGCCTCGTTGGAGCCTGGAAGTCTTGAAGCGTCTTTGGGGCTGGCACGCGTCGCGCGCGTGAAGCTAGAGTACGCCCGAGCCCTGAGTTTCCTCCACAAGGCCGCAAGCATTCATCCGAACTCGGCGGCAGTGCTTTCCGAGTACGGCTCAATTTACCTGGCAGCCGAAGAGTCTAATCAAGCGCGTCATTACTTCGAAAGCGCGCGCAAGGTTTCGCCCTCCGACATTTCTGCAGCCATCGGACTTGCCGGCGTCGATCTGCTCGAACGCGATTTCGGGCGCGGGGTTGCGCGGCTAAGAGAATGCCTGGTGACCGAGCCTCAAAATGGCCATGTTCATGCGATGCTTTCGCGGGTGTTGCTCGAGAGCAACAGGATCTCTGAAGCAGCGGACGAAGCCAGTCGTGCGATCTCACTCGACCCTTTTGACGCCGATGCGCTGTCGGCGCTTGCTCACGCAAGGTCGAGCGAACGCAAAGCTGACGAGACGCGCTCGCTGGCTCGCCGCGTGGTCTCGCTTGATCCATTCAATGTCAGCGCGCGACGACTGTTATCGCAGTACCTCGACGGCAAGACTGGCTACGATCAGAAGGTGTCCGAGGCGGCGCGCACTCACTACGAGCGTGGGCGCGCGCTCAAGCAAGACGGCGAACTGGCGCCCGCAGTCACGGAGTTTCAGGCTGCGCTGCGTTTCGAGCCGCGTTACTATCGCGCGCTGATCGGTCTCGGCGACATCTGGTTGAGACAAGGCGACTATGAGCGGGCAGCCGCTTTTGCCAGGCTCGCGGTAGCGGTTGATCCGGAGGGCTCGCTCGGGCAGCTCGAATTGAGTTATGCGTATCGCGGTATCAGCGAGCGAGCGCGAATCGAGATCGGCGCAGTCGATTTCGCGGCGCTGTTTCACAATCAACCCTCGCCGCCTGCCTATGCGATCACCGGAGAGATCTTTCCTGACTATCGCTCGCTGACCAAGAGGCAGCAATCGGTGATCGACTCGGCGGTTGCCCCGCTCGGAGCGTTTCTGCCGAAGCTCGCGAGGCACAAGGCCCGTCACTACTTGCTAGCCTTCGATCAACGTCCGAGCGATCTTCGCGGCTTCGCGGATATTACGGGCGAGAAGACTTTCGACGGTCGTTATTACTCGAGCCTTCGAGGAGTTGGCGGCAGGATAACAGTCTCGGGAATCGAGTATCTGGATCAGGCGGCGCGCGGAGGCTTCAACACAATCGCCCACGAGTTCGCTCATCAAGTCCACATCGCGGCTCTGGGTAAAAAAGATGTGAAGACAATTCGCAAGCTCTACGAGCGAGCTCGTCGCGAGGGCCGAACGTTGGATTACTACGCGGCGGCGAATGAGGAAGAATACTTCGCGCAGGGGTACGAGGCCTTTGTCTCGAATCGTAAGCGGCCTTCCGCTGGGATCACTGCGCGCCACACCGATCGCGAACTGATGATCCGCGATCCTCAGTTGTACAGTTTTCTGCTGAAGCTAACAGCAGGAAGTTCTCAACCTTCAGCCTTGTCGCGCTGACATTTCGCATTTGCTTGACAAGAAACATTGGCCCGTGAGACTATGCTTCCGGCGCTTTCCCGTGAGTGGTAGTCAGCAACTTTGACTGCTTCGCACGCATCCCAGAGTTGCAAGCGAATTCAGTACAACACAACGGTATAGGCCCATATTCGATTTCGAAAGCACTCGAGCAAACAAGAGCAGGAGGATTATCGCCCGATGAAAAAGCTGCTAACACCCCTGACAGCGCTGATGCTTTCGCTGGCGCTGTTTGTGCCCCTCGCTCCAGCGAAGACGGTTCGGATCGATGAGGTCGCGCAGGATCCCGCGGCTGAAGAAGCGGCGGCCTACAAAGCCTGGTTTGAAGCTAACCAGGCCAAGGATTATGTCAAAGCGATGGAACTGGCAAAGGCGTATTTGGAGAAGTTCCCAAATGGTAACGCGACGAACGTAGCTTACCTTAAGAAGTGGATTCCCCAGATTCGCGGGTATCTCTTCAATCAAGCGGTGACGGCCGGAAATATGGGAGAGATGATTCGGCTTGGCAAGGAAGCGCTGGCGTCAGATCCCGACAACCTCGATTACCTCTGGGTCATGATAAACCAGATACGAGCGAAGGAGCTGTACGCCTCACCGCCAAATAATTCTCACGCGTCTGAATATGCTGAATTCTCGAAGCAGGCCATGCGCATCGTCGAGGCAGGGAAGACGCCGACTGGCGCAAAGGACTTCAAGAAAGGGTCGGCCTTGGCTTTCTTGAATTACGATCTTGGAACGATCGAAAGTCGTAACAAGAATGTAGACAAGGCGCTTGAGTACAATAGCAAAGCTGCGAGCCTCGATCCCGCTGAACCTGCTTACTTCTTTGCCTGCGGAAACTTATATCAGCAAAAGTATGCGGTTGCTGCCCAGAAGTTTCAGTCGTTCCCTGAGGCCGATCAGCAGGCAGCTAACGAGGGGAAACCCGACGCTAAGCCGGAGGTGAAAGCGGCGCTCGACGAAGCTAACAAGCATGCAGATGCGCTTATTGATTGCTGGGCGCGATATGTTGCTCTGACAACCGGCAAGAAAGAGTATGACCCCGTCCGAACGAACGTCGAGAAGGAACTCGCCAAGCTGTATAACTATCGACACCCTGATTCTCCAGACGGTCTGCAAAAGCTGATTCAACAATACCGAAGTGGCTCGAGCAGCCCACCTCAGACGGCGACCGCCAATTCCACGGTTAAACCGTAACGCTCGTGACTCGTTTCCAAATCTCTAGAAGCCAGCTCTTTCGGGCTGGCTTCTTCTGCGTATGGACGCTGACACGGATCGATGGCTTAAACAGTAACGAGTTTCGGTCCAGTGTGATATATTGTAGATCGGCTTATGATTCTGCTCGAACGCGAAAAACTTCTCTCGGAGCTTGAACAGAAAATCGGTTACTCGTTCCGGTCGCGCGCCTTGCTGGACCGTGCGCTCACGCATCGTTCGTTCGCTAACGAACGAGTAGGAGAGCGCTGCCAACACTACGAAGCGATGGAGTTTCTGGGCGATTCGGTCCTCGGCTTCGTTGTGAGCGCGTGGTTGCTCGAGCGCTTTCCCGATCTGGCAGAGGGAAAGCTGTCAAAGATGAAGGCGTACCTCGTGAGCGAGGCGAGGCTTGTCGAACTCGCCGACGATTTGGATCTGGGTCGCTACATCCTTCTGAATCGCGGCGAAGAAAAGACGGGCGGGCGCAGGAAGCGAGCGCTGCTGGCGGACGCTTACGAAGCGCTGATAGGCGTGCTTTACGTAGACGGCGGGATCGCGGCCGCCGAACGCTTCCTGCGTCGCGAGCTGCGACCGAAGCTCATGAGCATCGATCCCGCTTCTATGATCGGAGCCGACTACAAATCGACGCTGCAGGAAAGACTACAAGCCGCAGCCGCCCCAGGGCCCGAATACGTCGTTGTTGAAGCGCTAGGTCCAGACCACAGACGAACTTTTAAAGTGGAGCTTCGCATCGCCGGACGGCCGGTGGCGATGGGAGAAGGTTACACCATAAAAGTCGCGCAACAAGAAGCCGCCCGCTGCGCGCTTGAATTGCCAGACGACGTGATCGGTATAACAATCCAGCAAAAGCGCAAGGCCATAGCCGAGGGCGGAAGGGTGCTGGCGTCACAATCTCAGCAAACTAGTGACGACATCCAACGCCCCAGTTACTCTAACCTGACGCCCGAAGCGAGCGTCGATCTGTCGGCGGAAAAGGAAGAACAGGGAACCAGAACCGCGACCCGCGACGCGTGATTTGTCGAGCGCAACCTCCTTTGCGATAATCAACCTATGAGCGATCAGTTCGAACTAACCACACAAACAGAGACTACTAGAACCGCCGTCAGCGAACCGCAATCTGTCACGCCACCTGCCGCCGAAGTTCGGACCGTTGAAATGAAAGAGCGCGTTTTCAAGAAGAGCGTGCCCCGCGAATATTTCGAGTCGGCGGTCGTCACGCTGATCATGGCTTTGTTTGGAATGACCTTCATCGTCCAGGCGGTAAAGGTTCCGACCGGCTCCATGAAGAACACCATCTGGATCCAGGACCACTTGCTGGTGAACAAATTCATTTTTGGACCGGATCACTTGAACCTGCCGTTGTTGCCCGAGCGAGAGATCAGACGAGGGGATATCGTTGTCTTCAAGTTTCCCAGGACGCCTGAGACCAACTTCGTGAAGCGCGTGATTGGCCTTCCCGGCGATACGGTCGAGTACGATTCCAGAACCAACACTGTCCACATTAATGGCCAGCCGTTGCCCGAGCGTCGAGTTTACGTGAAGCCTCAGAATAACGATGACGCCGCCCCCCTTGAGCCACTGGAGAACGACGCTGACGGTCAGGGTGCCCGGTGGAGCGTTTTCTATTATGAGAACGATCACGAAAGCGTCGTATCGAGCCTGGAAGATAACAGCACTAAATACGGAACCAGGCAGCCGTTCAAAGTGCCGGTCAAAGGTGATCCGGTTCCCGATGAGATCAGAAGCGACCCCCAGCTTCAGCGAATCTACGACGCGGACAACGATGGGCGCTACGATAGCGACCAATACTTCTGCATGGGCGACAATCGCGACAACAGCATGGATAGCCGATATTGGGGAACCGTGCCTCGCTCTAGCATCGTAGGCCGAGCGATGTTCGTCTACTGGTCGATAGACCGAGGTAACGAAGAAGGAAGCTCTAATC